>JBBWZH010000762.1:0-3776 GCA_039648995.1 Mycobacteriales bacterium
TCCTGCTCACCACGCAGTACCTGGACGAGGCCGACCGGCTGGCGTCCACCATCGCCGTGATCGACATCGGCAAGGTGATCGCGAGCGGCACCTCCCGCGAGCTGAAGTCGCAGGTCGGCGGCGAGCGGCTGGAGGTCACCGTGGCCGCCGCCAGCGAGCTGGACGCGGCGGTCTCGGTGCTGGCCCCGTTCGCGGCCGGCGAGCCCGTGGTCGACGCGGCCACGCTGCACGTCACGGTCCCGGTGAGCAAGGGCGCCGGCATCCTGCCCGAGGTCGTCCGCGACATGGACGCGGCCGGCGTGACGTTGGACGACCTGGCGCTGCGGCACCCCACGCTGGACGACGTCTTCCTGGCGCTGACCGGCCACGCCGCGGAGGAGACGCCAGCCGACGCGGCGCCGCCGGCGAAGGGCCGCGGCCGCCGTCAGAAGGAGAAGGCGATGCTCACTCCGGAGGCCACCTCATGACTGTCGCGGTCACGGATCCGTGGGTGACCACGGCCGAGGAGTTGGAGCGGCGGACCGGGCCGCGTTGGGTGCTGGCCGACGCGCTGGTGATGACCGGCCGGCTGCTCCGGCAGCTCCCGCGCATCCCGGAGCTGCTGATCTTCTCCACCATCCAGCCGATCATGTTCGTGCTGCTCTTCGTCTACGTCTTCGGCGGCGCGATCAAGACGCCGGGCAACGGCCCGTACGTGCAGTTCCTGCTGCCCGGCATCTTCGTGCAGACGGTCGCCTTCGGCGGCGCGGCCACCGGCATCGGGCTGGCCGACGACCTGCAGAAGGGCCTGGTCGACCGGTTCCGATCGCTGCCGATGGCACGGTCGGCGCTGCTGCTCGGCCGCACCATGTCCGACGTGGTCCGCAACGCGCTCACGGTGGTGATCATGGTTGTGGTCGGCCTGCTCACCGGGTTCGGGTTCCACGGCTCGGTGCTGGGCGTGACCGCCGGGCTGGGCCTGCTGCTGCTGTTCGAGTTCGCCCTCTCCTGGGTGGGCGTGCTGATCGGGCTGTCGGTGAAGAGCGTGGAGGCGGCGCAGTCCGGCGGGTTCATCTGGCTGTTCCCGCTGACGTTCGCGTCCTCGGCGTTCGTGCCGGTGGGCACCATGCCGCACTGGCTGCGCGGGTTCGCTACGCACCAACCGATCACCGTCACCGTGGACGCGCTGCGTGGCTGGTTCAACGGCGCCCCGGTGGGCAGCGCCGGCTGGCAGGCGCTCGCCTGGGCCGCGGGCGTCGTGGTCGTCGCGATCCCGATCGCGGTCCGCCGGTACCGCCGGATGACCCGCTGACGCTGCCCGCGTCGCCGACGAGCGAGCGCTGACCCGCGCCGATCACGACGTCGGCCTGCGCGGCCGGTGCGCCTAGCGGCTCGGTGTCGGCACCTGGTAGGTCGGTGCCGGCGTCGGGTTCCGCGTCACGCCGTCGAGCTGGGTCCGGATGCAGCTGCTCACCGTGTTGAAGAACAGGATGAACAGCAGGATCGGCACCCAGATCAGCCGGGCCGACCGGCGCCGCCCGCGGGGCCGCTGCCGGCGCTGATACGGGGTCGGCTGGCCGGCGGGCCGCTGCTGTGGCGACGCGACGTCCGCCGGCTGCTGCCAGCTCGACGTCGGGGGCGGGCCGCCGTACCGGGAGCCGGTCGGGCCGCCGCCGTACCGGCGGGCCTCGGCGCCGGCCCGCTTGGCCTCGGCGCCGGCCGCGCGTTCGGCGGCTCTGGTGACGGCTCGCGACACCCAGGCCGGCGCTTCGGCCAGTATCGCCGCCTCGTCGATCCCGAGCGCGATCGGCCCGCCCAGGTCGCTCGCCGCCGTCCGCCTGGCGGGCGGGGACGTGCCGTAACGCGACGGCCCGCCGGGCCCGGCCCCCGGCCACTGCGACCGCGGGGCCGGCCGGGGCTGCGGGGCCGGCCGGGGTGGTGGTGCCGGCCGGGCCTGCGGCGGCGGGCGGGACGGCGACGGGTAGGGCTGTGCCGCCGGATAGGGCTGCGCCGATGAGTAGGGCTGTGCCGCCGGGTGGGGCTGTGCGGGTGGGTAGGGCCCCGGCCCGGGCCGGGGCGGGGCACCCGGCCGGGATGTGCCAGGCCGGGTGGCCGGAGCGGCGGAGCCGGTGGCCGGCGGGCCCGCGGCGCCGGCCGCCGGGCTGCCGCCCGGCCCGGCCAGGTCGACCGTGCCGGGCAGGCCGGGCAGGGCGGTGGCGGTGAGCGTGTCACGGAGCGGATCGGCGCCGGGCCGGCCGGAGCTGCCGGCCGCGAGCGGCCCGCTGGTCAGGCCGGTGTCGAGCGGGCTGCCGGCCGCCAGCAGGTCGGTGCTCAGCGCGCCCCAGCCGCCGGCGCTGGCGGCATCGGGGGCCGCTACCCGCAACGCGTCCATGTACCCGGATGCGCCGGCGAGTGCGTCCCCGTCACCGGTCGCCGCGGTCGCGTCGGTGTAGCGGCGAGGTGCCCCAGTCTCCACGGCTCCAGCGTGCCATGCCGGCGCGGTCGCAGCCGGAAATTGTCGGTACCGCCCGGCATGCTGGCCCGATCGAGCACCGCCGCGGAGAGGATCGACATGGACGTGCGCACCGACCGGGTCGGGCTGCTGCTCCAGCAGCTCACCACCTCGGCCGAGTTCAGCCAGGCCCGGCTGGCCGGGTTGACCGACGAGGAGTTCTTGTGGGAGCCGGTGCCGGGTGCCTGGTCGGTCCGCCGCCGCGGCGCCGGCGTCACGCCGGATGCGTTCGGCGCGGGCGAGTGGCAGCTCGACCTCGCGCGCCCGGAGCCGGTGCCGGCACCGGTGGCCACCATCGGCTGGCGGGTCAGCCACCTCGTCGACTGCTTCGCCGGCCGCTGGGAGTGGACCTTCGGCTCGCGCCGCATCGACCCGAAGGAGCTCGTCCACTTCACGCCGTCGGCGAAGGAGGCGCTCGATCGGCTCTGGTTCGAGGTCGGCCGCTGGGCCCGCGACATCGAGTCGCTGACCGACGACCAGCTCGACACCGTGGGGTTCGGGCAGTATCCGCGCGGCCTCGACCCGACGCTGCCGATCGTCGCGATCGTCTGGTGGGTGAACCGGGAGCTGATCCACCACACCGCCGAGGTCGCGCTGCTGCGTGATCTCTACGTCCGGCAGGCTGCCTGAGCGGGAGAAGCTACAGGTTGCCGCGCAGCGCCTGCTCGCGCTCGATCGCCTCGAACAGGGCCTTGAAGTTGCCCTTGCCGAACCCCATCGAGCCGTGCCGCTCGATCAGCTCGAAGAAGACGGTCGGGCGGTCCTGCACCGGCTTGGTGAAGATCTGCAGCAGGTAGCCGTCCTCGTCCCGGTCGGCGAGGATCTTCAGCTCGCGCAGCGTGTCCACCGGCACCCGGGTGTCGCCGACCCACTCACCGAGCGTGTCGTAGTAGCTGTCCGGGGTGTCCAGGAACTCCACCCCCATCTCGCGCATCGCCCGCACCGTGCCGACGATGTCGCCGGTGGCCAGCGCCAGGTGCTGCACGCCCGGCCCGCCGTAGAACTCCAGGTACTCGTCGATCTGCGACTTACGCTTGCTGACCGCCGGCTCGTTCAGCGGGAATTTGACCCGGTGGTTGCCGGACGCGACCACCTTGCTCATCAGCGCGGAGTACTCGGTCGCGATGTCGTCCCCGACGAACTCCTTCATGTTCGTGAAGCCCAGCACCCGGTTGTAGAACGAGACCCACTCGTCCATCCGCCCGAGCTCCACGTTGCCGACGCAGTGGTCGATCGCCTGGAAGTACCGCTTCGGGTGGTGCGCCGGCTTGCCGCCGAACACCGG
>JBBWZH010000789.1:0-24887 GCA_039648995.1 Mycobacteriales bacterium
GGCGCCACGGCCGGATGCCGTGGCGCCGCTCGTTTCTCGCTACCGGGATCGGTGATCAGCCGCCGCTGCCGGACCGATCCTCCCGATACAGGGACGGCCGCGTCGGATCGGGCCGTAACCTCCACCGCCCCGGCTCGTTGTTGCTGCGACGGAGACCCGGCCAGACACGGCCGGGCTACTGTCATGCAGCCTAGTGGCGTAACTGTATGACAGCTATTCAGCGCTATGCGTGATGACCTTTCGGCGTAATCTCTACACGCCCAAGTGGTCGATATCGGAGCGGGTAGACGGTATGTTCTGCACCTCCGGCCGTTGATCCAGTTGCCCGAGGAGCCGCCGAGCATGCGCCTGAAGACCGAGCGAGGGACGCGACCCATCGACACGGAGTCCGGTTCCGCCGGGATCGCCTGGCTAGCGGCGGTCCGGCGTGGTGACCGCGGCGCGTTCAACACCACGGTCCGGCACACCCAGGAACAGCTGGCCAGCCACCTGCTCGGCGCCCTGCGGCTGCCGTCGGAGCAGGCGCTGGAGCTGACCCAGCAGACCGTGCTGGACGCGTTGGAGACCGCCGGCCAGGGCACGACGATCGAGTCGCCGCTGGCCCGGCTGTTCGGCACTGCCCGGGCCCGGCTGCACGACCGGTTGCGGGCCACGTTCGGCGATATCGCCGGGCTGGATGTGCCGTTCGACCCCGAGCCGGACAGCGCGCTGCTGCGCGCGTTCCACGCCGGCGACCGCTCCGTCGACCGGCAGGTAGCGCACCGCCGCGACGTGCTGCCGTTCCTGGAGCTCATGCACGAGGTGGTGCAGAGCCTGCCGGACGAGCCGCGCGCGATCCTGGCCGCGCGCTGGTCCCCGGACGACCCGGCCGAGGACGAGCCCAGCCGGTACCCGCCGGCGCTGCTGGCGCTGGCCGGCGTGGCGCTGATGGCGCACACCCGGCCCGGCTACTGCGCGGTCTTCGACGAACACCTGAGCCGGGCCGAGTGGCGGCCGGGCGAGCCGCTCCGCCAGCCGCTGCAGCAGAGCGTGCTCTACCACGTCGGCGCCTGCTCGGAGTGCCGCCCCAGCCACCAGCAGGCCGAGCAGCGCATCGACTCGCTGCCGCCGCTGCTGCTCTGGGTCGCCCTCCGGCTGGACGAGCAGCGCCGCGAGATCCTGGCCACCATCTTCACCGGCTCCACCACCTCGAGCACCACCACCGCCCTGCCGGCGCCGGGCGTGCTCCCGGGCACCAACCCGACCACGGTCACGGCCACCACCACGCTCGACCCGGCGCCGCCCGAGGCGCCGGCCCCAGCGCCCGCACCGACCCCACCGGCCACAGGGCCGGCACCGGCACCTACGCCGGCGCCGGCCCGACCGTCGGTAGCCCGACCGCCGGCGGGCCGACAGCGGCCGACCGGCCGGCGGGCCGACGCCGGCCCGGCGACGCCCAGCCAGCCAGCGACCGACCGGACAAAGCGGGACCGGGCGAAGCGGCGCCGGCTGGTGGGGGCCGTGCTGGTGTTCGGCCTGGCCGGCTTCGGCGGCTGGGGGCTGATCGCGCTGGGTGGCGACGGCACGCAGGCGCCGCTGGCGATCGACAACGGGGCGGCCGCCGATCCGGTGACCGGTGACCCGACCGCGAGCGGCCCGCCGAGCGGGAGCATCACCGCCACCGGCACGACCGGCGCGCCGACGACCGGAGCGTCGAGCCAGCCGGCGACGTCCAGTGCCGGCGCCTCCAGCACCGCGCCGCCCGCTGACCCGACCACGGCCAGCGTCGGTCAGGCCCCGACCACACCGCCCGGGTCATCGCCGGCGACGCCCACCCAGCCGGGCACGGGCGCGGCGAGCAGCCCGGCCAGCAGCGGGCCGCCCGCGGACGGCCAGCTCCTGGTCCGGCTGGCGCCGCTGTCCACCGGCGGGGTCACCGTGCTGATCGGCGGCGCCGAGGCGGGCAGCTGCACCGACGCGTGCGCGTTCGCGGTGCGGCCCGGCCAGCAGGTCACGCTCGACCCGAAGGACGTCGCGCTCTCCTGGGGCGGCACGCCGTGCGCGTCCACGGCGGCGAACGGCAACTGCACGTTCACCGCATCGGCCCGCAACGAGGCCAACCCGCTGGTGATGCGGCTGTCGTTCTAGCCCGACCGGGCCGGCCCCGCCGCACCCCGCCGCCCGTCGGTGTGTGGCCGATGACCGGGTCGCGCTGCGTGCGTTCCTCGCGGCCGGGTCAGCTGTTGCCCAGGCCGTCGTCGACGGGGGTGTCCTCCGGCTTGAGGTCGAGGCCGGCGGCGCGGGCCTGCTCGGCCAGCAGGACGGCGAAATCGGACGAGCTGTAGCCGGCGCCGATCGCCGCCTGGATCAGCTGCGCGGTGGCGGCCGCGACCGGCATCGGCACGTCCATCGCCCGAGCCGCGGCGAGCCCGAGGTCGAAATCCTTGCGCAGCAGCACCGGCGTGAACGTGGGCGTGTAGTCGAGCTTCACGTACGCCGGCGACTTGTACCGGGTGAACATCGAGCCGACCACGCTGTCGTTGATGAAGCTGAGCAGCGCGGCCCGCGGCACGCCGCCCTTCTCGGCAAGCACGGTGATCTCGGCCAAGGACTGCGCGATCACGCCGAGCAGCAGGTTGTGGCAGATCTTCACCAGCCGCGCGGTCTCCCCCTCGCCCACGTAGGTGGAGGCCCGGCCGACGATCGCGAGCAGCGGCGCGGCCCGGTCGTACGCGGCGCGGTCGCCGGAGACCACCAGGCTCAGCTTGCCGGACGCGACCACCTTGCCGTTGCCGCTGACCGGCGCGGCCAGGAACGCGGCACCGCGCTCGGCGCAGGCCGCCCGCATCGCCGCCGACGACTCGTTCGAGACGGTCGAGCAGTCGATCACGAGCGCCGGCGCGGGGCCCTGGCGGAGCAGCCCGCCGTCGCCGGTGAGCACCTGTTCCAGGTCGGCGGACGCGGCCACCATCGTGAACACCACGTCCCGGCCGGCCAGCTCGGCGATCGTATCGACCACGGTCGCGCCGTGTTCGGCGATCGGCTCCGCCTTGGCCCGGGTGCGGTTCCAGACGGCCAGGTCAACCCCGGCGGCGGCCAGCCGGGTCGCCATCGCGGCGCCCATCCGGCCGGTCCCGATCCAGCCGACGCGGTCGGCCGGGAGATCCACCGGAAGGTCCGACCGAGACATGGCCACCTCATTCTGCAATCGATTGTCGTCCATCATTGATTCCGCTCCGTAGCGATGTCAAGGCGCCAGCCGCGCCGCCAGCCAGTCCGCCGTGAACGGGCGGTGCCGCGGCGCCACGTTCATCGCGCCGTGGTTGCCGCGGTCGAGCAGCAGCAGCCGCGCGTCACCGCCAGCCGCCGTCACCTCGTCCACCAACCGCTCGGCGTGCTGGTACGGGATCAGGCGGTCGAGCCTGCCGGAGACGACCAGCAGCGGGGCGCGGATGGAGCCGGTGCGGCCGGCCAGGTCGAGCCGACCCGCCCGGACCCGGGCGTCGTCGTCGTCCGCCGCGCCGGAGCGGGCCTGGAACGCCGCCCGGGTCAGCGCCGGCAGCCGCGGCCAGCAGTCGCCGAAGTTGTACGGCCCGGCGAGCGCCACGCAGGCGCGCACCCGCGGGTCGCCGCTGGCCACCCGGGGCGCGTAGTAACCGCCCAGGCTCACCCCCCAGACGCCGAGCCGGTCGGGGTCGACGCCGGGCTGCGCGGCCAGCGCGTCCAGGATCGCCGCACCGGGCACCTCCCAGTCGCCCCGGATCGGCAGGTCGTACTCGGCCTCGCCCTGGCCCGGGCCGTCGACGCTGAACGTGGCCAGGCCGCGGTCCAGGAACAGGCGCTCGGTGGAGCGGAACTCCTCCTTGGCCGAGTCCAGCCCGGGAAGCAGCGCCACC
This sequence comes from Mycobacteriales bacterium, assembly GCA_039648995.1. GTDB lineage: Bacteria > Actinomycetota > Actinomycetes > Mycobacteriales > CADCTP01 > JBBWZH01. The sequence continues at coordinate 3,876 of JBBWZH010000789.1, forward strand.
GCCGGGTGCGGGCCGCCCCCGGCCGGCAGCCGCAGCACGCCGACCATCGCGCCCTTCTCGAACGGGATGGCCACCCGCCGCCCGGGCGGGTCGAGGTGTGGCAGCGCGTCGTCCAGGCAGCGGACCGCGGCCGCGTGCGCCGCGCGCAGCTGCGCGTAGTCCTGCACGAACAGGAACTTGGCGAAGTGGTAGTAGACCGCGGCCTGCGCCAGATGCTCGCCGGCCGACCTGGTGCGGCCCTCGGCGAGCGCGGCCCGGCCCAGCTCCTCGTGCTCGCCAGCGACCGCCGACCACGCCGCGCACCAGCCGTCCCAGCCGGTCAGCTCGGACCTGATCCGGTCGAAGTCGGAGACCGTCACGCCGTTCGTGGTGAACCGGGGCGACCAGTGCGAGATGGCCGACGCCAACTGCTCGTCCATCACGTTCCTCCCGCCACCGAACCGTCCACTGTGGAGCCACCGGTAATCGGACTGTCCACTGTGCGGCCGTCCGGCACCGGGCCGCCCACGGTGGGGCCGCCGGTCATCGGTCCGGCCGCGATGGGGCCGCCGGTCACCAGACCGTCCACTGTGGAGCCGCCGGTCACCAGACCGTCCACTGTGGAGCCGCCGAGGTAGAGGCTGGCGATCTCCGGGTTGCCGGCCACCTCCGCGGCCGGGCCGTGCAACCGCACCACGCCGCCCTCCATCACCACGCCGTGGGTGGCCAGGCCCAGGCCGAGCCGGACGTTCTGCTCAACCAGCAGCACGGTCGTGCCGTCCCGGTGCAGCCGGTCGATCAGCGTGGCGACCGCCGCCAGGCCGCGCGGGTCCAGGCCGAGCGACGGCTCGTCCAGCATCAGGACCCGCGGGTCGAGCATGAGGCAGCGCGCGATCTCGACCATCCGCCGCTGGCCGCCGGACAGGTTGCCGGCCGGGGTGCCGGCACGTTCGGCCACCAGCGGCACCAACTCCTGGACGTCGGCGAGCCGGCGGGCGAGCAGCGCCCGGTCGCGCCGGATCAGGTAGCCGCCCATCAGCACGTTCTCCCGCACCGACATGGACGGGAACAGCGCCTGCGTCTGCGGGACCTGGGTCACCCCGCGGCGCAGCACCTGCTCCGGGCGCAGCGAGCCGATGGGCACACCGTCCAGCCGCACGGTGCCCGCCCGGACCGGCAGCAGGCCGCTGACCACGCGCAGCACCGTCGACTTGCCCGCCCCGTTCGGCCCGACGATGCAGGTGATCGTGCCCGGTTCGCAGCCGAGGTCGACGCCGCGCAGCACATCCCCGCCGCCGCCGTACCCGGCGGTCACCCCGGTCAGCGTGAGCATCAGCCGACCCCCTTCGGCTCGGCGGCGGCCGCCGCCGGGTCGGGGCCGGGCGCCGGCTCCGGCGGTGGGCGCCAGTCCTCGCCGAGGTAGGCGTCGAGTACGGCCGGCTCGCGCCGGACCAGGTCGGGCGGCCCCTCGGCGATGACCCGGCCGCGGGCGAAGACCACCACCGGGTCGCAGAGCTGCAGCACCATCGGGATGTTGTGCTCGACCACCAGGAACGTCACGCCCTGCGCGTTCAGGTCACGGATGATCTCCAGCAGCCGCGCCACCAGGCTCGGGTTGACGCCGCCGGCGGGCTCGTCCAGCAGCACCAGCCGCGGGTCCAGCATCAGCGCCTGGGCCAGCTCGACCAGCTTCTGCTGACCGTAGGAGAGGCTGCCGGCCGGCTCGTCGGCGAACCGGCCGAGGCCGACGAAGTCGAGCAGGTCGCGGGCCCTGGCCGCCTCGTGCCCGGCCACCGCGCCGGAGAACAGCGCCCGCCAGCGCGCGTCCGGCAGCGGCGCGATCACGTTCTCCAGCACGGTCATCGACCGGAACAGCCGGGTGAGCTGGAAGGTGCGGCCGATGCCGAGGTGCCCGCGCTGCCACGGACGCAGCCGGTCGATCCGGCGGCCGTCGAACCGGATCTCCCCGGCGTCCGCCCGCAGCGCGCCGCCGACCAGGTTGAACAGCGTGGTCTTGCCCGAGCCGTTCGGCCCGATCAGCCCGGTCACCGTCCCCCGGCGGACGATCAGGTCGGCACCGTCCACCGCCACCAACCCACCGAACGACTTGGTCAGCCCTCTGATCTCGAGCAATGCCCGGCGCTGCGGCTCGGGCTGCGGCGCCCGGGCCCGGACAACCAACCGCGGCTGACCGACCGTCGCGTCCGCTCGACCGCGGGCGAGGGCGCCGGCCTGGTCGATGTACTCGACGGCGCGGGGGTGGCGCCGGTGCCACCAGGCGGCGGCGGTCGGCACCGCGCCGGCCGGCAGGAACAGCACCACGGCGACCAGGGCCACGCCGAAGATCAGCACCCGGCTCTGGCTGCTGCCGCCGTACACGGTGGCCTGCTCGCTGCCGATCTGAACCACGAACGCGCCCAGCACCGGCCCGTACAGCGACCCCCGGCCGCCGAGCAGCGCGGCCAGCACGATCGTGACGCTGGTCAGGATGCTGAACGCGCCGAGCGGGTTGAGGAACGTGAGGAAGTACGCGTACACCGACCCGGCGACGCCGATGAAAAACGCGCTGCACGCGTACGCGAGCACCTTGTACCGCGAGGTGTGCACGCCGATCGCGGCAGCCTTGCCCTCGTCGTCCCGGATCGCGAGCAGGCCGGTGCCGAACCGGGTCCGCCGGATCCACGCGGAGAGCAGCACGGTCAGCGCCAGCAGGCCGAGGAACAGGTAGTAGAACGGGATGTTCTGGAACTCCGGCGGCCAGGACGGCAGCGGCAGCGTGATCCCGTCCGAGCCGCCGGTGAACGAGCGCAGGTTCACCACCAGCACCTGCGTCGCGAACAGCAGCGCGATCGTGATGATCACGAACGCGTGCCCGCGGGTGCGCAGCACCACCACCCCGAGCAGCACGGCCGCGGCCACCGCGACCACCCCGCCGAGCGGCGCGATCAGCAACGGGTGCACGCCCGCGCGGGTGGCGACGATGCCGGCCGTGTACGCGCCGAGGCCGAGGAACGCGCCGTGCCCGAGCGAGACGTAGCCGGCGTACCCGGACACGATGTTCCAGCTGCTGGCCTCGATCGCGAGCAGGAACGCCATCAGCAGCACGGTCTGCCGGTACGTGTCGTGCGGCCGGACCGCCGGGAACAGGGCCAGCGCCACGAACACGGCCAGCGCGAGCACGTGCCGGTTGCCGGCCCTCATGTCAGCGCGTCCTCGCGCAGGCGGGTGCCGAACAGGCCCTGCGGTCGGACCAGCAGCACCACCACGATCACCGCGTAGAACACCAGCGTGGACCACTGCAGCGAGCCGTACGTCGCGGTCAACGTCTCGGCCAGGCCCAGCACGAGCGAGCCGACCAGCGCGCCGGGCATGCTGCCCATCCCGCCCAGCACGATGATGCCGAGTAACCGGGAGATCCAGTCGTAGTGCGAGGCCGGGAAGAACGGGTACAGCACCGACATGATCGAGCCGCCGACCCCGGTGGTCGCGGTGCCCAGCGCGAACGCCAGGGCCGCCGTGCCGGTGGCGGCGACGCCGACGAGCGCGGCACCGGACGGGTTCTGCGCGCAGGCCCGGATCGCCCGGCCGGTCCAGGTACGCGTGAGCACGAGGTAGAGCGCGGCCAGCACCGCGGTCGCGGCGAGGAAGCCGTAGACGTGCGGCTTCGGCAGGTTCAGCGAGCCGACCCGGAACGACTCGTCGAAGTAGGAGGGCGTCGCGGACCGGAACCGGTTGCCGGCGGTCACGTTCAGCACGCCCTCGATCGTCAGCGCGATACCGAACGTGAGCAGCACCGACATCGACGGCGGCATCCCGCGCACCCGGACGATCGCCACCCGGTACAGCAGCCAGCCGAACGCGAACATCACCGGCGTCAGCAGCAACGCGGCCAGCATCGGGTCGATCCCGGTGCTGTGCCAGAGCCACCACGTCAGCATCGCGACCAGCACCAGGAACGCGCCCTGCGCCACGTTCACGATGCCGAGCACCCCGAAGATCAACGTCAGCCCGGACGACATCAGCGCGTACACGCCGCCGATCAGCAGCCCCAGCACGACCGCCTGGATGAACTCGGTCATCGCCGGCCGGTCAGTGCCAGGCCGGCTTGGGCTGGATGACCTTCTCGGTGGTGGCGACGTTCTTCGGCGCGACGATCTCGACCCGGCCGGACTGCCACTGGGCGAGCAGGAAATCGCCCTTCGGCTCGCCGGTCCCGGTCCAGGACAGCGGGCCGAGGATCGTCTGTACCTCGTTGCCGTGCAGCCACCCGGCGATCGCGGCCTGGTCGATCTTGCCGACCTGCTCCACGGCGGTCTGCAGCACCTGCGCGGTGGCGAACGCGTCGGCGGCGTCCTCGGCCGGGATCTTGCCCGGGTAGGCCTTGCCGTAGCCGGCCACGAAGTCCGCGTTCAGCGGCGTCTTGGCCTTGTCGCTCCAGCTCACCGTGTAGAAGACGCCCTCGGTGTTGGCCGCCCCGATGCCGTCGCTGTACTGGCTGCCGTTGCTCGGCGCCGACGTCTGGAAGAACGTCTTCGGTGAGAAGTTGGCCTGCTTGAGCGACCTGGCCAGGCCCACGCCGTCCTCGAAGACCGCGCCCTGCGCGACCAGGTCCGGCTTCTTGGCCGCGATCGAGTTGGCGATCGTCTGGAAGTTGGCGGTGTCGGCGGGGTAGACGGTCGAGTAGACGGTCTGCACGCCCTCGGCCTCCAGCTGCTTCCGCATCGACTCGATCACCGGCCGGGTGAACGGGTCGTCCTGGGTCGGGTAGGCGGCGGTCTTCGGCCGGTCCGCGGCCGGCAGCGACTTGATCCAGTTGACGAAGACGTCCGCCTGCCGGGGCGCGGTGGCCTGCTGGGCGAAGAACAGCTTCGTGAAGCCGCGGGTGAACATCGTCGGGGCGCCGCCGGCCGGCTCCACGTAGACCATGTTGTTCCGCTCGGCCACCGCGGACGCCGGGAAGTTCAGCAGCGAGGAGAACGTGCCGAGCAGCAGGTTGACTTTGTCCTGCGTGATCAGTTTGGTGTAGTCGGCGACGACGGTGTCCTGGTTGCTCGCGTCGTCGGTGATCTTCAGCTGGACCTGCCGGCCGAGCAGACCACCCTTGCCGTTGACCAGGTCCCGCCAGATCTCGTAGCCACGCTTCGCCTCGGTGCCGGGCTGGGAGAAATCGCCGGTGAGCGGGAGCGAGATGCCGATGACGATCGGTCCGGTGGATGAGCCCCCGCCGCCGGCGCTGCCGCCACCGCACGCGGTGAGCAGCAGCCCGCACGCGGCGGTCACGGCGGCCCCGGCGAGCCATCGGGTTCGGACGGCCATATCCCCTCCTACGCTGAGGGAGCCTTGCGCTCGCAATCGATTGCGTTGGAGCATGCGAGTGGATGGGACGGGTGTCAAGGGTCGTGTCGGTTCGTAACGGGATGGGTAGCGCGGCGTCGCGGCCGTCGCGGACGGGCGTCACAATCGTTTGTGAGGAGGACGCGTGGCGGAGGCGCTGCGGCTGGGCACGTTCAGCCCCTCGGTCGTGCTGCGGGTGGCCCGCGCCGCCGGTCTGCTCGACCGGGTGGGCCTGGTGGTGGACGAGCAGCCGGTGCCGTCCTCGCCGGCGCAGTTCCGCGCGCTGCTCGACGGCGACCTGGACGCGGCGCTGACGAGCCCGGACAACGTCCTCGCCTACCGCCTGCTGCCGGCGAACCCGCTCGGCCGCACCGCCGACGTCCGCATCCTGCTCGGCGTGGACCGGGGCCTCGGCCTCGCCCTCTACGCCCGCCCCATGATCGCCGGGTTCGACGCGGTGCGGGGTGGGACGGTCGGGGTGGACGTCGCGGAGTCCGGCTTCGCGTTCGCGCTGTACGAGATCCTGGCCGCGGCCGGGTTGCGCCGGGACGCGGACTACCGGGTGGTCGAGCTCGGCTCCACCCCGCGCCGGCTGGACGCGCTGCTGGCCGGCGATTGCGACGCGACCATGCTCAACGCCGGCAGCGACCTGCGCGCGGCGACGGCCGGCTGCAACCGGCTGGGTCGGGCGGTGGACGCCTGCCGCCCGTACCTTGGCACCGTGCTCGCCGCCACCGGCCCCGCCTGCGACCAGGCCGACGACCGCCTGAACGCCCTGGTCACCGCGCTGCGCACGGTCCTGCGCGCGCTCGGCCCGGCAAGCGCCGACCCGGCCCCCGCGCGCCCACCGGACGCCGACGCGCCGCCCGGCGGACCAGCGTCCAGCCCCGACCTGGCCGCGGCCGCGGTGCGGGAGGCGGCCGGGATGGGGTTGGCGCCGGCGGACGCGCGGGCGTACGTGGCGCGGTTGGCCGACCCGGCCGAAGGGCTGGTGCCCGACGGTGAGCCGGACCCGGCCGCGCTGATCCGGGTGCTGGCGCTGCGGCACCGGCACACCCGGGTGGCCGGGCTCGACGGGGTTGACCTGACCAGCGTGCCGGCCGGGCTGGTGGACCGCCGGTTCCTGGCCGGCCGGTGACCGGCGCGGTCGCCACAGCCGGCGGTCAGGCCCGCCGGCTGCTGCAGTTGACCACCCTGGTCAGCAGCCTGGACCGGTTCGCGATGCCGCCGATGCTGCTGGCCATCGCGCACGGGCTGGACGTGCCGCTGTCCCGGGCGGCGCAGGCGGCCAGCGCGTACTACCTGGCCTACGGGCTGCTGCAGCCGGTCTGGGGGCTGGTCTCGGACCGGCTCGGGCTGGTCCGCACGATCCGGTTCACCCTGCTGCTCGCGGCCGTCGCGACCGCGACCGCGGCGCTGGCGACCGGGCCGGCCTCGCTGATCGCGTCCCGGACGGTGGCCGGCGCCTGCTTCGGCGCGGCGATCCCGAGCACGCTGGTGTACGTCGGCGACACGGTCCCGTCGGAACGGCGACAGCACGACATCACCGACCTGATGGTGGGCGTGGCCTGCGGCACGGCCGTGGCGACCGCGCTGGCCGGCGTGGTCGCCGACCGGTTGAGCTGGCGCTGGGTGTTCGCCGGCACCGGCACCCTCGCCGTGTTGCTGGTGCTGCTGCTGCGCCGGCTGCCCGACCCGGGGCCGCACCGCCGGCGGGACCGCGCGATGACCCAGTTCCGAGCGGTGTTCGCGGCCCGGCCGGCCCGGCTGGTGATCGCGCTGGCCTTCGTCGAGGGCGGGATCCTGCTCGGCGGGCTGACCTACCTGCCGGCCGCGGTGCAGGCACACGGCGCGGGCGCGACCACGGCCGGCCTGGTCACGGCGGTCTTCGGGGTGGCGACGCTGGCCGCGGCGCCGGCGGTGTCCCGGCTGTCGCGGCGGGTGCGGCCGGCGCGGCTGGTCGCGGCCGGCGCGTCCTGCCTGGTCGGGGCGTGGGCGCTGGCCGCGGTGTCGGCGGCGGCAGCCGTGGCGCTGACCGCGTGCCTGCTGCTCGGCGCGGCCTGGGCGGCGATGCATTCGACCCTGCAGACGTGGGCGACGCAGGTGGTGCCGGCGGCCCGGGCGACCGCGGTGGCGATGTTCGCCTGCGCTCTGTTCGCCGGCAGCGCGCTCGGCGCGCTCATCTTCGGCCCGCTGGCCTCGGCCGACCGGTACGGGCTCATCTTCGGCTGGGCCGCCGCGGTGGCGGTCCCGCTCGGCGTGGCCGGCGCGCTCGGCCGGGCCCGCTTCACCGACCCGGAACTGGCGGCCCCGGCATGACCCGCGGCCCGGGCCCGGACCCGGCCCGTCCAGGCGGGACCGGTGGGGCCGAAGAGACTGGTGAGGTGGCGCACTCCATTGCAGCCGGCGGCGCGGTCCCGGATATTCGTCCCATGTCCCGGCCGCCGACGCTGCGCGACGTCGCCGACAGCGCCGGCGTCCACCCCGCGACCGCGTCCCGGGCGCTGAACCCGGAGACCCGCCGGCTGGTCAACACCGACACCGCGGAGCGGGTGATCAGAGCCGCCGCGTCGCTGGGCTACCGCCCGAACCCGATCGCGCGCAGCCTGAAGACGTCCCGGTCGACGAGCGTCGGCCTGGTCATCCCCGACCTCACCAACCCGCTGTTCCCGCCGATCGTCCGCGGCATCGAGGACGTGCTCGGCCCGGCCGGTTACAACGCCTGGATCGTGAACACCGACAACGACCCGGACCGGGAGCGGGCGCAGATCGAGTCGCTGCGGTTCCGCCAGGTGGAGGGGCTGATCGTGGCCACGGCCCGGCTGGAGCACCCGTTCCTGGAAGGGCTGGCCGCGGACGGGCTGCCGCTGGTGCTGGTGAACCGGCGGACGGCCCGCGGCGACATCCCGTCGGTCACCGCCGACGACGCGGCTGGCGTGGCGCTGGCCATGCGGCACCTGGTCGACCTCGGGCACCGGCGCATCGCGCACCTGGCCGGCCCGCAGGACACCTCCACCGGCCGTACCCGGGCGAGCACGTTCCGGCAGGCGCTGGCCGACCACAACCTGCCCGACGAGCCGCGGCTGCGGGTCGAGTGCGCGTCCTGGACGGAGGCGGCCGGCGCGCAGGGGCTGCGCCAGCTGCTCGACGCGGGCGCCGACTGCACCGCGATCCTGGCCGGCAACGACCTGATCGCGCTGGGCTGCTACGACGGGCTGGCCGAACGCGGCGCCCGCTGCCCGGACGACATCAGCATTGTCGGCTTCAACGACATGCCGTACGCGGACAAGCTCAACCCGCCGCTGACGACGGTCCGCATCCCGCACTACGCGATCGGCGTCGAGGGCGCCCAACTGCTGCTGGACCGGCTGCGCGGCCCGCACCGCCACACCCGCTCCGTGCTCCTCCCGCTGACGCTGGTCGTCCGCGGCTCCACCGCGCCCGCCCGCACCTGACCCTGCCCGCGCCCAGGCCCGGGTGGGGCGGGTCAGCCGGCGGCCCGGCCGGCCGCGCCGGCGTCCCGGGCGTCCCGGGCTGCGGCCAGGATGCCCTGGTAACCGGTGCACCGGCAGAGGTTGGACGAGACCAGCTCGACCAGCCCGGCGTCGTCGAGGTCGGGCGCGTCGGCCAGCTCGGCGGCGAGCAGCATGACGAAGCCGGGCGTGCAGAAGCCGCACTGGAAGGCGTTGCGGTCGGCGAACGCCTGCTGCACCGGGTGCAGCCCCGGGCCGACCGGCAGACCGGCGACCGTGGTGACGCGGCAGCCGGCCGCCTGCACGGCCAGCAGCAGGCAGGAGCGGATCGCGACGCCGTCCAGGTGCACCGTGCAGGCACCGCAGGCGCCCTGCTCGCAGCCGAGGTGCACGCTGGTCGCGTCGCACTGGTCGCGCAGCGCGTCGGCCAGCGTGGTGCGCGGTTCGACGGCCACCCGTCGCGGCCGGCCGTCCACGGTCAGTTCGATGTCCATGCCGCCCTATCCCGCCAGATCCAGCCGCGGCCGGCCGGCCCCGTTCAGGTCGGTCCGGTCCGGCCCGCCGCGGTCCCGCGCGGACCGGTCGAGCGCGTCGGCCACCAGCGCGGCGACGACGGCCCGCTGGTGACCGGCGGGGCCGGCGCCGTCCCGCGGGGTGATCTCCGCGGCCGCCGCCGCGGCCGCCGCCGCCGACTGTCCGCCGGTCAGCGGCCGCCCGACCAGCGCCGCCGCGGCGCCAGGCAGCAGCACCGGCCGGCCACCGAACCCCGCGACGGCGATCCGCACCGCGACCACGTCGTCCGCACCCGCGCCGGGCCCGGCCCAGCGCACGACGACGCACGCGGCGGCCTGGGCGAAGGAGCCGGCCGTACGCGCGCGCTCGACGAAACCACAGCCGACCTCGGCGGGCGCCCAGCGCGGGAACGTGACCTCGGTGATCAGCTCGTCCGGCCGGCGGTCGGTGGCGAACGGCGAGTCGAGCAGCGCGTCCACGGTGAGCCGGCGGGAGCCGGCGGCGCTGGCCAGGCCGACCTCGGCGCCGGCGGCGAGGCCGACCAGGCACCACTCGGCGGCCGGGTCGGCGTGCGCGAGGCTGCCGCAGACGGTGCCGCGGTTGCGGATCGGCGGGTGCCCGACCCGGGGCGCCACCCGGGCCAGCAGCCGGCCGAGCGGCCCCGGCTCGGGCGCGCCCTCCAGCGCGCGGTGCCGCACCAGCGCCCCCACCCGCAGCCCGCCGACGACCCCGCCAGCCGAGCCGGCACCCCCGACGCCCCCCGCCGCCTCGAGACCCGAGCCCCCGGCCCCGGCGGGAGCCGGCTCCGGCGGCGCGGCGGGCGCCGGCCCGACCTGCCCGGCGTCCCCGGCGGGCGCCGGCCCGACCGGGCTGGCGGCGGTGAGCTCGAGGCGGTCGAGACCCGGCAGGCGGTTGATGTCGATCAGCAGTTCGGGCCGGGCGAGCCGCAGGTTGAGCAGCGGCAGCAGGCTCTGCCCGCCGGCCAGCACGCTGGCTGCGTCGGCGTGCTCGGCGAGCAGGTCCAGCGCCTCATCGAGGGTGGTCGGCGCGACGTACTCAAACGATTGCGGTTTCACCGCGGCGGAATCTACTGTCGGCGGGCCGGGGCGGCAACGGCGGCCTTCCCGGCCGTCCCGCCTTCCCGACCGTCCCGCACGGGCCCAGCGGAGGTCACCACCTTGACCGGCACGATCGAGCAGGCCGGCCAGCCGACGGCGATCGGCCGGCGGCAGGTCGGCCGGGCGCTGCCGGCCACCGAGGCCGACGAGGTGCTCCGCGGTGCCGCCCGGTACGTCGCCGACCTGCGGGTTCCGGGCTGCCTGGATGCCGCGTTCAGCCGCTCCTGGGCCGCGCACGGGCTGCTCCGCGGCGTCGACGCCCGACCGGCCCGGGAGCTGCCCGGCGTGGTGGCCGCGTGGGCCGCCGCCGACCTGCCCGGGCTGCCGGCCGTGCCGTCCCCGCCGCGCGGCGCGGAGCCGGCCGCGATGCGGCGGCCGGCGCTGGCCACCGACCGGGTGCGGTTCGTCGGCGACCCGGTCGCCGTCGTCGTCGCCGCCGACCGCTACCTGGCCGAGGACGGCACCGAGCTCGTCGAGGTCGACATCGAGCCGCTGCCGCCGGTGCTCGACCCGGTCGCGGCGGCCGCCGACGGCGCACCCGCCCTCTACCCGGGACTGTCCAATGTGGTCAGCCGGCGCGAGCTCGGCCGGCCGTGCGCCGACGAGCTGGCCCGCTGCCCGGTCGTGGTCACCAGCACCGTGCGGAACCAGCGGCTGGCGCCGACGTCGATGGAGACGCGCGGCATCCTGGCCCGGCCGGAGCCGTCCGGCGGGCTGACCGTCTGGGTGTCGCATCAGGCGCCGCACCGGCTGAAGGGCTCGCTGGCGGGGGCGTTCGGGCTCGACCCGGCCGGGGTGCGGGTGATCGTGCCGGCGGTCGGCGGCGCGTTCGGCGCGAAGAGCCAGACATACCCGGAGTACCTCGTGGTGGTCGCCGCCGCGCTGCGGCTGGGCCGCCCGGTGCGCTGGATCGAGGACCGGTACGAGGCGCTGACCGCCGCCACCCACGGCCGCGGCCAGGTCAGCACGCTGCGGCTCGGGCTCGACCGGGACGGCCGGTTCCGGGCGCTGGCGGCCGAGATCTGGGCCGACGTCGGCGGCTACCCGGGCACCGGCGACTTCATCCCGGAGATGACCGGCTGGGTGCTGTCCGGCCCGTACGCGATCGGGCGGCTGCACGTGACCACCCGCAGCGTCGTGACCACCGCCGCGCCCACCGCGTCCTACCGCGGCGCCGGCCGGCCCGAGGCCGCGTACGCGCTGGAGCGGTGCGTGGACGCCGCCGCCGAGCGGGTGGGCCTGGACCCGGCCGAGATCCGGCGGCGCAACTTCATCCCGCCGGACGCGTTCCCGTACCGCTCGCCGACCGGCGCCGAGTACGACAGCGGCCGCTACGCCTCGGCGCTGGAGGCGGCGCTGCGGGCGGCCGACTACCCGGGCTGGCGCGCCGAGCAGGCCCGCCGCCGGGCCGCCGGCGACCCCCGGCTGCTCGGCATCGGCATCGCCAGCTGGGTGGAGCGTTCCGGCGGGCAGCGCGGCGGCAGCGAGTACGCCCGGGTGGAGCTGGCGGCCACCGGCCGGGTCGTCGCGCGGGTCGGCACCGCGTCCCAGGGCCAGGGGCACCGGGTGACGCTGGCCCAGGTGGTGGCCGAAGGGCTGGGCGTCGAGCCGGCGGCGGTCCAGGTGATCACCGGCGACACCGCCGAGGTCGCCCAGGGCACCGGCGCGTTCGGCAGCCGGACCATGCAGGTCGGTGGCAACGCCGCGTACCTGGCCGCCGTGGCGCTGCGGGCTCGCGCGGTGGCGGCGGCCGGGCCGCTGCTCGGCGTCCCGCCCGGCGAGGTCGAACTCACCGCCGCCGGGCTGCACCGGGCCGGCGATCCGGGCACCGTGATCACGTTCGAGGAGCTGACCGCGCGGGTCGGCGAGCTGGCCGCCGAGGAGGTCTTCGCCCCGCCGCAGGCCTTCCCGTTCGGTGCGTACGTGGCCGTGGTGGAGGTCACCCGCGGCACCGGTGACGTGACCGTGCTGCGGCTGGTGGCGGTGGACGACTGCGGCGTGGTGGTGAACCCGGCCGTGGTGCGGGGCCAGATCCTCGGCTCGATCGCGCAGGGGCTCGGCCAGGCGCTGTACGAGTCGGCCAGCTACGGCGCGGACGGCCAGCCGCTCGCCGGCACGCTGCTGGACTACCCGATCCCGACCGCGGCCGAGATGCCGCCGATCACGCTGGTCGAGCACGTGACACCCAACCCGAACGTCCCGCTGGGCACCAAGGGCGCCGGCGAGTCCGGTTGCATCGGCACCCCGCCGGCGGTGGTCAACGCCGTACACGACGCGCTCACCGGCTACGACCGGTCCGGCCTGGAGATGCCGATCACCCCGGCCGCGATCTGGGCCTGCCTGCAGCGCCCGGCCGACCCGGCGGAACGCTGAGGCGGACCGCGCTGTCTCCGCCGGTAACCGTGGCGGCCACCGACCGTTCAATGTCAGCGTCCTGAATCCGGCCTGACGGCACACACCGCCGCCCCGCCTCGCTGCGGGGCGGCGGTGCGGGTGGCGCTCAACCGCAGATCTGGGTCCCCCTGACCCCGCGCGGGAACGCCACGAAATTGCCGGTGTCGGCGGCCCCTGTGCCGCAGGAGCGGACGTCCGGCGTGTAGACCATGCGGGTCCATTGGCTCGGCTGGCCGGATGCCGGCCGGCCGGCGTCCTCCACGGTGATCGCCGGGCCGTCTGCCCCCGCCGGCCGGGTGATCACCGCGTCGTTCTGGCACGGGTCACCGGCGCAGTCGGTCACCCGCGAGTTGACCCGGATCCACTGCGTCCCGCAGTTCCGGCTGTATCGCATTTCGATTGTGCCGATATTGTCTCTGTTCACCGTGAGCATCGCGGCCGAGGCGAGCGTGACCGCATTGGCCGAACATCCACTGGCCTCCGGATCCTTTCCGTTACAGCCGTTTCCCGAGCAGTTGGCGTTGGGCGCGGCGCCCGGTGGGGGCGGGGACTTGCCCACGTGTGCAACGGCCGCGGCAGGTGCGCCCACCACGACGGCCGCCGGGGATTTGCCTACTTGGGCAACCGCCGCGACGGGTGCGCCCACCACGACGGCTACCAGCAGAATTACCAGCGCGGCGGCGATCCGGCCGAACCGGCAGCCGAATTTCTGGAGGGATACGGATTGATCTGTCACTGGGCACCTCCACGGGCCACTAGGTGTTGCCCATGCAGGTTCCGATGGTGGTGTCGGAGGGATTGTTGACTTAATGTCAACCTTGCGCCAACGACGTGGTAGTTGGCCTGTTTGAAGCCCTGATCGGGGGCGCCGGTGGATTTCCGGGTGCTGGGGCCGGTTCAACTGCGGGACGGCGACCGCGAGGTCGACGTCGGCCCGCCGCAGCAGCGCGCCGTGCTGGCCGCGCTGCTGGTGGACGCCGGCCGGCTGGTCACGGTCGAGACGCTGCTCGCCCGGGTCTGGGACGACGAGCCGCCGGCGGGGGCGCGGCGGACGCTGCACACGTACATCGCCCGCATCCGGCGGCTGCTGGAGCAGGCCGGCGACGGGCCACGGCTGGAGCACCGGACCAACGGCTACCTGCTGGACGTCGACCCGGACCGGGTGGACCTGCACGTGTTCCGCGGTCTGGTCGACCGGGCCCGGGACGCCAGCTGCGACGCCGGCCAGCGGCTGGCCTGGCTGCGCACCGCGCTCGGCCTGTGGCGCGGCGAGCCGGTGGCCGGCCTGGCCGGGCGGTGGGCCGCCGGCGTCCGGGAGGGCTGGCGCCGCCGATACCTGGACGCGGTGCTGGCGTGGGCGCAGGCCGAGATCAGCACCGGCAACCCGGGTGCGGTGATCGGCCCGGTGACCGACCTGATCACGGAGTACCCGCTGACCGAGCCGCTGGTCGCCGCGCTGATGCGGGCGCTGTACGCGGCCGGCCATCCCGGCGAGGCGCTCGACTGCTACCGCGACGCCCGCGCCCGCCTGGTCGACCAGCTCGGCTCCGAGCCGGGCGCCGAGCTTCGCTCGCTGCAGCAGGCGGTCCTGCGCGGCACGCCGCTGGCCTCGGCCCGCCCCCTGCCGCCCGCGCTCCCGGCCGCCGACACGGGGACCGACACCGGCGGGCTGGGCCGTCCGGCGATCGGCCCGGCGGCGCCGTCGGGCGGTGACCCGACCGGGGTGCCGGCGCAGTTGCCGGCCGACGTCTACGGGTTCGCAGGCCGGGCCGCCGAGCTGGCGCGGCTGGACGGGCTGCTCGCGAGCGGCGCGGCCGAGCCGACCGCGGTCGTGGTCGGGGCGGTCTGCGGAACCGCCGGGGTCGGCAAGACCGCGCTGGCGATCCGCTGGGCGCACCGGGTCCGGGCGAGGTTCCCGGACGGGCAGCTCTATGTGAACCTGCGCGGTTTCGACCCGGGCGGGCAGGTGATGGCGCCGGGCGAGGCGGTCCGCGGCTTCCTTGACGCGCTCGGCGTCTCACCGCAGCGGGTTCCGTCCGGCCTGGACGCGCAGCGGGCGCTGTACCGCACGCTGCTGGCCGGCAAACGGATGCTGCTCGTGCTGGACAACGCCCGGGACGCCGAGCAGGTCCGGCCGCTGCTGCCGGGCAGCCCGACCGTGCTGGTCGTGGTGACCAGCCGCAACCAGCTCACCGGGCTGGTGGCCGAGGGCGCGCACCCGGTAACGCTGGGCATGCTGACCCTGGACGAGGCCCGCGACCTACTGGCCCGACGGCTCGGCGTGGATCGGGTGGCGGCCGGCCCGGCCGCGGTCGAGGAGATCATCTCCAGGTCCGCCCGGCTGCCGCTGGCGCTGGTGCTGGTAGCCGCCCGCGCCGCCACCCACCCGGACTTCCCGCTCGCCGCGCTGGCCGCCGAACTCCGCGACACGCACGGCGGCCTGGACATGTTCGCCGGCACGGACGCGGCCACCAACGTCCGGACGGTGTTCTCCTGGTCATACCAGACGCTCGGGCCGGAGACCGCGCGGCTGTTCCGGTTGGTCGGCCTGCATCCCGGCCCGGACATCTCGGCGGCCGCGGCGGCCAGCCTGGCCGGCGTCCCGGTGCGGCGGGTGCGCCGGCTGCTGGCCGAGCTGACCCAGGCGCACCTGCTCACCGAGCATGCGCCGGCCCGCTACACGTTCCACGACCTGCTGCGCGGCTACGCCGCCGACCTGGCGTACACAATCGACCCGGGCGACCAGCGGCTGGCCGGCGTCTACCGGGTGCTCGACCACTACCTGCACACCGCGCACACCGCGGCCAGGCTGCTGGCCCCGCACCGCGACCCGATCACGGTCGCCCCGGCGCAACCGCACGTCACCCCGGAGGATCCGGGCGACTACGACGGCGCGGTCGCCTGGCTGGCCGCCGAACACCCGGTGCTGATGGCCCTGGTGGCGCTGGCCGCCCGGACCGGCTTCGACCACCACGTCTGGCCGATGGCCTGGGCGATGGAGATCTTCCTGATCCGGCAGGGCCAGGGCCACTGGCCGGACCGGATCGCGCTCTGGCAGGCCGCGCTGGCCGCGGCCGGCCGGTTGGACGACCTGCCCGCGCAGGCCGGCGCGCACCGATACCTCGGCCTCGCCTACACCGACCGGTACCTGCACGAACCGGCGCGGGCGCATTTCCAGTCGGCGCTGGACCTGGTCGAGCGGCTGGGCGACCGGGTCGGCCAGGGCCACACGCACATGGCGTACGGCCGGCTCTGGCAGGCGCAGGGCCGGCACGCGGAAGCCCTCCGACATGACCGGCAGGCGCTGGAGCTGTACCGGCTCGCCGAGCACCGGTACGGCCAGGCGGACGCGCTGAACGTGATCGGCTGGGACTGCGCCCAGCTCGGCCAGCACGAGCAGGCGCTGATCTACTGCGGCGAGGCGCTGCGCCTGCTGCAGGAGCTCGGCGACCGGTACGGCCAGGCCGTCACCTGGGACAGCCTGGGTTTCGCCTACCGGCATCTCGGCCAGTACGAGCAGGCCATCGCGTGCTACCAGACGGCGCTGGAGCTCAACGAGGGCATCGGCGCCGACTACATCGACGCGCTCACCCTCGACCACCTCGGCGACGCGCTGGAGGCCGCCGGCGACGCCGACGCGGCCCGGTCAGCCCACCAGCGGCTCGCCGCGGTCGTGGAACGGCTCGACCTGCCCGACGCCGACCCGCTCCGGATCAAGCTCACCCGCCTGGACGACGCCGGGCCCCAGCCGGACGACCTGCCCACCGCCTCCGCCGGCGCCTGACGCCGCCCGCGCCCGCCGACGGGCGGGTCGAGCGGGGCCGAGGCCGAGGGCGAGGCCGGCGACGACGACGGCGATGCCGGCCCAGACGTCCGGTGGCGGCGGCGGTCCGCCGAGGAGCACGCCGGCCGCGGCCGCGGCGACCGGCGCCACCCCGGTGAGCAGGCCGGCCCGACCGGGCCCGAGCAGCCGGACGCTGGAGTACCAGAGCACGAACGCGACCGCGGTCACCGCGACCGCGAGGTAGCCGACCGCGAGCAGGGCCGCCGGGGTCAGCGCGGCGACCGCTGCCGGCCCTTCGCGGACCAGGCCGAGGCCGCCGAACAGCAGCGCCGCCAGCCAGGTGGTGTGCACCGAGACGCCCCAGGCGCCGAGCCGGCCGAGCACCGGCACGGCGAGCAGCGTGAAGCCAGCCTCGCAGCCGAAGACCACGCCGGCCCACGCCACACCGACCGCGTCGGTGCGGCCCAGGCCCTGCACCAGCGCGGCGCCCGCGGTGACCACGAGCGCCGCGGCCAGCACCGGCACGCTGGGCCGGTGCCCGTCCAGCAGCGGGCCGACCGCGGCCAGCAGCACCGGCACGCAGGCCACCGCGACGCCGAGCACCGCCGGCTCGGCGTGCCGCGAGCCGTGCACCAGCGCGATGTTGAACAGCACCAACCCGCTGCCGGTGACGCCGAGCAGCCACAGCCACTCCCGGCCGCGCGGGCGGACCAGCCGCTGCCCGGTCACCCGCGCGGCACCGGCCAGCAGCAGGCACGCGACCGCGTACCGGACCGCCTGGGCGGTCAGCAGCGGCTGCCCCACCAGCACGGACGACACGGCCACGCTGCCGCCGACACAGACCATGCCGGTGGCGCCGGCGGCCGCGCCGAGGCCGCTCGTTCGGGCCGGCACCGGATCGGCGATCGCTGTGGACACAGCGCCATGCTGGCCGCAGAGTGGTCCGATGAGTAGGACCACGGAGCCGGCTTCCAACCGGACCACTGCGGCCGGCGCCGACTTCCTGCAACTCGACCCGGCGGACGCGCCGGCCAAGGGCCTCACCGGCTGGCTGGCCGACGCGCTGCGGGCCGCGATCGCCGACGGCCGGCTGCGTCCCGGCGCCAGCCTGCCCGCGACCCGCGTGCTGGCCGCCGAACTCCGCGTCTCCCGCGGCGTGGTCGTCGAGGCCTACCAGCGCCTCGGCGACGAGGGCCTGGTCAGCGCGCACCGGGGCACCGGCACGTCGGTGCTCCCCCGCCGCCCGCCACCCCGGCCGGCGCCGCGGGCCGAACCGGCGACCGGCTGGACGCCGATCGCCCCGCTGCTACCGATCCCGCCGGAGCGGTACCCGGCGCCGGTGGAGTTCGACCTCTCCCCCGGCGTCCCGGACCTGTCGGCGTTCCCGCGCGCCGCGTGGCTGCGCGCGGAGCGGGCGGTGCTGGCCGACGCCGGCTCGGCCGACCTCGGCTACGGCGACCCGCGCGGCCGGCCCCGGCTGCGCCAGGAACTGGCCGGCTGGCTGGCCCGCATCCGCGGCCTGCGCGCCGACCCCGACGACATCATCGTCGTCTCCGGCGTGGCCCAGTCGCTCGCGCTGCTCGCCCAGGTGCTGCGCGCGGCCGGGGCCAGCACGATCGCGGTGGAGGATCCGGGTTCCCGCGGCGCCCGCGACGACCTGGCCTACTGGGGCCTGCGCCCGCTGCCGGTGCCGGTCGACGAGCACGGCCTGCGGGTGGACGCGATCAGCGGCGCCGGCGCCGTGCTGGTCACGCCCGCTCACCAGTTCCCGACCGGAGTGGTGCTCGGGCCCCAGCGGCGGCGCGCCCTGCTCGACTGGGCGGCGGCGGGCGGCCTGGTGATCGAGGACGACTACGACGCCGAGTACCGGTACGACCGGGCGCCGGTGCCGGCGTTGCAGGCGTCCGCGCCGGACCGGGTCGCGCACACCGGCAGCACGTCCAAGACGCTGGCGCCGGCGATGCGGCTGGGTTGGCTGATCCCGCCGCGCCGGCTGCACGCCGACCTCGTCGCCGCCAAGCACGCCAGCGACCTCGGCAGCCCCGCGCTGCCGCAACTCGTGCTGGCCCGGCTGATCGCAGCCGGCGAGTACGACCGGCACATCCGGCTGGTCCGCGCCCGGCAGCGCCGCCGCCGGGACGCGCTGCTCGCGGCGCTGGCCGAGCACCTGCCGGCGGCCCGGGTGCAGGGCGTCGCCGCCGGCCTGCACCTGCTCGTCACGCTGCCGTGGCTGCCGGCCGGTGCGTCCGACATCGACATCGCCGAACGGCTGCGGGAGGCGGGCGTCCTGGCGCACCCGCTCTCCTGGCACCGCGCGCGCCCCGGGCCGCCCGGCCTGATCCTCGGCTACGCGGCCCACCCGCCGGACCGGCTCCGCACCGCCGCCGCCCGCCTCGCCGCCGCCCTCCCGCTGACCACGTCGGCCGGCGGACCACGTCGGCCGGCGGACCGCCGAGCCGGGTCAGGTGCTGCCGGCGGGATCGGGCCGGAAGGCGCGGCGGTAGGCGCTCGGCGGGACGCCGGCGGCCGCGGCGAAGTGCCGGCGGAAGTTGGCCGGGCTGCCCAGCCCGGCGGCGGTCGCGACCTGCTCGACCGGCCGCGCGTGCTGCTGATCGGCATGTCGCTGGTGACCGCCGGCCTGGTGTTCGAAGCGCTCACGGCCAACGCCCGGCAGCCGGCCCTGGTGCTGCTGACAGCCGTGATCCTCGGCTGCGGCTACGGCTTCACGCTGGTCTTCGGCCTGACCGAGGTGCAGCGGCGGGCCCGCCCGGCCGAGCTCGCCGGCCTGACCGCGGTCTTCCAGGCCGCCACCTACCTGGGCTTCGCCGCGCCGTACCTGCTCTCGGTCCTGCACCCCTACGGCTCCCCGCGCAGCCTGCTGCTGATCACCGCGGCCCTGGCCGCCGCGACGCTCATCGCCACCACCCGGCAGGCCCGCCGGGTGGGCTAGCAGGCCGGACGCCGGTCAGCCGGCCAGGTGGCCCCAGCGCTCCTCCAGTTGGCGCCAGCTGCCCCGGGCCACCGCCTCGCCGCCGAGCAGGACCAGCACCTGATCGGCCTGGACCAGCGCGGCCCGCTTCGAGGTGGAGCCGACGACGGTGGTGCCGTGCTCGCGCAGCGCCCGCCAGAGGTCCAGCTCGGTCGTCACGTCCAGGGCGGAGGAGACGTCGTCGGCGATCAGCAGCTCGGTCCGCGGCGCGAGCGCGCGAGCCAGCGCGAGCCGCTGCAGCTGGCCGCCCGACAGCCGGGTGCCCTTGTGCCCGATCAGCAGCCCGAGCCCGCTGCCGGCCGCGGCCAGGTCGTGCTCCAGCTGCGCGGTCGACACCGCGCTGGTCGCGTCCACCTCGTGGCCGAGCCGGATGTTGTCGGCGATCGTGCCGGACAGCACCCGCGGCAGCTGCGCCACGTAGCCGACCTGGTTCGGCCGCAGGAACAGCTCCGGCTCGGTGATCGGCTGCTCGTTCCAGCGCAGCCCCCCGGTGTGGTGGACGATCCCGGCAAGCGCCCGCAGCAGCGACGACTTGCCCGAGCCGACCGGCCCGACCACCAGCACCAGCTCACCGCGGCGCACGGTCAGGTCGACGTCCCGGACGCCGACCGTGCCGTCCTCGTGCACCGCGCTGAACCCGGACATCACCAGCTCCCGCAGCGGGTGCCGCGGCGGGATCGCCGGCGCGGGCGCGGTGCCGGCGGAGATGTCCACCTCGGGCACCGACGCGGAGTAGGCGGCCACCCCGGTCATCGCCACCGTGCGGCGGGTCCACACCCGGGCCGACGGCAGCTGCGCCAGTAGCGACGCGGTGGTCCAGGCGAACCAGCGGGCCGAGCCCAGCGTCGACACGGCCACCAGCGTCGCGCCGCCGGACAGCCCGCCGGTGAGGTAGAGCGCCCAGGCGCCGAGCGGAAGCAGCCCGCTGACCACGGACGGCGTCGACCGGGCCCAGACCTGCGCCGAGATCTCCCGCCGCTGGCGTTCGCTGCGGACGGCGTCCAGCCCGGCCAGGTGCGCCAGCACCGGCCTGGTCGCGCCGGCCAGCTTGACGGTCCGGGCAGCCGACAGCGCCGAGACCAGCGCGGTGCTGAACGCGGCCCGGGCGGCCACGGTCTGCTGCGCGGACCGTTGCAGCGTCGGGCCGAACAGCGTCGCGGCCAGCCCGGAGACCACCATCGTCCCGGCGAAGAACAGCCCGGGCACCAGCGAACCGGCCACCACCGTCATCATGATCAGCACGAACGCGCAGATCATCTGGTCGACCAGGTTGTCGGCGAGGATCACCACCCGCTCGGTGTCACCGCCCTGCGCGACCACCTCGGCCGGCGTGTGCCCGCTGACCCGGCGCGGCCCGGTCTGCCCGTGCACCAGCCGCAGGCTGATCCGCAGCATCTGCCGGACCCACCATTCCGGGTACCACTTGCC
>JBBWZH010000009.1:0-10787 GCA_039648995.1 Mycobacteriales bacterium
TGTCGTCGTAGCTGTAGGTGGTGCTACCGGTGTCGGGGTCGGTCTGGCTGGTCTTGCGGTCGGCGAGGTCGTAGCCGAACGTCCAGCTCCTGTTGTCCGGGTCGGTGACCCCGTCCTGCTGCCCGAGAGCGGTGTAGTGGTACGTCGTTGACTGGTAGGTGCCGCCGCTGACGACGCTGCCGGTGACGGTCGGCGCCGCGGTGTACTGACGGACCTCGGTAGTCTGGCCCCGGCTGTTGACCAGCGTGGTGGCGGTGACTCCGCCGCCGGGCGGAACGACCGTGATGCGGTCGCCGCCGTACACGGTCCGGGTGGACCAGGTCGCGGTGAGGCCGTTGTATTCGGTGTCCAGCAGGGGCCGGCCGGTGCCGTCGTAGCCGGTGATGGTCCGGCTGTTCACCGCGGAGTCGGCGGTGGAGATCAGGGTGGTGGCCGGTGCGCCGCTGGTGAACCAGCGGTTGTTGCTCCGGACCGCCCAACCGTGCGAGTCGTAGAACGTGTCGGCGACGACGCGGCCGCCGCCCTCGGCCTCACTCTGGGTCTGGCGCAGTTGCCCGAGCGCGTCATACAGCTCGACCGTGGTGGCGTAGTGGAACGGGGTGATGGAGTCGCCGGAGTCGATCAGGGTCTTGCTGGTCACCGCGAGCGGTCCGTTGCTGCGGACCAGGTATGCGTAGGTGGCCGACGGGTCCTGGTTGGCCATCTCGTGACTCGGCAGCCACGTCGCCGCGAGCCGACCGAGCGGGTCGTACTTAGCATCGGTCTTGAGGCCGGCGACGTCGATGGTCTCGACGGTTGCGCCACGGGCCGGGTCGACCGTCGTGGTGCTCGTCTGGCTCTTCGCGTTCGTGGTGACGACCTGGGTCAGCGTCCCGCCGTCGGCCGGGGTGTACGCCAGCGTGGTGGTGCGCCCGGTGGTGTCGGCGGCGGACGTGTAGACGGTGCTGGACTGCGGCCGCCCACCGGCGTCGTAGGTCGCGGTGGTGGCGGCGAAATGGATGGTGCCGCCGGTGTTGTCGGTGGCGTTCTCGGTCCGGGTGGGGTCACCGGCTCCGCTGACCGGGCCGAGCGTGGTGGCGCCGTCGTAGTAGGTGCGGGTGTCGGTGAGTACCGGGGTGGGCGCGGTGCCGGCCGGCGGGCAGGCCTGCTGGGAGGTGATGGTCTCCGCGACCCGGTCGCGGATCCACGACGTGGTGTTCTGCGCGTAGCTGCGGGTGGTGCAGATGTCCGGTAGGCCGTCGGCGGAGTCGGTGCTGGCGACAAGCCGCCCCTCGGTGTCGTACCGGTTGGTGACGGCGCCGGTACGGGTGCCACCGGCGGCCAGCACGGTGACCGTGCGGGTCTTCGCCGTGCCGGCCACCCTGGCGACCAGCGCGGGCAGGCCGCTGCGGGCGCGCGAGGCGGTGGTCGCGATGGTGGTCGGGTCGGTGATGGTCGTGGTGACCTCGGCGCCGCCTTCGCCGTTGAACGACTGCACCTCGCGCGGGGTGTCGGCGTAGGCCTCGTTGTCGGCGACCGATTCGCCGAGTGAGTCGGTTACCGTGGCGCCGCTGATGCCCCGGTAGTACGTGGTGCGGGTGAGGGTCCGGGCGTCCGGGACGCCGGCCTGGCTGTTGCCGGGGTTGCCGGTGCGGGTCTCGACCTGGGCGTAGCCGCGGAACTGGCCGTAGGTCCGGTTGGCGGGTTTGACGGTCTCGTTGTCGTCCAGGTGCCAGGCGGGGTCGCCGAGGTAGGCGTATTTGGTGACCTGGGTTGGCGAGAGCGCGTTCGGTTCCTGGACGTCGACCTCGGTGGCCAGGTACTTGTGGAAGTAGTCGAGGGTCGGCGTGGCCTGGAACGGCAGCGTCCAGTAGACCGGGAAGCAGCGCTTGGTGTTGCTGGCCGGGCTGCCCGGCACGTTGGTCGCGGTGCACTCGGGTTGGGTGTAGGTGACCGCGACGATCGACCCGGTCTCGCTGGTGATGCTGGTCAGCCGCCAGTGCAGCATCTCCGGCTGGCTGTTGAAGCCGAACACCCGGTTCGCCGTCAACTGCCCCGCGAACGTGACGGGCGGCAGAGCCGCCGTCGTGCCGTCCGCCGCGTGGCCGGTGCGGGTGATCGAGTTCAGGAACAGTTCAGGGTCGCCGGCCGTCGGGAAGCTCTGCCCGAGCGCGTACGAGTCGACCGGCAGCATGGCGGACCCGGCGCGGTACCGGGTGGTGATCGTGGTCAACCGCTTGGTCGACCAGAACGTGGGCGCGTTGTTGTTGCACGTGACACCCTGCTTGCACTGCTGGTCCTGCGGGGTGTCCGGCCACTTGCCGGCGTTCGCCGTCGTGAATAGCGCCGGGTCGCAGGTGAACGTCGCGGTTGGGACGCACCGCTCGGCCGTGTCAAATCCGACCTGGTCCTGCGCGGGGCTGCCGTAGATCGAGCCGCCGATCTTGCGCAGCCCGTAGTCGATGTGGTCCAGCGAGCCGCCACGGGTGTAGAGCACGCCGGTGGTGGCCTTGTTCGCGCCGTAGTAGTTGGTTTCCTTCTGGTAGTAGTAGACCGCCGCGTTGCCGTGCGGATCATCGACGTAGTCGAGGTTCCACCGCCACGCCTGCGCGCACGACGACGACGCGAACCCGGCCGCGCTGTTGCACGGCTCGTTGGCGTGCGCGCCATAGACCGGGACGGTCCAGGTGCCGTTCGTGGCCAGCTGGGTGGTCCAGCCCGGCGGGTGCTCGAGACCGAAGTAGTACTGGGTGCCGTCGGGCTTCGTGATCCGCCAGTGCTCGCCGTCGTGCGCGCCGTTGCCGGCACCGGTCAGCAGCTCCACCCGCTCGCCGTTGTCGCTGGCGGCATGCCACGTGTGGTTGTCGTCGTCGAGCACCAGCGGGGTGGACTGCCCGCCGAGATTCATCGTGACAACCTGCCCGGCCCAGCACAGGTCGTACGTCTTCGGCGCGGTGCCCGCCGGGTCGTCGGCACAGGAGCGGTAGGTGCGCTCGATGTAGCCGGGCGAGTAGTCCCAGCCCTCACCGACCCAGGACGGCTGGTTGTTGGTGGAGGCGACCCGGCCGTCCACCCCGGCCGAGCTGTAGGACAGCGCCACCGACGGCGCGACCGCCCCGGAAGCCGCCGGCGGGACCGGGATCGGATACGACCAGTTGAACGCCCCCGACGCGGTCGACACCGACCACGTCCCGCTCGGCGACAGCGAACTGGCGGTGAACGCGCCGTTCGACCCGGCCGGCCCGGCCACCGCCGCCAGCACCACCGGCGCCCCGCCGACCGCCGCCGACACCGTGCCGGCCACGGCGTCGTTTGTGGACGGCAGCGCGGTCTGCACCTGGCAGGCCCGCACCGCCGGGGTGGTCAGCGCGCAGGCCGGCAGCCGAACGAGGTGCGCCCGGCTGGCCCACCCCGCGCCGCCCGCGTTACGGAACGAGTTGTAGTCGACGGCGACCGCGGACAGGCCGTGGGCCGAGCCGCCGGTGACGCTGAACAGCACCCCGCTGACCCCGGCACGCCGTGCGGCCGCACCGTCCGCCACTCGCACGTGGAAACGCGCGGGCTGGCGTGCCTTCGGCGCCCCGGCCAGCACGATCGGCAGCGCACCGGCGCGGACCGACCGGGCGGACCCGGCCGCACCGGCCGGCGCGGCGCGGTTCGACGCCCCGAGGCTGACATCGGCCTCACCCGCCGCAGGCCACGCCGATGCGGGCCGCTGACCCGCCGGAGGCGCACTGGCCCGTGGCCGCGCGGTAAGGGGCACGGCGGTATTCGGCAGGGGCGGCTCGCGGTGCAGCACCGGTGCATGCCCGTGCCGTGGCGCGGCCACGGCCGGCGGCACTGAGCCGAGCAGAGATACCACAAGAGTGAGAATGACGCCAATGCATATTCTCCGCCGTAGCAGAAGGTCTGATCCGCGTCGCCGGCTCGATACACGCGCGGTTCCGCCCAACTTCACGGCAGCCTCCTCAATGACAAGAACCCAGCGGCACTAAATCACGAGAACCCGCTCGCGCAAAGACATAACACGCTGCGTAACCGCGATACTCGACGGTTCGTGACCGGCCCATCGACACGCCTTGTCCGCGCCTTGTCCGCCAACTGGAAAATTGCCCGAAAGGGCATGAGCAGCCTTCAGTGACCCGGGTAATGGTGTTGCCCCGGGTACAGGCGCCGGTTAGTGTCCCGCTGCCAGCGGTTGGCCCACCAAGGCCCACTATGCGAGGAGAGCCGGCGTGAACAGGCGTACCCGCACAACGACCAGGTCGAACCGTTTACCGTTGTTGTGGCGTTGCCTGAAGGGTCTTCTTGTTGTCCTCGTGGCCACGGCTGGCATTTCGGCCGCGGCGGCATCCGCGTCGGCCTCGACGCCCACCACCCCACCCTCGGCGCCGCCTCCCGCCGGCGTACCCACGCCGGCAACGGAGCCGCCGCCCGCTCCCCCCACCGGTCCGACGGGCAGCACCGTTACGCCGCCGGCGGCGCCCGCCGACGCGGCGCCGGATGAGACTGCCGCGTCGACCCAGGCGCAGGAGACGGGTTTGCCGGTGGAGGTCACCACCGACACCACGGCGACCGAGCAGGTGTTCGCCCAGCCGGACGGCAGCTTCGCCGCCACGACCACCACTCACCCGGTCCGGGTCTGGCACGGCAGCGGCTGGGTTCCAGTGGACACCACGCTGAGGCGCAACGGCGACGGGTCGTATTCGCCGATTGCCGCCACGA
The DNA here is from genome assembly GCA_039648995.1 of Mycobacteriales bacterium. Taxonomy (GTDB): domain Bacteria; phylum Actinomycetota; class Actinomycetes; order Mycobacteriales; family CADCTP01; genus JBBWZH01. The sequence goes on from JBBWZH010000009.1 coordinate 4,705, forward strand.
CGCCGATCACGTTCTCCGGTGGCGGCAGCGGGCCACTGGTCACCCTCGGCGGCCCAGGGCAATCGGTGTCGTTCACCTGGCCCACCGCGTTGCCGACGCCGACTATATCCGGCGATACTGCCCTCTATCCGGCAGTCATGGCGGGTGTGGATCTCCGGTTGAGAGCCAGTGCCGAGAGCTACTCCGAGGTCCTGACCGTTCACGATGCAACCGCCGCGGCCAACCCGGCGCTGGCCCACCTGACTCTGAACGTGACCGCCGACGGGCTGAGCCTGACTGCCGCGCCCGACGGACAGATCTCAGCGACGGACACGTCCGGAGTCGAGGTCTTCCACGGCGCGACCCCGGTGGTCTGGGACTCGGCCAGTGACCCGCAGACCGGCACGGCCCCCACCGCCGGCGACCCGGGCAGCGGCAAGGTCAGCACCGTCGGCGTGAATCTGGTCGGGAATGGGGCGCCCCCCGGCGGGCCCGCCCGTCTCACCCTGACGCCCGCTGCCACGGCGCTGACCGGCCCCGGAGTCAGCTACCCGGTGTACTTCGACCCGGGCATGACCGGCGCCAAGCAGCACTTCGCGGTGGTCACGTCGTCCGGGTGGCACTACTACGACGACACCACCGAGGACGCCAAGGTCGGCGATTGTGAATGGGCCGGCTGCAACGGGATCGGCGTCGCGCGCTCCTATTTCGCAATGAATACGGCCACGATCACCGGACGCTCGGTAACCGCCACGATCCATTCGGTCGACTTCTCCATCACCGAGACCCACAACGCCACCAACTGCACCGCCCAGCCGGTGGCCTTGCACCGGTCGCCGTCCTTCACCAGCGGCATCACCTGGGGCGGGCCGGCCGGCGTCGCCCTGCAGACGGTGTCGGCCAATTTCGGCGACCTTTGCGCCACCGCACCGGCCAATAATCTCAATTTTACCGGCAGCGCCGTCGTCTCGTACCTGCAGGAAGCGGCGAACAACGATTGGACCAGCGTCTCCTTCGCTCTGATCGCGCCGAATGAATCTGACCGGAACCAATGGAAGCGTTTCGCCACCAACCCCACACTCACGATCCATTACAATTTCCCGCCCAGTGTGCCGACCGGCCTGAAGGTCTCCAACGCGGTCTCCTGCAGCGGCAAGGTCTTCACCGCCGACGCGTTCCCCAGCCTCTTCGCCACCGGCCATGACAACAACCCGTCACCGCTCCAACTGAACATGTGGTTCGAGCTGTGGCCGACCGGCGGCTCGGCCCGTACCGCCTGGAACACGGCCGGCGTCAAGATCAACTCGAACACGCAAGGCTCCTGGCCGGTGAACAAGCCCGGCGGCGTCGGGAACGCGAACTGGTCGTACCGCGTGCACGCCGAGAACCTGCCGTCGGACGTGCCACACCTGTCGTCGGCCTGGTCGGGCTGGTACGAGTTCGTCAGCCGCGCGATCCCACCGGCGACGGCGCCGTCGGTCACCAGCTACGACTACCCGTACAGCGGCTACTGGGGGTCGCCCACGGCCTCGTCGCCCACCTTCATGCTCACCGCCAACGGCTCGCCCGACGTGGTCGGCTTCTCCTACAGCTGGGCCGGCGCCGGCACGGAGCCGGCGTTGAAGACGACCGACTGCAACTACAACCAGACGATCGGCAACGGCGGCCTGGTCGCGGCGAGCTCGGGCAACGCGACGCTACCTGTGCCGACCTCGCTGGCCCCGGGTTACCACACCCTGTACGTGCGCGGCTTCGACGACGCCCACAACCTGTCGCCCGAGAGCTCTGCCTACAACTTCTACGTCGCGCCGAACCTCGGCGTCACCCGCACCCGGCTGGAACCGACCGACAGCACCCAGGTCACGCTCGGCCAGCCCGCCGGCCAGTCGGTCGCCCTCGGGCCGCAGACCGGGAACCCGCAGTTCTGGTCCGCCGGTAGCCAGGAGCTCTTCCAGGGCACCGCGGTGAACCAGTCGTTCACGATGGCGTTCAACACACCGGCCGGCCCAGGCGGAGTGCCGCTGGAGGCCGACTACGCGCTCGGCGCGAAGACCATCATGGGCGCGAACTACGGCCAGCTCAGGTTCGACCTCGACGACGTGCCACTCGCCGGAACCGACACGCAGGCCATCGACGGCTACAACAGCGGCTCCGCAACGCGCTTCGTCCGGTTCGGTGGCGCCCACCTGACCGCCGGGACGCACACCCTGAAGGTGACGCTCGTCGGCAAGAACGCCGCGAGCACCGGCTTCAACGCCGGCGTCGACTACCTCACCCTCGTACCCTTCAACAACGTCACCGCCGCCAGCTTCACCGCGGCCATGAACAACCGCGGCCTCGCCACCGACGGCACCAGCGCCGCCGACTTCGACATCGGCTCCGGCGACACGGCCCTGTCCAAGCCGACCCTCGCCGCGGCCGGCTACGGTCCAAACACGACACTCGCGGTCGGCGGCGCCACGTTCACGATGCCCGCTCCCAACGCGACGACCGGCAACGACAATGTGATCGCGGCTGGCCAGACGATCCCGCTGCCCGCCGCGCAGCAGGTCAAGGCGACCGCCGTCGGGCTGCTCACCGTCGCCACCTGTGGAGCCACCCCCAACACCAGAGGAGCGGTAACCTACACCGACGGCACGCTCACCAGGCCGGCATACATCTCGGTGCCGGACTGGGCGTTCGGCCCGGCAGCCGCGGCGGCGGTCGTGCTGGATCACCGGGACATCGGCACCAGCCCTGACACCGCCATCAAGCCGCGGATCTACGCCGTCTTCCTGCCCACCGACCCGACCAAGACCTTGAGGTCGGTCACGCTGCCCAACATCGGCACCAGTTTCCTGCCAGCGAGCTGCCCCCGTGCCCTGCACGTCCTGGCGATGGCACCGCGGCCGGTGAACGCGGGGTGGATCGGTACGTGGGCCGCCACCGCCGAGGCCGCTGCCGCACCAGTGGGCGGCACCGGCCTGGCGAACCAGACCCTGCGGCTGGTCGTGCACCCGACCGCAACCGGCGGCACCGCCCGGATCCGGCTGTCCAACACGTTCGCCGCAACACCGGTCACCCTCGACCGGGCCACGATCGCGGCCCAGTCCGGCACCGCCGCCGCTACCCGCGCCGCCCCGGCAGCGCTGACATTCTGCGCCGCCGCCGGCCAAGCCGCCGGCTGCGGCGCACGCACCCTCACCCTCGCGGCCGGCGCCGAGGCATACAGCGATCCGATCGCGTTCCCCGACACATCCGGCGGCAGCGGAAACCTCGCCGTCAGCCTGCACCTGCCGACCGCCGTCGCGGCAGCACCCGTCCACACGGCCGGCAACACCACCAACTACCTCGCCGCCGGCGACGCCACCGCCGATCAGACCGGCACCGGGTACGCAACCACGACCACCAATTCCTACTACCTGACCGCGGTCGACGTCTCCACCGCCGACGCCACCCAGGGCACGATCGCCATCCTCGGCGACCACACCTCGGCCACCGGCGCGCCCGGTGGCACCTACCAACCCACCTGGGTCGACGACCTGCCGGCGAAGCTTGGCAGCAACCTGCCCGGCGGCCTGGTCAACGCCAGCCTGGCCGCCAGCCAACCCACCACCTGGTGGCGAGCCGGCGAAACCGGCGCCCCTCTCAACCAGACCATCCTCGACGAGCCCAACCTCCGCACGGTCCTCGTCACGCTCGGCGCCGACGACATTCTGCAGAACATCGACCCCGCCACGATCGAACAGAACCTCACCAACCTGATCAACGGCCCGTCAGCCGCCTACAGCATCCGCCACTACCAGCGCACCGACGGCACCCAGATCCACGTCATCCTCGCCACCGTTCCCCCGCTCGGTCTCGCCACGACCGACCAGCGCGAGATCAACCGCCAGACTCTCAACAACCACGTCCGTAACAACTTCGGCAACCTCGGCGCCAACGAGGTCATCGACTACGACGCGGCGGTGCGCGACCCCGCCCACGCCAGCAACATCAACCCGCTCTACCTGACCGCGGGCACGCCGAACGCCACCTACTACAACACGCTCGCCCAGGCGCTCACCGACGCCGTCGAGACCTTCCCCCCGACCGCGCAGCTCTAGGGCGTATGGGGCTTCGCTTTGGGAGGGCGGCCGAAGTAGGCCTCGCGGAGGAGGTCGAGGTCGTCCACTTCGGACGCGGCGCGGTGCAGGACGACCCGGCCGACGTCGAGCACCACGACGTCGTCGGCGACCGCGATCGCGGCCTCGACCGCCTGCTCGACCAGCACGATGCCCAACCCGGTCGCCTTCAGGGCGGAGACCGCGGCCATCACCTCGGCGACGATCGACGGGGCGAGGCCGGCGGACGGCTCGTCCAGCAGCAGCAGCGCGGGGCGGGCCATCAGCGCCTGGCCGATCGCGACCATCTGCTGCTGCCCGCCGGACAGCGTGCCGGCGACCGTGCGGCCGCGGCTGGCGAGGGCGGGGAACAGCTCGTACACGCGGGACAGCTCCACGGGCAGCCGGCGGCGGCCGATGCCGACCGAGTAGCCGCCGATGAGCAGGTTCTCCTCCACGGTCCGCCGGTGGAAGATCCGCTTCCCCTCCTGGACGAACGCGATCCCCTGGCGTACCCGCCGGTGCGCCGGTAGCCGGGTGATGTCCGCACTCCGGTAGTGCACCGAGCCGGCGCTGACCCGGTTCAGCCCGGCGAGTGCCCGCAACGTCGTGGTCTTGCCGGCGCCGTTGCGGCCGAGCAACGTGGTGACCCGGCCGGGCGTGACCGTGAACGACACGTCCCACACGACCCGCAGGTCGCCGTACCCGGTGCCGAGGTTGCGCACCGCCAGCAGCTCGCCGCCGGTCACTGGGCCTCCGCCCGGAGCGCGGCGAGATCGCCGACCTGCTCGTCCGGCTGCACGCCCAGGTACTCGCGCAGCACGGCCGGGTGGTGCTCGATCTGTTCCGGCGTACCGGCCGCGATGATCTGCCCCTGCGCCAGCACGTGGATGTGGTCGGCGAGGCTGAGCACCAGCCGGAAGTTGTGCTCGACCAGCACGACCGTGCCGCCGGCGTCGCGGATCCGCCGGATGAGCGCGGCCAGCGTGTCCACTTCGGCCTCGTCCAGCCCGGACGCCGCCTCGTCCAGTAGCAGCAACCGGGGCCGGGCTACCAGTGCGCAGGCCAGCTCCAGCAGCCGGCGGGTGCCGAGCGGCAGCGACGCGGCGTCCGCGCCGGCCTGATCGGCGATGCCGACGAGTTCGAGCACCCGTCCCGCCTCGCGCAGGTCCGCGGCGCGCACCTGCCGGTAACTGGGCAGCCGCAGCACGGCCGACGCCAGGGACCGGTACGGCCGCACGTACCGGCCGGCGGCGGCCGCCTCCAGCACGCTCAGCCCGGCCGGCACGATCGGCGTCTGGAACGTGCGGGCCGCACCGGCGCGGGCGACCAGGTGCGGCCGCAGCCGCGGCTCGGTGCCGCCGATCGCGACCGAACCGACGTCGGCGCGGTAGAAGCCGCAGATGACGTTCAGCAGCGTGGTCTTGCCCGAGCCGTTCGGCCCGATCAGCGCGGTCACCCGCCCGGGCGCCGCGGTGAGCGACACATCCCGCAGCGCCTGCAGCCCGCTGAACCGCTTGCTCACGCCGCGCACGGCCAGTTCGGCACCCGGGATCGCGTCCAGCGCCGCCGCCGCGACCGCCCGGCCCGGCGGGGCCGGTGCCGTAGGCAGAGCCGGTGAGGCAGGCAAGGCCGGCGGAGCGGGCAGCGCCGGTGGCCCAGGCAGGGCCTGCGAGGCCGGCAGGGCCTGCGAGGCCGGCAGGGCCGGCGAGGCCGGCATGGCCTGCGAGGCCAGTCGGGGCGCCAGCGCGCGGCGGCGGCCGAGCTGCCAGCCCCGCCGGCCGAGCCGGCGCACGATGCCGGCCAGCCCTTCGGCCAGCAGCACCCCACCCACGATCAGGAAGGCGCCGTACGCGACCAGCGCGTACTTCTGGAACGAGGTCGACTCCAGCGGCCCGAACTGCATGATGGCCGCGCCGACCAGCGCGCCGTAGACGCTGGCCGAGCCGCCCAGGATGGATGCGGCGAGAATGCTGACCGCGAGCGAGAAGTCGAACGCCGTCGGCGAGATGTAGTGGTCGA
>JBBWZH010000015.1:0-31341 GCA_039648995.1 Mycobacteriales bacterium
TCCGCCGAGCCGAAGCTGTACCGGCGGGTGAACAGCCAGGCGATGTCGCTGCCGACCCGGCGGCTGCGCTCGATCAGCGCGGTCCGGCTGCGCATGCCGCGCAGCAGCAGCGGCAGCACCGGCGCGCGCAGCTTGGCCAGCGCCGCGGGCAGGCCGAGGCTGACCTCGGCCAGCCGCCCGGTGGACGTGGACAGCAGCGCGACGCCGACCACCCGGGGTCCGAAGTACTCCGGGTGCGCGTCAGCCAGCGCCATCACGGTCATCCCGCCCATCGAGTGGCCGACCAGCACCACCGGGCCGGACGGGACCAGGTCGTTCAGCACCGCGTCGAGGTCGCGGCCGAGCTGGTCGATGGTGGCCGACTCGGCCGAGCCCCGGCCCGACCGGCCGTGCGAGCGCTGGTCGTAGAACACCATCCGCAGCCGCGGGTTGCGCATGTCGGCCAGGCCGCGCCGCTGGTAGTGCCAGGAGCCCATGGACAGCGTGTAGCCGTGCACGAAGACCACGGTCAGCGGCGCGTCGGCCGGGCCGACCTCCTCGACCGCCAGCGGCAGCCCGTCGGACGTGGTCACGGTGCGGGTACGGTCGGCCGGCAGCCGGCCGAACGGCTCGCCGGACTCCGGGTCGGGCCCGCGCCTGATCCGGCCGATCGCGTACCGCTCCGCGGCCAGCCCGACGGCCGCGCCGGCCGCGACCAGGCCGGCCGCCCCCGCGACCAGGCCGGCCCGCCGGGCGGCCGGCTTCACCGCGCGACCCCGGTCACGGCGCGGCCGCCAACCCGGTGTGCGTGCGGGGGACGCGGACGCCGACGCGGGTGACGATCTCGTAGGAGATCGTGCCGAGCGTGTCGGCCCAGTCCTGGGCGGTGGGTTCGCCGGCCGTGCCGGGGCCGAAGAGCAGCACCTCGTCGCCGGCCCGCACGTCGTCGGTGCCGACGTCGACCACGAACTGGTCCATGCAGACCCGCCCGCTGATCGTCCGGCGCCTGCCGCCGATCAGCAGGGGGCCGCGGTTGGTGGCGTCGCGCGGCACGCCGTCGGCGTAGCCGAGCGGGATGAGCGCCAGGCCGGTCTCCCGGTCGGTCGTGTAGACGTGCCCGTACGAGACGCCCTCGCCGGCCGGCACCCGCTTGGCCAGCGCCACCCGGGTGCGCAGCGTCATCGCGGGCACCAGGCCGAACTGCGACTCGTCCGGCACCGGGCTCAGCCCGTAGACCGCGATGCCGGGGCGGACCAGGTCGAAGTGCGCGTCCGGCCGGGTCAGCGTGGCGGCCGAGTTGGCCAGGTGCCGCAGCCGCGGGGTGACGCCGAGGCGGGCGGCCACCGCCAGCGCCTCCCGGTAGCCCGCGATCTGCCGGTCGGTGGTCGGATGGCCCGGGGCGTCGGCGTACGCGAAGTGGCTCCAGATTCCGACGATCTCGATCTCGTCGGCGGCGGCCGCCTTGGCCGCGGCGGTGACCAGGTCGGGCCAGCCGAGCACGGCCGCGCCGCCGCGGGACAGCCCGGTGTCGGCCTTCAGGTGCAGCCGGGCGGGCCGGCCGGCGGACCGCGCGGCGGCGGCGACCTCGGCCACCGCCCACGGCGCGCTCGCGGACAGGTCGATGCCCTGCGCGACGGCGCTGACCAGGTCTTCCCCCGGGCTCGCCAGCCAGCTGAGGATCGGCGCCCGGACGCCGGCCGCCCGCAGCGCCAGCGCTTCCTCCAGGAACGCCACGCCCAGCCAGCTCGCCCCGCCGGCCAGCGCGGCGCGGGCGGACGGGACCAGGCCGTGCCCGTACCCGTCGGCCTTCACCACGGCCATGACCTCGGCCGGCGTGCCGCCGCGCAGCGTCGCGACGTTGCCCCGGATCGCATCCAGGTCCACCCGCGCCTCGGTCCGCAGCATCTGGCCAGTCTCCCAGACCGGTTCCGGCACGCCCGCCGACGGCCACCCGGGCGGGCCGGGGCTCGGCGGGGCGGCCGTGCCGCCGGCAGCCGGCCGCGGCAGCCCGCGTCGGCGGGCGGCGGCTCAGCCGGCCGTGCCGGACGGCCGCCCGGGCGGGCGGGGCGGCGGGCGGCGGCTCAGCCGGCGGTGCCGGACGGCCGCCCGGGCGGGGCGGGCGGCGGGTGGCGGGTCAGCGGGCGGTGAGGACAGCGCGGAGCGCGGCGGGTAGCGGGTCAGCGGGCGGTGAGGACGGCGCGCAGAGCGGCGGGTAGCGCGGCCAGGACGGCGGCGGCGCTGGTCGGGGCGTCGCCGGCGGCCAGCCGGCCGGCCACGCCGTGCAGGTAGGCGGCCGCGGCGGCCGCGGCGGCCGGCTCGACGCCGCCGGCCAGCAGCGCGCCGGCGAGCCCGGAGAGGACGTCGCCGCTGCCGGCGGTGGCCAGCCACGCGGTGCCCGTGGGGTTGACGTACGCGGTGCCGTCCGGGCCGGCCACGACCGTCCGGTTGCCCTTGAGCAGGATGACCGCGCCGAGGTCGGCTGCGGCGCGGCGGGCGGCGCCGATCCGGTCCGGCCCGACCGCGCCGGCCACCCGGGCGAACTCGCGGTCGTGCGGGGTCAGCACGGTCGGCGCCGACCGCTGCCGCAGCGCGTCCGGCCGGCCGCCGAGCAGCGTGATGCCGTCGGCGTCGACCAGCAGCGGGACGTCGCTGGCCAGCACGTCGGCCAGCAGCCCGGCGGCGGCGCCGTCGGTGCCGAGGCCGGGGCCGGCGACCCAGGCCTGCACCCGGCCGGCCCCGCTCGGCGGGCCGGCCGCGATCACCACCTCCGGCCAGCGGGCCCGGACGGCGTCGGCGGCGCTGCCGGCGTACCGCACCATCCCGGCGCCGCCGGCGACCGCCGCGCCGGTGCAGAGCACCGCGGCGCCGGTGTACTGGGCCGAGCCGGCGACGACGCCGACGACGCCGCGGGTGTACTTGTCCGCGTTGGCGCCGGGGCGGGGCAGCAGCGCGGCCACGTCCGCCTGCTCCAGCACCCGGATCGTGGCCGGTGGCAGGTGCGGCGCCAGCCCGATGTCGACCAACCGCACCTCGCCGGCCCGCTCCGCGCCGTCGCCGACCAGCAGCCCGGGCTTGAGGCAGCCGAAGGTGACGGTCAGGTCCGCGTCGAACGCCGCGCCGGCCACCGCGCCGGTGTCCGCGTCGACGCCGCTGGGCAGGTCGACCGCCACCCGGGCCCCGGCGTCGCCGGCCGCGGCGGCCAACTCCGCCGCGTCGGCCCGCAACCCGCCGGCGCCGCCGATCCCCACGATCCCGTCCAGCACCAGGTCGGCGGCCCGTACCAAGGCCACCGCCGGGTCTGCGGTCAGCGGCAGGACGCGGCCGCCGGCGCGCCGCAGCGCGGCCAGGCCGCCGGCATGCGCCCGGTCGGGCCGCAGGAGGACCGCGGTCACCCGGGCACCGCGGCCGGCGAGCCGGGCGCCGGCGTAGAGCGCGTCGCCGCCGTTGTTGCCGGCACCGACCAGCAGCACCACCCGGGCGCCGTACACCGTCCCGAGTAGACGTCCACTGTGGACAGCGAGGCCGGCGGCGGCCCGCTGCATCAACGCGCCCGCCGGCACCAGCGCCATCAGCGCGTCCTCGGCGGCCCGCACCTGGGCCACCGGCCAGGCGTACCTCATCCGGCCACCGCCCGTACTCCGCTGCCGACCATCCCCCCACCTTGCCATGGCCGGCCGGGCGGGAAACGGCCAGTCAGCAGAGCGGCACCTGCCAGACCAGCCGGCGCCGGGAACCGGCCTCGGTGGCCAAGGTCACCTCGCCGCCGAACCCGACCGCCTGGTCCGACAGCCCGCGTAACCAGTCCGCCGCGGGGCAGGTGCCGACGTCGTAGGACACCGTGACCGCGAGCATGTCGCTGGCCACCGCGGTGACCGTGACGGCGGTCGCACCGCGGCGGATCACATCCGCCACCGCCTCCCGGACCATCTCGACCGCGCCGTCCGCGATCTCCACGGGCACCAGCGCGTCCAGCGGGCCGTCCAGGTGCACGCTCGGGTCGACCGCGGTGCAGGCGGTGGCCTCCTCGATCGCGGCCAGCAGCCGCTGCCGCAGCTCGGGATGGTCCGGGTCGGCGGAGGCCTGCAGCGAGTGGATGGTCTCCCTGGTCTGCTTGATCGTCGCGTCCAGCTCGTGCGCGGCGTGGTCGAGCTTGGCGCGCAGGGAGGCTGAGTCCAGCCGCCGGCTGACGCTCTCCAGCAGCATGCCGATCGCGAACAGCCGCTGGATCAGGTTGTCCTGCAGGTCGACGGCGATCCGCTCGCGGTCCTCCAGCCGGGCCAGCCGGCGCTCGGTGCGCTGGCTGTCGGCCAGGTGCAGGGCGAGCGCGGCCTGCACGGCGAAGCTCTCGGTGACCGCGGCCGCCTCGGCCGAGAACGGGTCGGAGCCGGTCACCCGGGCCACCATCAGCGCGCCCAGGGTCGCGCCCTTGCTGGCCAGCGGCACCGCGACCGCCGGGCCGAACTCGGTGCCCGGCACCGCGGCCGGCGGCGAGGTCCGGGACAGGTCGTCGACCTGCATGCTGACGCCGTCCCGGAACGCCAGCCCGCAGATCGAGCCGTTCACCGCCACCCGGGTGCCGAGCAGTGACTGCGGCCGGAGCGGATCGGCGGCGCTGACCGCGGCCACCACCAGCGAGCTCTGCGCGCCGTTGTGCTCGGGCACAAGCAGCAGCGCGCAGTCGGCGCCGGCCAGCTCCCGGGCCCGGCTCGCGATCCTCGGCAGCACCAGCTCGGACGCGTCGCCGGCCAGCAGCGCGGTCGTGATCTCGCCTGCGGCGACCAGCCAGCGTTCCCGCCGCCAGATCTCTTCGCGTAAGGAGGCGACAGCACCCTCGTCCGGCGACGGCGGGCTCTCCGCGTCGCCGCGCCGCTGGCCGTTGATCATCGCCCCGTCCGTTCAGCTGAACTGGATGCCTGGCTCCGGGGCGGCAACCCCGCCGCGGTACGGCACCGATGACCTCTTCACAGAGAGTAGCAAGTAATGAACAATGCGTGCATGACAAGCGAAGGCAGCGGTGGGCCGCCGGCCGGACCTGCGGGTGCGTCCACACCGATTCGGGTCTTTCTCCTGGACGACCACGAGTTGGTCCGCCGTGGCCTGCATGACCTGTTGAGCGGCGAGCCGGATATCGAGGTCGTCGGCGAGGCCGGGCTGGCCGCCGAGGCGCTGCGCCGGATCCCGGCGCTGCTGCCGGACGTGGCCATCCTGGACGCGCGGCTGCCGGACGGGCACGGCGTCGACGTCTGCCGCGACATCCGGTCCAGCCACCCCGAGGTGGCCTGCCTGATGTTCACCTCCTACGACGACGACGAGGCACTGCTCGCGGCGATCATGGCCGGGGCGTCCGGGTACGTGCTCAAGCAGATCCGCGGCACCGACTTCGTGGACGCGGTCCGCCGGGTGGCCGCCGGCCAGTCGCTGCTCGACCCCGCGGTGACGCGCACCGTGCTGGCCCGGGTCCGGCAGACCGAGCACCGCGAGGACGACCCGCTGGCGGCGCTGACCGACCAGGAGCGCAAGGTGCTGGAACTGATCGCCGAGGGCCTGACCAACCGGCAGATCGGCGAGCGGCTGTTCCTGGCCGAGAAGACCATCAAGAAGTACGTCTCCAGCCTGCTGGCCAAGCTCGGCCTGCAGCGGCGCGCGCAGGCGGTCGCCTACGCCGCCAGCTCCACCCGGCGCTGACCCCGCCGGGAGCCCGGGCCCGGCGGGCCCGGGCCGGCGGCCGGTCACCGGGTGGCCAGCGGCACTTCCCACGTCAGCACCGTGCCGCCGGACGCGCCGGGGCCGACCCGCATGACCCCGCCGAGTTCCTCGGCCCGCCGCGCGATGTTGGCCAGCCCGCCGCGGTGCACCCCCGCCGGGTCGATCCCGATGCCGTTGTCGCAGACCTCCAGCAGCAGCCCGCTGCCGTCGGTGCGGGCCTGCACCTCGACCTCGCTGGCCTCCGCGTGCCGGGTGATGTTGGCCAGCGCCTCGCGCAGCACCGCGGCCAGATGGTCGGCGACCGCGTCCGGCACGACGGTGTCCAGCGGCCCGTCCAGGCGTACCCGGGGTTCTGAGCCGAGCATGCCGGCCGCGGTCGTGCACAGCCCGAGCAGCCGGGCGCGCAGCCCGTCCCTGCCGACCAGCGGCGACCGCAGCGAGAAGATGCTGCGCCGGATCTCGGTGACCGTCCGGTCCAGTTCGTCGACGGTGTGCTCCAGCTTGGCGACCAGTTCGGGCGCGTCGAGGGTCCGGGTCAGCGCCTGCAGGCTGAGCCCGGCCACGAACAGCCGCTGGATGACCACGTCGTGCAGGTCCCGGGCGATGCGGTCCCGGTCCTCCAGCACGGCGAGCCACTCCCGGTCCCGGTGCGCCCGGGCGAACTCGACCGCGAGCGCGGCGTGCCCGGCGAACATCGAGGCCATCCCCAGGTCGGCGTCGCCGAACCCGGGCCGGCCGGCCAGCCGCGCCACCAGCAGCACGCCCAGCGCGCGGTTTCCGGCCGCGAACGGGACCAGCATGGACGGCCCGTCCAGCCCGGTCGACCCGTCCGGCCCGGCGGAACCGGCCCGCCCAGCCGACCCGGACCGCCCGGCGGAGCCGGCGGAGCGAGGGGAGCTGGCCGGCCCGGTCGACCCGTTCGGCCCCCGGGCGCCGTCCGGAGCCAGCGGCCGGACCACTGTCCGGGACGGCAGGCTGACCAGCGGCGCGGCCGACAGCTCGACCGGCGGCGGGGTCAGCCCGGGCGGGGCCGGCGCGGCGCCGGCCAGCAGCCGGGCCTCGCCGGTGCGCTGCACCTCGGCGATGTGGTCGGCGAACTCGGTGACCGCCACCGTGCCGAGCCGGTGCCCGTTGTCGCCGGCCGCCGCCTGCACGACCAGCTCGCCGGACAGCGCCGCCGGCGCCAGGATCGCGGCCACGTCGGCGTCGGCCACGTCCCTGGCCCGGTGGGCGACCAGATCCAGCACGCGCTCGGACGACTCGCTGGCCAGCAGCGTGGCCACCACGTCGGCGGACGCGTCGAGCCAGCGCTGCCGGCACTCCGCCTCGTGCCGCAGCGCCGCGGTGGAGATCACCACACCGGTGGCCGCGCCGATCGGCATCAGCGCGTCCTCGTCCTCGCCGGTGAAGCTCACGCCCGGCCGGGAGAACAGCAGCAGCCCGCCGTACAGGTCGCCGTCGGCCACGATCGGGGTGGCCAGCAGGCCGGTGCCGGCGGGCAGGCCGGACGGGAGGCTGTCGCGCCGCGGGTGGTCCCGCAGGTCGCCGAGCCGGAGCAGGCTGCCGACGCCGAGCATGCCGACCGGGTCGCGCATCACCTCCGACAGCCCCGCCGGCGGCGGGTCCTCGGCCACGCCGGCCCGGACCAGCGCGGGCACGCTCCCCCGGCTGGCCGTGGTCGCGGCGAAGACCGCGTACCGGGCGCCGGTGACGTCCCGCGCCACCTCGGTGATCCGGCGCAGCGCCGCGGGCAGCCCGACGCCGGCGCCGAGCGCGATCAGCGCGTCGAACAGGTCCAGCTGCTGCCGGGCGCCGGCCGGTGGCTGGTGCCCAGGGTCGATCCGCTCTCCGGGGTCGATCCGCACCTCCCGGGGCCGCCTGGGCGTTGGTTGCCGCTCCCCTACTGGTTCGGTCATGACCGGAGCCCCCGTACCACTCTGATTACCACAAGTCGTCTGTCTTTACGGAGCGTAGTCACACCGCTCGGCGGTCGCCAGCGGCAAACCGGCCCGGCCGGCCGGCGGGTGGCGTCGGGTGGCGCCCGCCGTGCCGCCCGATCAGCCCGAACCGGAGGATCCGGACGCTCGCGACGAGCCCGGCACCAGCGCGAGCAGCGCGTGCACGCCCGGCCGCAGCCCCGGCACGGCGCCACTGAGCTGGCGCAGCCGCGGGTAGCCCCGGACCGTCTTGAGGCTGAACGTGCGCGCGTTGTCGGTGGCGTTCACGTCCACCCGGGGCACCGCGTACCGGCCGCCGCTGTGGTAGGTGGCGAACGCGACCCGCATCCCGGCGGCGGCCACCGCGGCCCGCGCCGCGGCGTCGTGCACCCCGCACGGGTACGCGAACGCGGCCGGCCGCTCGCCCAGCTCCTCACGCAGCCGCTCGGCCGCCTCGCCGACCTGCCGGTGCAGCTCGGCCGGCGGTAGGCCGGCCAGCACGGTGTGGTCCATCCCGTGCAGGCCGATGTCCAGCCCGCCGGTCCGCAGCGCCGCCGCCTCGGCCCGGGTGACCAGCGGCTCGTCCGACATCTCCGGCATCCACCGGGAGGTGCCGCCGAACATCGCGGGGCACAGGAACACGGTCGCCGGCACGTTCAGCTCGGCCAGCAGCGGCAGCGCCACGTCGTGCACCGACCGGTAGCCGTCGTCGAACGTGACCAGGAACCGCCGGCCGGGCCTGGACCGGTCGGCCAGGTACTCGGCCAGCCGGAGCGGCCGCCAGCCGCGGTCCAGCAGCCACCGCAGCTGCGCCCGCAGCGCGCCGGCCGGGACGAACAGGTTGTACGGGTCGGCGGCAGCCGGGCGGCTGCCCACCCCGTGATACATCAGCACCAGCGGTCGGCGGGGCAACGTCACGTAGGGGCCGTCCTTTCATGCGCCGTCGTGGGTGCGTGGTCCCCGGGCGTCGGGGCCGGGGCTACCGCGGTGGTCGGACCTGGTTCGGGTAGCGCAGATCGAGGCCCGCGGTCACCGCGCCGGCGCCGGCGCCCAGCGTGACCGTGCCGTCGACCGGCACCAGCGTCGTCGAGCCCGGGCCGGACGGCTGCAGGTCGACCTGGATCAGGTAGATCCGGCCGGTCCAGTGCGGCCGGACCTTCGGATGGCGGTCCACGCCGGCGCCGTACGCGTACGTGGGGAAGCGGCCGCCGACCGTGACCGTGCCGTCGGCGTGCCGCAGCAGCCGGGCTCCCGGGGAGGCCAGGTCGCCGTACTCGACCGCGCGGCGGTGGCAGCCGGCGAAGTTCCGCCCGACCCGGCGCTCGCACCGGAACACCGCGACCTTGGCGTGTGCCACCGTCTTGCGGCCGTCCGAGGACGCGCTCATCGACGGGTACGCGACCACCAGCCGGTCGCCGTCCTGACCCACCGGCACGCCGGCGAACCAGACCGCGAACGACATGCCGGCCACACCCGGCGGCGGCGAGACGGCAGCCAGCAGCCCGGCCACGCCGGACGGCGGCACCGCCGACCAGACCGGCGCCACCGCCGCGGTCACCGGCGCGGCCGGCGGCTCGCTGCTGGGCGGCGGTACCGGCACCGGGGCCGGGGCGGCCGTGCTGGCGCCGGCGACCTGGCTGGGCGCGCCGCTGCACCCCGCCAGCGCCGCCAGCACCGCCAGCGCGACCGGTCCGATCAGCCCGCGGTGCGGCCGCCGGGTCACCGGATCGCCATCGTGCGGCCGTCCTGCTGCGTCTCGCGGGGGCGGACCAGGCCGGCCAGGGCGGTCCAGACCAGCAGGCCGGCGAGCACCGCGGCGAGCACCGCGGCGGAGCGCAGCAGCAGCCGCGGCGGGTGGAGCTCGGCGGTGCCGGGCACCGCCGGGGCGGTCTGCTCGCCCTCGACCAGCTGGTCTGACCGGGACGCCCGGACCAGCACGGCGGCGACCGCGTTGGCGGCGTCGGCCGCCCGCGCCCGGTCCGGAAGCGTGACGGTGACCGCCACGTTGCCGGTGCCGGCGCCGAGCACGGCGGCGGTCGCGCCGGTGAGCGGCCCGGCCGGGGTACCGAGCGCGCTGCCGGCCGCCTCCAGCGTGAGCGGCGAGGTCGCCAGCACCACGTACTTCTGGCCCACCAGCTGGACGGTGTCCGCCGAGGCCAGCAGGTTCGGCCGCGGGACGAACGACACCACGCTGGTGGCCGCGTACCGCGGCGGCGTCAGCTGGACGGTGGCCAGGGCGCCGGCTCCGACCAGCAGCGTGGCCGACAGCGCCGCCGCCAGCCGGCGGCGGCGCAGGGTGGCGAGCCGGTACGCGGGGCTGGCCAGCGAGATCGGCAGCTCGCCGCGCCGGCCCCGGTGCCGCTCCCGCCCCGGCCGCCCGCGCCAGCGTCCGATGCCGCCCGCCATTGCCCACCCCCGAGCTGTAGTCACTCTCCGAAGTTACTCGCATACGCAACGTGTGAGGTAAGGCGCTCCGGACTATGGCCTGCCAGGCCGCGCCCGCACTGCCAAGCCCGCGTTCGCCGCGCTCGCCACCGCCAACGGCGTGACCAGTACCGGCCCCGCCGCCACCACCGCGGCCGCGGGCACCGGCGGAGACGCCGGCACCAACCCCCCGCCGCCGAAGTCCCGCCCCGCCGCGCCGCCGCCGGTGGGCAGGCGGTAGGCCGCGGCCAGCAGGCCGACCAGCAGCCAGGTCACGGTCTCCACCACCGGGTTACGCAGGGTGAAGTCGACCAGCCCCTGGCCGAGCATCGCGCACAGCCCGGCGGCCGCGCCGGCCAGCAGCTCCCGCTCGCCGGCGCCGCCGCCGGCGTGCTGCCAGCGCCGGACCGCCCGCGCCGTACCGGTCACGCCCACGGCGACCGCGAGCAGCAGCGCGGCCAGCCCGAGCACGCCCTGCTCGGCGCCGACCGTGAGGAACAGGCTGTGCGCGTGGTCCGGCCGGCTGAGGCCCAGCTGGCCCGCGCCGGGGGCGGCCAGCGTCGGGTAGCTGCCCGGGCCGCCGCCGAGCAGCGGCCGGGCGGACCACTGCCGCAGCGCCTCCCGCCAGATCGCCGGCCGATCGTCGTACGGGTTGCGCTGGCCACTGAGCAGCGAACCGGCCCGGTCGCGGACCACCGCCAGCACGCGGCTGTCCGGCAGCGCGGCGGCGACCAGCAGGGTGCCGCCGGCGCTGATGGCCAGGCCGGCGCGCAGCCGCCGGCGCCGGTCCGGCCGTACCAGCGCGAGCAGCACCAGCAGCCCGAGCACCGCCCCGATCCAGCCGCCCCGGGACAGGCTCGCGGCCAGCGCCAGGTAGGCGCACCCGGCAGCGGCGGCGACCGGCGGCCGCAGCGGGTGCCGGCGCGGCAGCGACAGCACCGTCGCCACCGCAAGCACCCCCACTACCGCCGTGAGACTGCCCAGCTCGTTGGGCTGGCCGAACATGCCGGTGGCGCGGTTCTGCACCAGGCTGCCGCCGAAATGCTCCTCCGGCGGGCGGGCGGTCAGCAGCGCCGCCGCGCACGCCGCGCCGCCGCCGAGGCAGACCGACAGCATGACCAGCCGCAGCGAGCGCCGGTCCGGGCAGCAGACCACGATCGCGGCCACCAGGCCGAGGCCGAGCAGGTAGCCGAGGTCCAGCCGGAACGCCGCCGCCGGCACCGGCGAGGTGAGCGTGGACGCCAGCGCCGTGAGCACCACCAGCCCCGATGCCAGCAGCAGGCCCGAGTCCGCCGGCCCGCGAGGGTGGCCGCCGCCGGGGCCGGGGCGGGGCAGGCAACAGAGGACGAGGGCCGCGACCGTGACCACCCGGATCAGCTGCACCGGCAGGTGCGGGACGGGCAGCTGGCCGACCGGCAGCGCCAGCGGCACCAGGCAGATCGGCACCGCCGGCCAGCGCCGGGAAAGCACGACGACCAGCGGCAGCGCCGGCACCGCCACGATCGCCAGCGCGGCGACCGCGCCGGTCACCCGCCCCGCCGCCCACCGCGGCCGACCCGGCCGACCCGGCCGGACCGGGCGACCCGGCCGATCCGGGCGGACCGGGCGACCCGGCCGATCCGGGCGACCCGGCCGATCCGGGCGACCCGGCCGACCCGGGCGACCCAGGCGGACCAGGCGGACCGGGCGGACCAGGCGGACCGGGCGGACCGGTGCCGGGGCGGGCGGATCGCCGAACCGGCCACCAGCCCGTGCGCCGCCCCCGCGGCCTTCGCCAGGTCGCGCAGCGCCGCCGCCGGTGGCACCGCCGCCACCGCCAGACCCCGCCCGAACCGGCCCCGCAGCAACCGCCCGCGCGCCCACGCCAGCGCCCGGTCCCGGGCGCCGCCCCCGCCCGCCGGCGCCCCGCCGGCGGTTGGGGCGGGCGCGGCCGGCGACGTCGGGGGCTGGCGCAGGACACGGGCCACCGGCAGGGAGAGGTAGCCGGCGGCCGCGGCCAGGACGGCGGCCCGGGTGGCGGGGCGGCCGCGGGCGAGCAGCCAGGGCGCGGCCGCGTAGCCGGCGAACCGGGCCAGGTCGCGGCCGAGCAGCCGGGGGTCGCGGGACCGGCCGCTGCCCTGGCCGTACCGGAAGTACATCCGGGTGGTGCCGGCCACGGTCGGCCGCTGGGTCCAGGCGACCTCGGCGCCGGCGACCATCGTCGCGGGCTGGCCGGCGGCCGCGGCGGCCCGGCCGAACAGCACGTCCTCGCCGGTCGCGAGGTACTCCGGGAAGCCGCCGGCGGCGGTCCACACCGGCAGCGGGAACGCCATCGAGCGACCGGTCGGCATCGTCGGGTCGAAGGTCCGGCCGAACAGCCGCCCGTACGCCCGGACCAGCGGCGTGGGCCGGCGCAGCTCGACCGGGTCCGGGTAGCCCACGGCGGCCAGCGCGGCCCGCACCGGACCGCCGCCACGCACCCGGTAGACCCCGGTGAGCAGCCCCGGCGGCGCCCCGTCGGCGGCCGCCGCGCGGAACGCGGCCAGCCACCCGGGCACCGGCTCGCAGCCGGCGTCGGTGCACGCGATCACCTCGTTGACCGCCTCCCGGACGCCGGCGTTGCGGCCGCCGCTGATGCCGGCGCCGGGCCGCAGCAGCAACCGCACCCGGCCGTCCCGGCGGGTCCATGCCCGCACCAGGGCCGGCGTGCCGTCCCGGGAGCCGCCGTCCACCACCACGATCTCGTCCCGGGAGTGCGCGAGCTGCGCGACCAGCGGCTCGAGCAACGCGTCGATCGCGTCCGCCTCGTCCAGCACGGTGACCACGACGCTGATCGGCGGCCCGGGCAGCGCGTGGCCGGCACCCAGCCCCGCGCCGGGCCGGCCGGCGACCCGGGCCAGCTCGCGGACCAGCAGGGTCGCGCAGCCGCGAGCGGTCGGGTGGTCGGCGCTGAGCTGCCGGCCGGCCGCGCCCATCCGGGCCCGCACCGCCGGGTCGGCCAGCCGGCCGAGCGCGGCGGCCACCGCGGCCGGCGCGCCGGGCGCGACCACGATGCCGGCCCGGCCGGCCAGCCGGTCCGCGATCGGCCCGGGCTCGGTCGCGATCACCGGCACACCGGCCACCATCGCCTCCAGCGCGACCGTGCCGAAGCCCTCGCGGTCCGGGCCGACGCCCGTCGGCTTGGTCAGCACAGCGACCGCGTCCACGCCGGTGAGCAGGCCGGCCGCGGCCGGCACCGGGCCGGTGAACACGACCCGGTCGGCCACCCCGGCGGCATCCGCGACCGCCCGCAGCCGGTCCGGCTCGGCCGGCTCGGCGGGGTCGGCGCCGCCGATCACCACCAACCGCCAGCCGCGCCCGCCGGGCTCGGCCAGCGCCCGCAGCGCGTCCTCGACGCCCTTGCAGCGGACCAGCCGGCCGACCACGGCCAGCACCGGCCCCTCCGCCGCTGGCAGACCGTGCGCGCCGAGCATCAGCCGGGCCGTGTCGCGGGGCAGCGGCCGGGGCGGCCGCGGCGGCGGGACGACCACGGCACCGGCCCGGCCGGACGCGGCGGCCAGTGACGGCGACGTCGTGACCAACCCGTCCACCAGCCGGGACAGCACCCCGCCGACCGGGCCGTCGTAGGAGTGGTCGTGCTTGACCCAGACGCTGCGGACGGCGGCCAGCCGGGCCGCCGGCGTGGCCACCGCGGCGGCCTTGACCCCGTTGGCCAGCACCAGGTCCGCCGGCCGGCGGTCGGCCCGCAGCAGTGCGGCCAGCCGCGCCACCGACCGCGCCACGTCGACCGGACGCCGGCCGGTCGGCAGCACCCGGACGGGCACGCCCAACTTGGCCAGCTCGCCGGCCAGCGGCCCGCCGGCCAGCAGCACCGCGTCGGCGTCCACCCGGTCGGTCGCGGCCAGCAGCGCGAGCAGCCAGAGCTCGGCGCCGCCCACCACCCCGGCCGGAGCGACGACCGTCACCCGCAGCCGCGGCGGCACCTCCCCGCCGGCGCCGTCCCGCACCGGGCCCGCCGCCGGCGCCACCGTGGCGGCCGGGGCTGGGTCATCGGTCACGGGGCGCCCCCCGGAGTGAGCATCGCAGGTGCCGGCCGGGACGCCGCGGAGCGGAGCGAAGGGTGGCGCCGGGCTGGCATGGTCATGCCGGCGGCTCCCCCGCCACCGTGACGGCCGGGACCGCCGGCCGCGCCGCGCCGCGACGCGGCAGCATGCCGCGCATCACGTCGACCTGCTCCGGGTCCACCCAGCCGGCCAGGATGTACCAGGTGACCAGGTAGAGCGCGACGCCCAGGGCCAGCGCCGGCGCGAACGGCAGCGGCAGCAGCAGGGCGGCGGCCAGCACCGCGGCCCCGGACAGCGCCGGCAGCAGCGGCCGGAGCAGCTTCGGCGGGCCGACCAGGGCCCGGGCCGGCGGGTAGAGCAGGGCCAGCTCGACGGTGTACGAGATCGAGGTGGCCGCCGCCGACCCGGCCGGCCCGTACCGGGGGATCAGCGCCAGGTTCAGCCCGATGTTCACGACCAGCGCGCCGACGCTGCCGATCAGCACCACCGGGTTCGGGCCGCCCGACTGCAGCACGTACGCGGCCAGCCAGGCGCCGCCGAACACCAGTGGGGCCGGCGCCAGCCAGATCAGCGCGGTGTCGCTGGCCCGCGCGAACGACTCGCCGTAGAGCAGCCGCAGCACGTCGCCGCCGCGGCACCACAGCAGCGCCGCGTACGGCAGGAACGCGGCGGCCAGCACGACCAGGCCGCGGTCGGCGCCGCGCCGCACCTTGGCCGGGTCGGTGGCCGACACCATCACCGGGAACACCGCGCGGGCCACCGTCCAGCAGACGAAGATCACCGTTTCCAGCAGCCGGTAGGCGGCGGCGTACCGGCCGGCCGCGGCCGCCCCGGCCAGCGCGGCGAGCAGCATCGCGTCGGCCCGGAACAGCGCCATCGAGGCGACCGAGTGCGCGCCCGCCGACCACGACTCGCGCAGCAGCCGGCCCACCCCGCGCCAGCCCACCCCGCGCCAGCACGGCCGCACGCCGAGCCGGGTCGAGCCGGCGGCGACCGCGACCGTGCCGACCAGCGTGCCGACCAGGTACGCGACCGACAGCTGCAGCAGGCTGCGGCTGAGCAGCAGCGCCAGCAGCGCCAGCACCGCGGTCGCGGCGCGCTGCGACACCTGCGCCCGGGCCACGATGCCCTGCCGCTCGCAGGCCACCGCCACCGACCGGTACGCGTCGGCCAGCGTGTCGGCCAGGCACGCGGCCACCACGCACGCCACCGAGGCGACGACGGGCCCCGGCGCCCCGGACGCCGCGACCACCGCGGTGACCGCGGCGAGCACCACCGCCGCGACCACCGCGCGCAGCGCCAGCAGCTGGGCCAGCAGCGTCGGCAGCTCGCCCGGCCGGACCGCGCCGCGCTGGATCAGGATCGTGTCGAACCCCCAGGACGGCACCACCGCGACGACCACGCCGGCGGCCAACGCCACCGAGAACACGCCGAAGTCGGCCAGCGGCAGCACCCGGGCGGCACCGACGACGATCACCAGCGTGCCCAGCTTGCCGACCACCTCGGCGGCGGCCAGCTGGACGATCGCCCGGGCCGTCCGCAGCGTCCGCGGCCCCGGCTGCCCGTGCCGGCTCACACCGGCCACCGCGGTGGCCACCGTGGCCGCCGCCGGGACCGGCGGGCCACCGGGCCGACCGTCCCCCTGGCCCGGCGGACCGGCCGGCGGGGCGGGCAACGAAGCGGGCGGCAGCCCGCCGACCGTCCTAACCACCGGCACGCGTCAGCAGGGCGCCGAGGGTACGGACCATGATCTTGATGTCGAACCAGAGCGACCAGTCCTCGATGTAGTTGTTGTCGTACCGGATCCGGTCGTCGATGGACGTGTCGCCGCGCAGCCCGTTCACCGCGGCCCACCCGGTCAGGCCGGCCGGCACCCGGTGCCGGTCGGCGTAGCGCGGGTACTGCCGGCCGAACTGCTCGACGAAGTACGGCCGTTCCGGGCGCGGGCCGACCAGCGACATCTCCCCGCGCAGCACGTTCACCAGCTGCGGCAGCTCGTCCAGCGAGGTGGCCCGCAGCAGCCGGCCGACCGGGCCGAGCCGGCGGTCGCCGACCACCGTCCAGCGGCTGAGCGACTCCTGCGCCGAGGCCGGCCGCAGCGAGCGCAGCTTGAGGATCTGGAACCGGCGGCCGTCCAGGCTGACGCGCTCCTGCCGGAACAGCACGCCCGGGCCGGTCTCCAGCCGGACCGCCACCGAGCACACCGCCAGCACCGGCAGCGCCAGCAGCAGGCCGGTGCCGGCGATCGCGACGTCCATCAGCCGCTTCAGCCGCCAGGTGGGCCGGCGCGGCGCGGCCGGCCGCATCCGGACCAGCGGGATGCCGCGGACGTGGTCGGCGTCCCGGGTGCGCTGGTGCAGCTCGAACAGCCGCGGCACGACGAGGATCTCGCACTTGAGCCGGGCACAGGTGCGCAGCACGTCGACCAGCGCGGCCGGTTTCACCGCGCCGAACGCGACCACCACGTGCCGCACCTCCAGCGCGGCGAGCAGCCAGGCCAGGTCGCGGTGGTCACCGAGCAGCGGTGCCGGCAGGTCCCGGCGCTTGCCACCCTGACTGCAATCCAGGTAGCCGACCGGCAGCAGCCCGTACTCCGGCTGGCTCAGCAGGATCTGACCGAGCCGGCAACCGACCTGCGCGCCGCCGACGATCAGCGTGGGCGCGCCGAGCCGGCGCCGGCGGAACCGGCGGGCCAGCGGGTAGCCGATCACCCGGGTCAGCACGACCATGGCGATCCCGGCCGTGATCGTCCGCAACACGTAACCCACCGGGACGTCCGTCCGCGGGCCGGAGAACGTCAGCCCGGTGCCGACGGCGACCGCGACGCCGGCCAGCAACCTGGGCACGTCGTCCAGCACGGACAGCGTCAGCCGGGGGCGGTAGAGCCCGAAAACCCCGTAGCTGGCGGCCAGCGTCGCCGGCGCCGCGAGGCACATCCCGAGGTCGGCGCCCATGCCGATGGCGACAACCAGCATCATGATCATGTCTGTAGCCAGCAACAACCGTTCCGAGCCCTGTTGTCGCTCGGCCCGCCGCACCGGCTGCCAGCCGGCGTACGCGCCGCCCGGACCGTGCGCGCCGAGCCCGTCCTCGGTACCGGCCGCGGGGCGTGCCCGGGGCCGGCCCGTACGGTCGAGCGTGAGGACCGTGCCGTCTATCCCGTTCGTCATACCGCGTCTCCGAACGTGCCTGGGTATCCCGAAGCCGGTCCCGCCGGATCGTGTCGTCGCGGGGACCAGCGCAGCCCGTCGATCTCCCACCTCCCCCCGAAGGTCCGCCCGGACCGCCGCCGGGCTCAGTCGCCGCCGACCACCTCCGCGTAGATCTCCCGAATCCGGGTCGCGGTCCGGCGGACGTCATAGGTGCCGCGGGCCCGTTCCCGGGCGGCCGCGGCCTCCGCGGCGACCAGGTCGGGCTGGGCCAGCCGGGCCGCGAGCGCGGCACCGAACGCGGCCGCGTCGCCGACCGGCAGCACGAGGGCGCCGTCCGGGAGCGCCTCGGCGGCCCCGCCGACGTCGGTGGCGAGCAGGCAGCGGCCGCTGGCCATCGCCTCCAGCTGCACCATCGACATGCCCTCCCAGCGGGACGGCAGCACGACCACGTCGGCCGCGGCGTACCAGGGCCGCGGGTCGTCGGTGCCGCCGGCGAACACCACCCCGCGCGGGGCGGCCGCCTCCAGCGCGGCCCGGTCCGGCCCGTCGCCGACCAGCACCAGCTGCGCGGCCGGGGCCGCGGCGAGTGCCCGCGGCCAGCCGGCGAACAGCAGATCCTGGCCCTTCTGCCGGCACAGCCGCCCGACGCAGACCGCGATCGGGCCGGTGCCCAGCCCCAGGTCGACCCGGGCCCGGGCGCGGGCGGCGTCGTCCTGCGCGGTGAACGTCCGCAGGTCGACGCCGTTCGGGACGACCACGCCCCGGCCGCGGATACCCAGCTCCTCGGCGTCGGTGCACTCCCGCTGGCTGACGTGCACCACCCGGTGCGCCCACCGGACCGCGTACCGCTCCCAGGCCAGCACGGCCGGTCGCAGCGCGCCGGTGGCGGCCAGGAAGGACCAGCCGTTGGGCTGGAAGACCGTCGGCACCCGGCCGCGCAGCGCCAGCCGGCCGGCCAGCCCGGCCTTGCTGGAATGCAGGTGCACGATGTCCGGCCGGACGCGGGCGATCAGCCGGGCCAGCCGCAGCACCTCGCCGGGCACCGCCGCGCCGGGGCGCCGGGTGGCCGGCCAGGGCACCAGCCGGGCGCCGAGCCGGCGGGTGTCCTCGGCCAGCGGCCCGTCCGGCGGGCAGGCGGTCAGCACATCCCAGCCAGCCCGCAGCTGGTCGGCCAGCAGATAGCCGATCACCCGGGCCACGCCGGCCTCGGTCGGCTGCGAGACGTGCAGAACTCTCATCATGGCTGTCCGTTGTCGTCGCTGGATCGGGTCACTCACGGTGCCGAGCGATGTGGCTGCAGGGGACAGCACAGGTGGTACGAGTTAGCTAGTAGGCCCCGGCGCCGCGCACCACCGCGGCCACGGTGCGGAACAAGATCGCCAGGTCCAGGCTGATGGACCAGTTCTCGACGTAGTACAGATCCAGTTGGATGGTGTCCTCCCAGGAGAGCCGGGACCGGCCGTTGACCTGCCAGAGGCCGGTGATGCCGGGGCGCACCAGCAGCCGCCGCCGGACGTCGCCGGTGAAGTCGGTGTCCTTGACCGGCAGCGGCCGCGGCCCGACGAGCGCCATGTCCCCGCGCAGCACGTTCAGCAGCTGCGGCAGCTCGTCGATCGAGGTACGCCGCAGCAGCCGGCCCAGCCGCGTGATCCGGGGGTCGTCATGGATCTTGAAAAGCAGCCCGTCGGTCTCGTTCCGGCCGGCCAGCGTGGACCGCCGGGCTTCCGCGTCGGCGGACATCGTGCGGAATTTGACGACCGTGAACTCGGCCCCGTCCTGGCCGATCCGGGTCTGGTGGAACAGCGCCGGGCCACGGCTGGTGAGCCGGATCGCCGCGGCCACCGCGAGCAGCGCGGGGCCGAGCAGCACCAGCAGGGCGGCCGCGGCCACCCGGTCGGCGACCGCCTTCGCGACCCGGCGGGCGCCGGTGAACTCGGGCTGGTCGACGTGCAGCAGCGGCAGACCGGACACCGGGCGCACCGACACGCGCGGCCCGGCCACGCCGGCCACCGAGGGCGCGACGACCAGGTCCACGCCGGAGCCCTCCAGGCCCCAGGCCATCCGCCGGACCAGCTCCGCCGGCACCGCCGAGGAGGCGGCGACGGCGACCGTGTCGATGCCGTACGCGGCGGCCACCGCCCGGACGTCGGCCAGCGACCCCAGCGCCGGCAGCTCCGCGGCCACCGTCCCGGCCGGGCCGACCGCGCGCGCCGGGCCGCCGGGGATGCAGGCGCCGACGATGTCGAACCCGGCCGCGGGCTCGCGGCGTAGCTGGCGCGCCAGCGCGGTGACCGAGCGGCGGTCACCGACGACCAGTACCCGGTGCAGCCCCCGGCCGGCGCCGCGGCCGGCGACCAGCCAGGCCCGCACCACCGCCCGCGCGGCCAGCAGCAGGATGAGCCCGAGCGGCAGCGCCAGCACCACGAAGCCGCGGGCCACCTCGACCTTGCCGGCGTAGCAGGCCACCGCGGTGACGCCCCAGGCCCAGAACGTGCCGGTGGCCACCCGCTTGTACTCCTCGGCGCCGGTGCCCAGGTAGCGGACGCGGTAGGCGTCGGCGGCGGCCAGCCCGGCCAGCCAGCCGGCGCCGATGAGCGCGGCCAGGACCTCGTACGGCACGCCGCTGGCGGTCATCCCCGGCTCCACGCCGAACCGGACCAGGAAGCCCACGATCAGCGCGATGACCACCGCGGTCAGGTCGGCGGTGACCAGCACCGCGACCCAGCGCCGGCGCCAGTGCCGGGCGGCCGGCCGGGTGCCGGGCCGGGCTGCCGGGTCGGTGGCCGGGCGGCGCCCCTGGCGGGCGGCCCGGCTCGGGAATGGCGCGGCGGGCGTGCCGGGTGGTTCTGCCACCGGCACGGGCGAGGCCGCCCCGTGTCCCACTGTTCCCCCCGCTGCGCGCACAACCTGCTGGTCGCTGTCGATCACTTTCCGTCGTGAGACTGTATAGCACTCAGAGTAACTTCTAGCTACTCTCCGCATCTGCACGATGTCGGCCGAGCGGTGGACCCAGCGCGGGTCCTGACGGAGGTCACGGGATGGGTCGCCACATGCTGGTCCCGAGCCGGCTGCGCACCGCGGTCGCCGGCCGGGCGGAGGCGGCCGACGAGCCACCGGACGCGCCGCCGGGGCCGGCCGTGCCGGTGCTGCCATGCGCCGGCGTTCCGATCACCGCCTGCACGCCGGCCACCGCGGCACGGATCGTGGTCGACCGCGCGGCCGGACCACCGCTGGCCGGCACGGACGTCCATCTGTGCAACGCGTACACGTTGGCGCTGGCCGATCGGGACGTCGTGCTGCACGCCCTGCTCCGCCGCGCCGCGCTGAACTTTCCGGACGGCAAGGCGGTGGTCTGGGCGAACCGGCTGCAGCACCGGCACCGCCGGCCACCGACCACCCGGGTCTACGGCCCGGACCTGATGCGCGACGTGCTGGCGCTCGGCCGGCCGGCCGGGCTGCGGCACTACCTGCTCGGCGCCACCCCGCAGGTGCTGGCCACGCTGGCCGACCGGCTCCGCGCCGACTACCCCGGGGTGCGGCTCGCCGGCGCCGAGAGCCCGCCGTTCCGGGAGCTGACCGAGGCCGAGCGGGCCGCGCAGGCCGAGCGCATCCGGCGCAGCGGCGCGCAGGTCGTCTGGCTCGGCCTCGGCACCCCCAAGCAGGACTGGGAGGCCGCCCGGCTGGCCGCCGAACTGCCGGTGGTGGCCGTCGCGGTCGGCGCCGCGTTCGACTTCCTCGCCGGCACCAAACGGCAGGCCCCGGTGTGGATGCGGCACAACGGGCTGGAGTGGTGCTTCCGGCTGGCGC
Source organism: Mycobacteriales bacterium (assembly GCA_039648995.1). Lineage (GTDB taxonomy): Bacteria > Actinomycetota > Actinomycetes > Mycobacteriales > CADCTP01 > JBBWZH01. Next base: position 21,049 of record JBBWZH010000015.1, read on the forward strand.
AGGAACCGCGCCGGCTCTGGCGCCGGTACCTGATCGGCAACGCCGTGTTCTGCGTCGCGGTCGGCCGGTGGTGGCGCCGGGCCGGCCGCCGGCGCGGCTGGCCGGCCGCGCCGCACCGGTACCGATGAGAGACCGGCCCGTTGTCCGCCCGGGTCGCTGACGAGGAGCGGGCCAGACTGGCCGAGGCCAGCTGGGCGCTCTACGCGCGCGACGCCCGCACCGTGGTGGTGGACGGCCCGCTGGCCGCCGGCGCGCGCAGCCGCATCTGGCGGCTGCTCGCGGTCGACCGGACCGGCACCCGGCTGTACGCGGTCAAGTGGTTCCGGCCGCGGCACCGGTCCGACGCCGAGGCGCTGGCCAACCGGGACGCGGTGGCCGCCGAGTATGCCGCGCTGGGCAGCCTCGTCCAGGTGCTGTCCGAGCTGGCCAGCGACCGGTACCTGCTCCGCTGCCCGGCGCCCGTGCAGGTCTGGGACTGGGGGTTCGTGATGTCGGCGGTGCCCGGGCGCCGGCTGGACGAGGCGGTGCTCCGGCAGGAAGTGCCCGCGGCCGAGTACGCCCATATCGCCCGCGGGCTGGTCCGGGCCCTGGTCGCGTTCCACACCGCGCACGGCGGCCCGTACGGCGACTTCCACCCCGGCAACGTGCTGCTCGGCCCGGCCTGCGACATCTACCTGCTGGATCCGGCGCCGGCGGCCGGCTGGCTGTCCTGCTGGGCCGGGCAGCCGGCGCCGCCGCACCTGGCCGTCGACGTCGCCTACTGGACCTACTCGACCGCGGTCCGGGCGGTCCGCGGGTCGCTGTGGCACCCGCGGACCGCGAGCGCCTTCGCGCACCTGGCCCGCGCGCTGACCGAGGCCGCGCTCCAGGTCACCCGCGACCCCGCGCTGGCCGGCCAGATCGAGCGCTGCCTGGCCGACTACTGGAACCGGCTGCGGCGCACCGGCCCGCCCCAGCGCGCCCTCGCCGCGGCGGCCGCCCGGCTGATCCGCTAACCCCGCGCGGCCCGCCCGGGCGCCGGGTGCCGCCGCCCGGTCAGGCGCTCACCACGGCGCCCAGCGGCGGAGCCAGGAGTAGCCGCGGGTGTGCCGCACCCGGTACGTGGCCAGAGCGGCGACATCGAGGCCGGTCCCGACGAGCGCGGCGCCGCCATCCCGCCAGCCGTGTCCGTGCCGGCGCCGGATGGTGACCGCCTCGCGGACGATCCGGCCCTTCGGCCCGGCCGACTTGGTCGCCGGGTGAATGCGCACGGCGCCCAGTGGTGCCGCGACGAGCAGTTGCGACGCCGCCGCGTCGGCGAGCCGGAACCACAGGTCGTAGTCCATGCCGTAGTGCAGGTCGACGCCGAACCCACCGAGCCCGGCCAGCAGCTCCCGCCGGACCAGCAACGCCCCGGAGAAGGCGTAGCAGCCGCGCCGCAGCAGCCGGCCACGCTCCAACCGCGCGGCCGGGCGGTCGCGGAGGACCGCCGAGTCGCCGGCGATCACCTGCCACTCCCCGACCACGACGTCGGGCATGCCCCGGTGCGCCGAGCACGCCGTGCGGACCGCGTCCAGCGCACCCGGCAGCAGCAGGTCGTCCGCGTTGAGCCAGCCGACGAGATCGCCGGTCGCCCGGCTCAGCGCCCGGTTGAGCGCGTCCGATTGGCCACGGTCGGCTTCGTGCCGGACCTGGATCCGCCCGTCGCGGGCCGCCACGCGATCCAGCAGCTCCGCCGAACCATCGCCGGACAGGGCGTCCTGCACCAGCAGCTCGTCGCCGGCGGCCAGTTGCGGCACCGCGCTGTCCAGGCACGGCGCGAGGTACGCGCCCGCCTCGAAGCAGGGCATCAGGATGCTGATCGTCGTCATCGGGGACACCCCGACGGCGGACGGCGGACGGCTCGCCGCAGATCACCCGTCGACACGAGCCCCCCTTGCGGTCCAGGTGGCCGACCGCGTCGACACCAGGCGCGGTCGGTGGTGGAGCGTTTCCCGCCGCGGGACTGTACAACACGAAGAGTCATTGACTGCTACTCTCCGTGTTGAGATGCGAGTCCTCGTGGCGCACAACCGGTACCGGTCCGGCCTGCCGTCCGGCGAGAACGTCGTCGTCGCGGCCGAGATCGCGGACCTGCGCGCGGCCGGTGCCGAGGTGTACGCGATGCTGCCGGCCAGCGACGACATCGCCGGCCTGCCGCCGCACCGGCGGCTGCTGCTGGCCGCCGGCCCGGTGATCGACCCGTACGCGGTGCGCCGGCTGGTCCGGCTGATCGCCGAGTTCCGGCCCGACGTGCTGCACGTGCACAACGTCTTCCCGCAGCTGTCGCCGTGGCTGATCCGGACCGCGCAGGCGCGCGGCGTCCCGGTCGTGGCCACCGTGCACAACTACCGGCAGACCTGCGTGTCCGGCTTCCGGTACCGGGACGGCGGCCCGTGTGACGCGTGCGTCGGGCGCCGGCTGCCGGTGCCGGCGGTGCGGCACGGCTGCTACCGGGGCTCCCGCGCGCAGTCGCTGGCGATGGCGGCCGGACAGGTGGCGCACCGGCGGACCTGGCGGCGGGTGGACCGGTACATCGCGCTCACCCCGCTGCTGCGCGCCGAACTGGTCGGGCTGGGCGTGCCGGCCGACCGGATCACGCTGCGGCCCACCGCGGTCGCCGACCCCGGGCCGCCGCGGCCGCCCGGGCGCAACGTGCTGTTCGTCGGCCGGCTGGACCAGATGAAGGGCGCCGACCTGCTGCTTGACGCCTTCACCCGGGCCGACCTGCCGCCGGGCACCCGGCTGCGGATCGTCGGCGCCGGCCCGCTGGGCGCCGAGCTGGGCCGGCTGGCCGGGGGCCGGCCGGACATCGACCTGGTCGGCGGCCTCGACCAGGCCGGCGTGGCCCGCGAACTGCGCGCCGCCGGCCTGGTAGTGATCCCGTCCCGCTGGTACGAGGGCCAGCCCCGGGTGTACGCCGAGGCGCTCGCGCACGCCCGGCCGGTGCTGGCCACCGAGACCGGCGCGCTGGCCGGGCTGGACCAGCTCGGCGTCGGCTGGTCGGTTCCGGCGCGGCCGGACGCGATCGCCGCCGCGCTGGCCGTGCTGCACGACCGGGTCGCGCTGGCCCGGGCCGGCGGCGCCGCCCGCGACCGCTACCAGCGGTTGCACACCACGGACCGGGCCACCGACACGCTGCTGGCCGCCTACCGCTCGGTGGTATCGACGGAGCCGGCGGCCGGGTCGGTCGCCGCCCCGCCTGCCTGAGGGGCGAGCCGTCCCAGCCTGCCACGCTATGTGTCGGTAGGTTACGCTACGTACATGGACAGCTTCCGGACTACCCCACCCACCGTGCGGGTGCGACGTCGGGTCGCGTCGAGCAGGCTCGCGCCGGTCGCCGCCCTGCCGGTCCGGCTGACGCAGGTGGCCCGGCACGACGCCCGCGTGCTGCGCCTCTCGGCGCGCTGGCTGGTGGCGTCCAGGGAACACACCAACCTCACGTACGACCTCACCGAACTGAACCTGGATCAACTGGCCTGGTTCGTCGCCTCGGCGGCCGGTCTGCCGATCGCCCGGGCCCGCGGCTACCTGCGGGAGCTCGAGCAGGATGACGACCTGCGGCGACACGTCGACCACCGCACCGCGGCCAGTACCCGCCGGGGAATCGCCGACCGGAAGGTCCGCTACGGCCGGCGGCTCGGCTGGTACGCGCTGGCCCGGGCACTGCGCCCGGGGCACGTCGTCGAAACCGGCACCGACAAGGGCCTCGGCAGCTGCGTGCTGGCCGCCGCGCTGCTGCGCAACGGCGCCGGGCAGCTGACGACGATCGACACCAATCCGCAGGCCGGCTACCTGGTCACCGGCCGGTACCGCGAGGTCACCGACCTGCGGATCGGCAGCTCCCTGGCCGTCCTGCCCCAGCTGACCACACCGGTCGACATGTTCCTGCACGACAGCGACCACGCGCCGGAGTACGAGCGGGCCGAGCTGCGGGCGGTGGCGGAACGGTTGGCGGCCGGTGCGATCGTCATGTCCGACAACGCCGATGTCACCGACGAGCTCGCCCGGTGGGCCGAGGCGACCGGCCGGCGGTTCCTCTACTTCGCCGAACGACCCGCGGACCACTGGTTCCCCGGTGGCGGGATCGGTATCGCGGTCGACTGACCTGGGTGCCCGGCGATCCAGCCTCATCCGGGCGACCGGATCGCGGCGGCGGCATCACACCTTGACGGCGATGCGGGCGGTGTAGTCGATCCGGTTGAGCAACACCGGATCCGGATTGCCCCGCAGGTACTCGTCGACCGCCCGCCGGCTGCCCTGCCAGTGTCCGTAGTCATCGACGATCAGCACCCCGCGCGGCGCGAGGCGCGGGTAGAGCGTCTCCAGTTCGTGCTTGGTCGACTGGTACCAGTCGGTGTCCAGTCGCAGCAGCGCGATCCGCTCGGGCGCCGCATCCGGCAGCGTCTCCTCGACCTTGCCCTTGACCAGATGGACGCGGTTCATGTCGTACCCGGTGCGGGCCAGGTTCGCCGCCACGTCCTCGACGTCGGCGACACACCAGGCGGACCGGTCCGCGCCGGTCCTGGTCCGGTCGAAGACCGGCTTCGCCGGCCGGCCGAAGACGTCCTCATCCTCGGCCGTCGGCGCCGGCATCCCCTCGAACGTGTCGAACAGGTAGAACTCGCGGTCGGTGACACCGCTGTCCAGCAGCGCCATCGCCATCGCCATCGAACTGCCGCCGCGCCAGACGCCGCACTCGACGATCGCGCCCGGAACATTCGCCGCCGCGACATAGCAGGCCGCGCTGGCGGCCGCGAAGACCCGCTCCGGGCTGGTCATCGTGTAGGGCGCCACGGACCGGAACAGCGCGGCATCCGCCGGGGAGAAGTCCGGCGGTGCGCTCCGGTGCCGGACGATGTCGACGCCGAGCGCGTTGACCACCCGGCGCACCGCCCGCTTCACGCTGATCCCGCCTCCGCGACTAGATAACGGTGAGTGACACTACGCTACATCGCGTGTGCATCCGACGGGCGTCCTACTCGCCGGCGGCCGACGCCGGCTCGGCCAGGCCCGGCGGACGCGGACCGGCGCCCGGCTCGCCGCGCCGGGTACGCAGGACGCTCACGCAGGCCGGGATCCAGACGACCACCGCCAGTAGGCCGAAGACGCCGAATCCGGCGGCGACCTCCCCCACGCTGCCGCCGCGGCCGGCGACCAGGGCGGGGATGCCGATCAGAGCAGGCATGAGCGCCAGGCCGAGCGTCATCCCGGCCTGCACATGGCCCGAGGAACGGAGCACCGCGGCCGGCGCGCTCAGCAGCAGCGACGCGATGATGAACACCGCCATGCCCGGTAGCGCCGACATGCCGCCGGCCAGGTTGTCACCGGCGACGAGTTCGAGGGCGGTCCGCGGCAGGAGGTCCAGTAGCACCAGCCAGACCGCGGCGGCCAGCACCGCGCCAGCCTGCGCGACCAGGATGAACCGCAGGCGGTGGGCGGGATGCAGCCGGGTCGCCTCCGCCAGCGCGATGTAGCCGGCGGCCTGCTGCAGCACCAGGAGCGGGGCCAGCAACAGCAGGGCCGCCCGGAGTCCGGCGACGACGACGGTGCCGGAGATACCGGCGACCACCAGCAGCGCGACCTGGCTCGCTCCGCCCTGGGCCATATCCTGGCAGAGGAACCGGGGCCAGAAGGCGCGCCCCTCGGCCAGCCAGCGCAGGCTGCCATCCCGTGGCTGCCGCCGGTCGGCGACAGCGCCGGCGACCGGTGCCGGCCGCTCGGTCACCGGCATGTACCTGATCGCCAGCGCGCCGGCCGCCGCCCAGCAGAACAGCAGGCCCGGCGCGCTCACCCCGACCGTGGCCTGCAGGGCCAGCCCGCCGACCACCTGCCCCACCAGCACGAGACCGCTGGACGCCGCGGACCTCGCCGGTCGCGCCGCCGCCAGCAGCACCGACCGGCGTACCTGTTGCCAGAGCAGCAGCGGCAGCGCCGCCGCGAGCGCGGTCAGGGTCAGCCGGCTCGAGGTCGACAGCGGCGCCGCGGCGGCCGCGGCGAGCACCACCGCCGCGGCCACCAGCGACAGTCGCACGGTTGTCACCTGCGCCCAGCGTGCGACCCCGGGCGGCACCCGGTCCGGCGCCCCGGCGAACCGAACCAGGTAGACCTCAGAAACGAGCGCCCGGATCGCGGTCAACATGAAGTAGTAGATGGCGAGCGCGGCGGACAGCCGGCCGAACTCGGCCGGCGGCAGCGTCGCGGCTCCCTGCACCGTGACCACGGCCCCGGTCACGCTGATCAGTCCCTGGTCGAGGAAGCTCCACCAGAGCCGCCGAAGTCGCGGAGTCACCGCGCGCCGCGGCCCGGCGGCCGCTGGGCCGGGTGCGCCGCCGACCGAGCCGTCATCGACCGGCCAGCGGGGGCGAGGCCGACGCGAAGACGTGATTCCACGGCTCGAAGCCGCGATGCCTGGGCAGCATGCGATAGCCGAGGTCGGCGAACAGCCCGGCGGGCCCGGCCGGCTGCAGCGTCTCGACCAGCACGTCCGGCCGGGCGTTCGCGAGCAGCTGGCGAGCGCCGCGCAGCACCTCCAACTCGTAGCCCTCTACGTCGATCTTGACCACTCGCACCGGCGGGGCGCCGTGCCGGTGCCACAGCGCGTCGAGGGTCGTGACCGGCCATGTCGACGCTCCGTCGGGCTCCGCGCCGGCGGACGCCCAGCCACTCACCGCGGCGTAGGCCCCGTCGGCCGGGGCGGTGTGCTGGACGCATCCCGGGCGGGCGCCAAGGGCGGTCGGCTCGATCACCACGGTCGGGTGGTCGGCGACCGCTGCCCGCAGCCGGACGAGGTTCGCCGCCAGCGGCTCGACGGCGATCACCGAAGCGCCGGCCGCGGCCATCGCCGACGCGTGCCAGCCGACGTTGGCGCCGACGTCGATGGCGACGCCGCCGGCAGCGCGGCGGGTCAGCCAGTCCTGCTCCGCCTGCTCGAACTGGCCGGTGACCAGCACGGTCCGGCCGAGCGCCTCGCCGTAGTCCAACTCGATCTTGTTGCCATCGGCGAACAGGACGGTGAACCGGCCGGCTGCCGGATAGCGGGGCAACAGAAGCCGGCGGGCAAGGTAGCGCCGACCTTTCCGGATCGGGCTGTGCCGCGCGTAGGCCCGGACGGGAGCGCTCCACCGCCAGACCCGCTCGAGATGGTCGTCGTGATGGCGCACCCGCGGCAGCCGCGTCACGTCCGGGCCGCCTGAGCAACGCTGTCCGGGCCGGCGTGCGGCTGGGCAGGAGGCGTCATCGGTTCGTTCCGGCGGCCGCGGCGCGGACGAACACGCCGTCGCACTGCAGCATCCGGCCGGAGCTGAGATCACTGAAACCGGGCTCGATCGCCCAGAGGTCCAGGCCGTACCCGGTCAGCCGGTCAACCACCTCGGGCATGAGCGGCTGGCTGGCGTAGAGCGGTGCCAGCGACAGCTCGACCTGGGCCGCGGCGAGCCTCGGGAGCACGCCTCTGGCGCCGGCCAGCACGTGCCCCTCGTAGCCCTGGACGTCCAGCTTCAGCAGGCACCGGGCGGGCTCGACCCGGTAGCGCTCGCACAGCTCGTCCACCGTCGTCAGCGGCGCCTCCTCGATCCCGACATACCGCGACTCCGGCGCCGCCGCCAGGTGGGTGGAAAGCATGTCGAGCACGGACGAGGACTGCGAGTTGCCGGCGACCTGCACGCGAACGGTGCCATGCCGATCGCCCAGCGCGGTATGGACGGTCTCCCATGTCCGGTGCCGCGCGGCGGCCGCCGCCAGCTTCCGGTACGGCGCGGACAGCGGTTCGCAGGACACGATCCGCCCCGCGAAGCCAGCGGTACGCAGCACCTCGGCGTACTGACCCGCGTTCGCGCCGACGTCCACGACGACATCGACCCCGGCCGCGACACACAGTCGGACCAGCCGCTGGGGGAACGGGTCCAGGTCGATGGCGAGCCCGAAGCGTTGCAGGGTGTGCCGGCCGAGCCTGCGCACCGGCGGGGGGAGAAGCTCGAGAGCGTGCACGCCGATTCGTCTCCCATCACTCTCGACACTGTGTGCAGTCAGGCAAGTACTCAGAGTAGTGCACCCTTGGCGGCCAGCTCACCCCGCCTCGACGTCCGCCCCGACCGGTGCCGGTTCCCCGGCGGTGGCATCGGCGCCGCGATCCGCCGGGCCGGCAGGTGCCGCCGGCCAGCTGGACCGGGCGCGCTGCAGCAGCAGCCCCAGGCACCAGTAGAACGGCACCGCGCCGAACGGTGACTCGATCTGCACCCCGACCGAGCCGCTGACCAGGAACGCGACCGGCAGCACGATGGCCAGCAGCAGCAGGTCGTCCGACCCGGCCACCCGCCGCAGCCGGACCGTCGCGGCGACCAGCGCCAGCACCAGCAACGCCAAGGCGGCCACCCCGACAACGCCCAGCCGCGCGTACACGCCGATCGCGAAGCTGTGCGGCAGCCGGAGCAGGTCGCTGTTGCCCAGCGGCTCGCGGGCCCCGGACTCGGCCAGGTAGTCCGGCCCGAACCCGACCCCCAGCCCGCGGTGGTGGGTCTGCGCGATGTACTCCCGGATCGCGGCCCAGGCCAGGTCGCGGCCGTGCCGGGTGCCGAGCCCGAGCTCGTCCTCGGTGCTGTTCGCGGCGGCCAGGCCCGCGCTGGACAGCAGCTTGGAGCCGGGCGTGGTGCGCGGCACCACCACGACCGCGAACGCGAGCCCGGCCGGCAGCAGACCGAGCAGCGCCAGCCTGCGCCGCCGCCCCCGGATGGACGCGTCGGCCCGGACACAACCCAGCCAGAACGTGACCGCCAGCGCCGCCGCCGTGCTCAGCAACGACGCGCGGGACGCCATCATCAGCACCTCCCACAGCGCGACCACCAGCACCACCGAGTTGCGCCGGCGGCCGTCCCGGACCAGCCGCAGGAAGTACAGCGCCGCGGTCACCCCGACGACTGTGCCGTCCGAGGCCAACCGGATGTCCAGCAGGTGCAGCCCCTGCGCCGCGCTGATCAGCGGCAATCGCGCCGGCAGCTGCGGCCGGGCCAGCACCAGGGCCACCCAGGCCAGATGGAACAGCAGCGCCACGTCCACCAGCCGCCGGGTCCGCAACCGCTGCTCCGGCGTGCTTCCGGCCACCGACCAGGCGGCCAGGAACCCGACCACCCCGTAGCCGTACGGGGCCAGGTCGCGGACCGCGGTCAGCGAGTGGTCCGGACCGAGCAGGAACCGGACCATCGGGTAGGCCACGAACCCGGCCAGCGGCCAGCCCGGCCAGGCCCGCGGCCGCCCGCCCGATGGCCGCAGCAGCGCACCGGCGAGCGCGTGCGCACCGGCGGCGAGCAGCAGCATGTCGATCGGGAACACCGGGGGCAGGCCCAGGTACGCCCCCCACTTCCCGCCACCCAGGCTGAGCAGCACCGCCCCAGTCCCGGCCACGGCGCCGGCGCGGGCGCGGGCGGAGTCAGCCGGCACGGGTGCCGCCGATCAGGTGGGACAGCGGGGCAGCCGGGACGCCCGGCCCGAGGACCTCGTGGCGCGGGCGCGGCAAGGTCGCGCAGGCGACCGTCCAGGCGACCGCGGAGAGCACGCCGGCCGCGCCGAACGCGCCGGCCACCTCGGCCGCGGTGCCGCCGCGGACCGCGACCAGCGTCGGCGCGGCCAGCAGCACCGGCATCAGCGCCATCCCCAGCGCCATCCCCGCCGGCACGTGCCCGGACCCGCGCAGCGCCGCCACCGGCGCGGCCAGCAGCAGGGCACCGATCGAGAACAGCGCCATCCCCGGCAACGCGGCCAGCCCCGCGGGCAGGTTCGCGCCCAGCGGCACCGCCAGGGCCGGCCTGGGGACCAGCGCCAGCACCAGCAGCCACGCCACGCCGGCGGCGACCGAACCGGCCTGGCAGACCACGACGAACCGCCGGTGCCGGGCCGGCCACACCCGGGTCGCCTCGGCCGTCGCGAAGTAGGCGGCCGCCTGCTGCACCATGATCAACGGGGCGAGCAGCAGCAGCGCGGCACGGACGCCGGCCGCCACGACGGTGCCGGCGGCGGCCGCGGCCAGCAGCACCGCCGCGTGGCCGGCGCCGCCCCGGGCCATGTCCTGGCAGAGGAGGCGCGGCCAGTAGGCGCGGCCCTCGACCAGCCAGCGCCAGGCTCCGGACCGGCCGGGTACCCGACGCCGGTCGCCCACCGGCACGCAGCCGACCGCCAGCGCCGCGCCGGCCGCCCAGCACAGCAGCAGCGCCGGCTCGCTGACCTCGCCGGCCAGCACCAGCGCGGCCCCCCCGGTGGCCTGCCCGGCGAGCACCAGCCCGC
>JBBWZH010000035.1:0-3246 GCA_039648995.1 Mycobacteriales bacterium
GGTCGCCGTCGACAACCGGGGCACCGTGCTCGGCACGATCTCGGAGACCTCGCCGAGCCAGGGCAACACGCTGGTGACCAGCATCGACCGGAACGTGCAGGCGGTGGCCGACAAGGCGGTGGCCGACGAGATCGCCAAGCGGCGGACCGAGACCGACCCGTTCAACAACCACGCCACGTTCGCCGCCCCGTCCGGCGCCGCCGTGGTGATGGACCCGCAGACCGGCCGCATCGTCGCGCTGTCCAGCTACCCGACGTACGACCCGACGGCCTTCGTCGGCGGCATCAGCGCCAAGGAGCTGGCCTCGCTGACCGACCCGGCCGCCGGCACGCCGCTGGTCTCCCGCGCGGTAGCCGGGCAGTTCGCGCCCGGGTCGACGTTCAAGCTGTCGACGGCCTCGGCGGACGTGATGTCCGGGCGGACCAAGCTGGACGGCTCGTACTCCTGCCCGGGCTTCGTGCAGGTCGGCAACCAGAAGAAGACCAACTTCGAGGGGGAGGGCATCGCCGGCAGCATCGACCTGCGGGTCGCGCTGGCGAAGTCCTGCGACACGATCTTCTACGGCTTCGCGATGGCCGACTGGTACGGCGACCAGGCCCGGGTGGACGCCGGGCAGAAGCCGGCGGAGGCGCTGCAGGCGATGGCCCGCAAGTACGGCTTCGGCTCGGACCCGGGCATCGACCTGCCGGGCGGCGAGCAGACCGCGGGCCGGATCGTCGACCGGGCGTTCCTCAAGCAGCGCTGGGACGCCGACAAGAAGCAGTACTGCGCCGACGGGGCGCGCGGCTACCCGGAGGTCGCGGACCCGGCCCGGCGCGATTTCCTGACCCGGCTGGCCAGGGAGAACTGCACCGACGGCTGGCGGTTCCGGATCGGCGACGCCGCGGACCTGTCCATCGGGCAGGGCGAGACGACGGTCAGCCCGCTGCAGCTCGCGATCGCGTACTCGGCGCTGGTGAACGGCGGCACGGTGTGGGCGCCGACGATCGGCCGCGCGGTGATCGGCCCGACCGGCAAGGTGGTGCGGCAGATCACGCCGAAGTCGCGCGGCAAGGTGCCGGTCAGCGGCCAGGTGCTCGACTACATCCGCAACTCGCTGGCGTTCACGCCGGCGAACGGGGCCTCCGGGGCGGTCGCGTTCGGCGGCTTCCCGCTGGACAGGCTGCCGGTCGGCGGCAAGACCGGGACGGCCGAGGTGTTCGGCAAGCAGGACACCTCCTGGTTCGCCTCCTGGGCCCCGGCCGGCGCCGCCGGCAAGGCGAAGTACGTCATCGTCGGCATGGTCGAGCAGGCCGGCCTCGGCTCGCAGGCGGCCGCCCCGCTGGTCCGGCAGATCTACGAGGGCATCTACGGGCTGAACGGGAAGAAGGCCGCGCTGCCCGGCGGGCAGGTGCCGCGCGGGCTGCCCAAGGTCGCCACCTTCGGCGCCCCGGCCGCCCGCGCGATCGGCGGCGCGTCCACCCCGGGCGCGCCGGCCGGCAACGCGCCGACCGAGCCGCCGGCCACCGCGCCCACCACGCCGCGCCGGTTCACCCGATGACCACGTGACCGGGCTCGGGCGGCTGGCGGGGACGGGAGGCCCGCCGGAGAAGCCGGGGCTGTGGCGGCGGCTGGACTGGCCGATCTTCGGCTCGGCGCTGGCGCTGTCGGTGATCGGCTCGCTGCTGGTCTGGTCGGCGACCCGGCCGCGGCTGCTGGACGCGGGCCGGGACCCGCAGGCGGACCTCAAGCGGCACCTGGTCAACCTGGTGATCGGTCTGGGGCTGTGCGCGCTGGTCGCGGTCGTCGACTACCGGATGCTGCGGGCGTACGCGCCGGTCATCTATGTCGGGTCGTGCCTGGGTCTGGTCGCGGTCCTGGTCATCGGCTCGACGATCAACGGCGCGCATTCCTGGATCGTCATCGGCGGCGGGTTCCAGCTGCAGCCGTCGGAGTTCGCCAAGGTCGCGCTGGTCGTCGGGATGGCCATGGTGATCTCCGAGCGGCGCACCCAGGAGTACCACAACCACTCCGCCGACGTGCCGCTGGTGCTGGCGCTGGCCGCCGTCCCGCTCGGGCTGGTGATGCTGCAACCCGACGCCGGCACCGCGATGGTGTTCGTCTTCACCCTCTTCGGCGTGTTCGCGGTGGCCGGCGTGTCGGCCCGCTGGCTGCTCGGGCTGGTGCTGGCCGGCGTGCTGGTCGTGGTCGCCGCCGTGCAGCTGCACATGCTGCAGGGCTACCAGCTCGACCGGTTCAAGGTGTTCGCGAACCCGGACGCCAATACCCAGGGCGCCGCGTACAACGTCACCCAGGCCCGGATCGCGATCGGCGCCGGCGGGCTGTTCGGCACCGGGCTGTTCCACGGCACCCAGACCAACGGGAGGTTCGTGCCGGAGCAGCAGACCGACTTCGTCTTCACGGTGGCCGGCGAGGAGCTCGGGTTCGCCGGCGCCGGCGGCATCATCCTGCTGTTCTGCGTGCTGCTGTGGCGCGCGCTGCAACTCGCCGCCCGGTCGCCGGACCTGTTCGGCCGATTAGTGGCGACCGGCGTCGCCTGCTGGTTCGCCTTCCAGACGTTCATCAACATCGGGATGACGCTGGGCATCACCCCGGTGACCGGCCTGCCGCTGCCGTTCGTGTCGTACGGCGGGTCGTCGATGTTCGCCAACTGGATGGCCATCGGCCTGCTGCTGAACGTGCACCGCCGGCACCGCGAGGTCGAGCGCCGGCTCTGACGCCCTAGGCTGGGGTTCATGACGGTCGAGTCGCTCTTCCCCCGGCTGGAGCCGCTGCTGCCGCGGGTGCAGAAGCCGATCCAGTACGTCGGCGGCGAGCTGAACAGCGTCGTCAAGGACTGGGACGCCGCCGACGTGCGGTGGTGCCTGATGTACCCGGACGCGTACGAGGTGGGCCTGCCGAACCAGGGCGTGATGATCCTCTACGAGCTGCTGAACGAGCGGCCGGACACGCTGGCCGAGCGGACGTACACGGTCTGGCCCGACCTGGAAGCGCTGATGCGCGAGCACGGCATCGGCCAGTTCACCGTCGACGGGCACCGGCCGGTGGCCGCGTTCGACCTGCTCGGCGTCTCGTTCTCGACCGAGCTGGGCTATACGAACCTGCTGTCCGCGCTCGATCTGGCCGGCATCCCGCTGACCGCGACCGACCGCACCGACGAGCCGGTGGTGATCGCCGGCGGGCACGCCGCGTTCAACCCGGAGCCGATCGCCGAGTTCCTGGACGCGGCGGTGCTCGGCGACGGCG
>JBBWZH010000037.1:0-5744 GCA_039648995.1 Mycobacteriales bacterium
CTGAGCACACCAGCGGGGCGGACGCCCGCACCGCGGTGCTGCTCTACGGCGGCACGCTGACCGCGAACGCGGTCGCGTTCAACCTGATCTGGCGCCGTGTCTCGGACGCCGGCCTGCTCGTCGACGGCGTGCAGCCGGCCTTCATCCGCGATGTCGACGTGCGGTACCTGCTCGGGCTGGCCGCCTATGCCGGCGCGACGGCGGTCGCGCTCGCCTCGCCGCTGGCCGCCGTGCTGCTCACCGTCGCGCTCGCACTGATGTTCCTGCTCGGGCCATCGCCCCGGGCCGGCATACCGGCCGGGGACGGCTGAGCCGCCGGCTGGCCCCGTTCGGGTGATCTTGCCCGACCGCGGTGATCCGTGCCGGCGCCCGCGCCGATGTCTGGGTGCCCGATGTCTGGGCGCAGCCAGCTCGTGGGAGGGGACCGCATGTTCGTACGTCTGCACGCCCGACCCGGCCGGGGGGCCGCCGTCACCCTGGTGGCCGTACTCGCCGCCGTAGGGCTACTACTCACCGGCCCGTTCGGGGCGACCGCGGGAGCCGAGGCCGCACCGGACCCCGAGACCCCGGTGGCCGTCGCGCCGGTCTTCCCGAAGGTCGATTTCCAGCCGGCCGCCGACGGCATGCCGTGCCGCAAGGAGACCCTGCTGCGGGAGGGGGCCGAGAAGAACAGCAAGGCGCTCAAGGATCTGTACGACGTGTTCAAGGAGAACGCGCGGAGGGGTGCCGGGTCGGAGGGGGACGTGCTGGAGCGCGCCTGGTCCCTGGCCGTCGGGCAGGCGAAGCTGGCTGCGGCCATGTACGCGGAGGCGGCCTGCTACCTGGGGCTGAGCAACGCCGGCAAGGGCGACAAGTGCAAGGCGTTGGCGCTGGACTACAACCGGATCGCCGCGCTGGTCGAGCAGCAGACGACGGTGTTCGCCGTCCGGAAGGCAATGTACGCCGCCGCCAAGAAGGCGCTGGGCGTCGGCGTCGGGAGCCCCACGGCCCTGCTGGATCAGGAACTGGCGATGAACGACGCGGAGACCGACCTGAAGATCCTCAAGAGCGACCTGGTCGGCCAGGAGAACGCCCTCAAGCGTGACTGCGCCGGCACCGACTACAAGCGCCCGGTGCCGCCGCCGGACAACGCCCCGCCGGACGAGGACGACCCGACGACGCCCGCGGACCCGACCGGGCCCGCGGACCCGACCCTGTCAACCGATCCGAGCGGGTCCGCTGCCCCGACGGTGCCCGTCGACCCGTCCGACGCGCCGCCGCCGACCGGCCCGGTGCAGTCCTCGACCGTGGCGGTCCCGCCAGCGGATGGCCTCGCGGCCTGCCCGGTGTCCTACCGGGTGGCCGCCTCGTGGCCGTCCGGTTTCAGCGCCGACATCACGATCACCAACACCGGCAGCGCCCAGCTGACCGCCTGGGCGCTGGCCTTCACGTTCAGCGGTAGCCAGCACATCGCGTCCGCGTGGAACAGCGTCGCCGCCCAGGCCGGCGCCGATGTCCTCGTGCACAACACCAGCTACAACGGCACTGTCCCGCCCGGCGGCACGGTCAGCTTCGGCTTCCAGGCCAGCTACAGCGGCGGCAACACCGACCCCGCCAGGTTCAACCTGAACGGCGCCCTCTGCACGGTCGCCTGACGCTCACCCCGCCGTGGCCGGGCCCCGCGCGGGCCCGGCCGCGCGTTGGTTCGCCGGCGGCGCCTGGCTGCTGCGCAAGACGTGCGGCAGGGCCTGCTGCACCCCAACGGCTACCGCGACTACCAGGACGCCGACATCGCCACTGTCGCCTGGATCCGGCGGCTGCTCGCGGCCGGCCTGTCCACCGGCACCATCGGCCAATTCCCGGCCTGTGCCCGCGAAGATCTGGTCCGCCCGCCGCAGTGCGGCGAGCGGCTGGTCGGGCGGCTGCGCGAGGAACGCGCCGGATCGACGCCGGCATGGCCGACCTCGCCGCCTCCCGTGCCGCCCTGACCGGGCTCATCGCCGTAGCCACCGCCGACACCGGGGTCACCCGCCGGGCCGGGCCGGCGTAGCCGCCTCGATCAGCCGGTGGTACGGCAGCTACGGCAGCTGCGCGGCAGGAGCCACGCGGTCAGGGCCCGGTGATGAAGACCGGGGCGGCGGGCGGGTGGCCGGTGTGGTCCGCGGCGACGCAGAAGAAGAACTCGCCGTAGCCGGGGATCGCCATCGGCTGGACGTCGCGCGCCCAGGCGGTGGTGTCGGCGCCGGGGCGGGTGCGGTCGCGCTCGCGGGCAGCAGTGCAGACGCGGGTGACCTCCGGCCGGGCGTTGCGCTCGGTGGTGGTGACGTCGACAGCGTCGGCGGGCAGCCGGCCCGCCGCGTACGCCTCCCAGCGGTGCGACGTGCCGCAGCTGGTGGTGGCGGTCTCGGCCCGGCGGCCGCCGTTGTCGACCAGGTCCCCCCAGCAGAGGGGGATCGTCGGGCACAGCGCGCCGCCGGTGGATCGCCCACACGACACGAGCGCGGCGGGTAGGCCGGCGGCGGCGGACGGGGTAGGCGACGGTGTCTGCGTCACCGTGGCGGAGCCGGCCGGCGGGCTGCCGCCGGTGCCCGACGCGCGGTGCAGCAACATCACGCCGACCGCGGCCGCGATCACCAGTACCGGCGCGACGACCATCGCGATGACCCGCCCGCGAGAGCCGCCGGACCGCCGGCGGCCGGACCGGGCGGCGTGCGGCGGCTGATCCGCCCGTGCCGTGACATCGACCCGGGCGGTCGGGCCGGTCGTGGTGGCGGCGAGCCGGTCGGTGAGGCCGGTCGGGGCGGCGGCGAGCCGGTCGGTCGGGCCGGTCGTGGTGGCGGCACCGGGGGGCCGGCCGCGGGTGTCCGCCGGGGCGCCGGCGGTGGCCGGTACCGCGGCTAGGGCGTCCCGCAGCGCCGCGGCCGTCTGCGTGCGGCGTTCCGGCTCGGGGTGCAGCGCTGCGTCCAGCACGGCGAGCAGGTCCGGGTGCACGCCGGGTACCGGCGCGACCGGGCTGCGCAGGCTGGCGGTCAGCTCCGCCAGCGACGCCGGCGGCCAGGACAGGATCCGCGGCGGGTAGCCGGCGAGCAGCGTGTAGAGGGTGGCCGCCAGCCCGTACACGTCGCCCGGCGCGCTGGGGCGGGCGAACGCGAACGCCTCGGGCGGGGCGAAGGCCGGGGTCAACGTCTCCCGGCTCACGCTGGAGTCCCCGCTCGCGTCGAGCGCCGCGGCGAGGCCGAAGTCGGCGAGCTTGGCCACCCCGTACTGGTCGGTGAGGATGTTGCCCGGCTTGACGTCGCGGTGCAGGATGCCGATCGCGTGCGCGGCGGCCAGCGCGTCGGCGATCCCCAGCCCGATGTGGCGGACCTCGTCGGCCGGCATCGGGCCGTCCCTGCGTACCCGGTCAGCCAGCGAACCGCCCCGGCACAGTTCCATGACGAGGTACGGCCGGCCGTCGTCGGCCACGCCGGCGTCGTACACCGGGACGATGTGGCCATGCGAGGACAGCCGACCCGCGGCGCCGGCCTCGCGCAGGAACCGCCGCCGGTCCCGCTCCTCGGTCAGCACCCGGCTGTCCACCTTGAGCGCGACCTCCCGGTCCAGCCCCACCTGCCAGGCGCGGAAGACCAGGCCGAACCCGCCTCGACCCAGCGGCCGGATGTCGACCAAGCCGTCCACCACGGGCGGGCGCGGGCTGGAGTCGTGCTTCCGGGACTCCGGCTCCCGCCGGTCCCGCCACCTGCTGGCCTGCATGTCCCCCTGCCTCGACGTGCCGCCCCAATGGCGGCGAGCATAGCCAGCCGCGGCGGACCGACAGCGCCGAACCGGGTTCCGGACCGGACGACCGGCAGGCCCCGTCACCGCCCATGCCTGCCCCGTTGCGACCGGTGACCGCGGCACGCTCCGACCCGATCGTCCTGGACGGCCCCCGATGGGCCGCGAGCTGGCCGGTCGACCATGTGTCCGTCCTGCGGGCCGTGCCAGCCCTGGCGGGGGCTGGCGCGGCCGGCCGGCGGTGGCGTAGGGGCACCGCCGGCCGGCTGGCGGTCAGAGCCCGGGCGGCAGCGTGACCGGGTACGGCATCCGGCGGCCCGCCGCGGCGGCGGGGCTCGCCGAGGTGGCCGTCGGGCCACTGCCCGGGGCCGGGAACAGCGGCTCGTCGGCGGTGCACACCGTTCCGGGCGCCGGCAGCGCCCCGGTCGCGAAGTAGCGCGCGGCCGTCGCCAGGGTGCAGCTGCTGAGCTGGCCGAAGGAGCTGTGACCGAAGCCGTCGTGGGTGAGCAGCACCGCGCTGGGCCCCATCAGCCGGGCCAGCTTCCGCGCGCTCGCCAGCGGGGTGATCGGGTCGTGCGTGACGCCGACGAGCAGCACCGGGTGCGCGGTGCGGGCGTTCCACGGCCCGGTGTAGCGGGACACCGCCCGCGCCGGCCAGGTGGCGCACGGCAGCGCGTTGAGCCAGCCGAGGACCGGGCCGCCGGTCGGGCTGATCCGGCTCAGCCGCCGCACGAACCCCGGCCACCGGGCCGGGTCCCGCGGCGAGGTGCCGTCGGTGCACAGGATGCCGGCCTGCGCGTCCGCGGTGTTGTCGTAGTCGCCGGACGGCGGAGCGGCCGATGCGCTGAAGAGCTGCAGCAGCGGCAAGCCGTTCCCGCGCTCCAGGGCGACCAGCGCGGCCGCGAGCGGCTGCCAGATCACAGTGCTGTAGAGCGAGCTGAAGATGGCGCCCAGCGTGGTCTGGTAGCTGACCAGCGTCGGCACCCCGGGCGCGTCGGGCACCTGCACCGGCGCCTGCCGCAGCTTCGCCAGCAGCCGCGCGATCCGCTGCCGCACGTCGCCCTTGCCGGCCAGCGCGCACCGGGCCGGCCCAGCCGCCGCGCACGTGGCGGCGAACCCGGTCAGCACCTTCTCGGTGTCGGCCAGCGAGCCGGCCAGCCAGTCGATCACGTCGCCGGTGTACGCGGTCGGATCGGTCACCCCGTCGAGCACGAGCGCGCGCACCCGCCCGGGGAACAGGTTCGCGTACGTGGCGCCGAGCGCGGTGCCGTACGAGAGGCCGAGGTAGGTCAGCCGCTCGTCGCCGACCGCGGCGCGCAGCCGGTCCAGGTCGCGGGCGGCGAACTCGGTGGACAGGTACGGCAGCAGACCGCCCGAGCGGGCCCCGCAGGCGCTGGTGAACAGGCCCAGCTTCGCCTCGAACCGCCGCTCGGCGAACGACCCGACCGGGAACCGCTCCTCGTTCGCGTAGAACAGGGCCTGCTGCGTCGCGTCGGCGAAGCAGCGCACAGACGTGCTCGCGCCCACCCCGCGCGGGTCGAACCCGACGACGTCGAACCGGTTGCCGTACAGCTGCTGCAGCGTCGCCCCGGCCTGCCGGACCAGCGCCACACCGGACCCGCCTGGCCCGCCCGGGTTGATGAACAGCGAACCGATCCGGTTCGCCTGGTCCGCCGCGGGCAGCCGGATCAGCGCGATCGAGATCGTGTCCGCGTCCGGGTGCCGGTAGTCCAGCGGCACCGCCACCGTCCCGCACTGCAGCCCGCCGCCGCAGTCGGTCCAGTCGACGGTCGCCGCGGCGGCCGTGGTCGCGGGCGGCGCCGCGGCCGGTGCCGACGAGGCCGGCCCGGCCGACGCGACCGTCACCAGCAGCGCCGCCGCCGACAGGACGGTGGTCCGGCGTGCCGCCGCCGGCCACCGCAGCGCCATCCTGGAACGCATCCGCATTGAAGCCTCCCAAGCTCCACCGGGGCGGCGTTCCGGCTGAACGG
>JBBWZH010000422.1:0-43304 GCA_039648995.1 Mycobacteriales bacterium
GCTCGATGTAGCGGAGGAACACCGGGTTCGGCCCGACCACCAGCACGCCCGAGCCGCGCAGCCGCTGCCGGTGGGTGTAGAGCAGGTAGGCGGCCCGGTGCAGCGCGACCGCGGTCTTGCCGGTGCCGGGGCCGCCCTGCACCACCAGCACGCCGGACAGGCCGGAGCGGATCACCCGGTCCTGTTCGGACTGGATCGTCGCGACGATGTCCGACATCCGGCCGGTGCGGTGCGCGGAGACCGCGGCCAGTAGCGCCGCCTCGCCGGACAGCGTGGCCCGGTCGGCGTCGGTCAGCGACTCCAGGTCGAACACCTCGTCCGAGACGCCGAGCACCTGCCGGCCCCTGGTCTGCAGGTGCCGGCGGCGCCGCAGCCCGAGCGCCTCGGCCGGAGTGGCCCGGTAGAACGGCTGCGCCGCCGGAGCCCGCCAGTCCACCAGCAGCGTGTCGTGCCCGGAGTCGGTGAGCCCGATCCGGCCGATGTGGTAGCGCTCGTCGCTGTCGAAGTCCAGCCGGCCGAAGCACAGCCCCGAGTCCACCGCGTTCAGCTGGGCCAGCCGGTCCTCGTGCCGGGTCGCGAACGCGTCCCGCTCCGAGCGGGACTGGTGCGTCCCGCTCGCCCCGGCCAGCCGGATCTCACGCAACCGCAGCGTGGTCTGCTCGCGCAGCTCGTCCAGCCGGGCGTACAGCGTGGCCACGTACTGCTGTTCGCGGACCAGTTCATCCTCGCGCGCCGGCACTCGGAGCGTCCCCCTCACGGTCAGTAGCGATCCGTCCGACGGTTCGGCGCCGCCGGAGCGCTCCAGACTAGGCTGCCGTGGTGACTGGACGCGTCTCCTATGCGGTGGGTCTGCCGACCATGGGTGAGTTCGGCGACCCGGTGGCACTCGTGGACCTGGCCCGGGCGGCCGACGCGGCCGGCTGGGACGGCGTGTTCTTCTGGGATCACCTGCTCTGGCGTGACCCGTCCTGGCCGGTGGCGAACCCGACCGTGGTGACCGCCGCGGCCGCCGCTGTGACCGGCCGGGTCCGGCTCGGGGTCATGGTGAACGCGGTGGCCCGCCGCCGGCCGGCGCAGCTCGCCGCCGAGACCGCCACGCTGGACGTGCTGTCGGGCGGCCGGGCCGTGTTCGGGGCGGCGCTGGGCTCCTACCCGGACGAGTGGAGCCGGTTCGGCGAAGACGCCGACCCGCGGGCCCGCGCCGACCTGATGGACGAGAGCCTGACCGTCATCGACGCGCTGTGGTCCGGCACCCCGGTGACGCACCGGGGCGAACGGCTGACCGTCGACGGCGTCCAGATGTCGCTGACGCCGGTGCAGCGGCCGCGGGTGCCGGTCTGGATCGGCGGGAGCTGGCCGTCCCGCCGGCCGTTCCGCCGCGCCGCCAGGTGGGACGGCGTGATGCCGACCCACCGCGACTACGGGTCGGGCCAGACGATGCCGCCGGCGACCCTGGCCGAGGTGCTGGCCTACGTCGGCGAGCACCGCGAGCCGGCCGCCGCGCCGATCGACGTCGCGCTGGAGGGCCGCACCGAGCCGGGCGACACCGCCACCGTGGCCGGGTACGCCGAGGTGGGGCTGACGTGGTGGATCGAGGCGTTCGGCTGGTGGCGCGGCGGCCTGGCCACCGCCCGGAGCCGGATCGCCGCCGGCCCACCCCGCTGACCACGGCTCACCTGGGCTGACCACCGGTCGCCGACTCAGGGGACGAGCGCGGGCCGGGCCGCGGCCCAGAGCTGGTCCGCGGCGACCGGCCGGCCGAAGTAGTAGCCCTGCACCGTCTCGCAGCCCAGCCGGCGCAGCAGCTCAAGCTGCTCGGCGGTCTCCACCCCCTCCGCGACGATCGCCAGGTCCAGCGTCCGGGCCAGGCTGACGATCATCGCCACGATCGCCTCGTCCTCGCGGTCCTGCCCGAGGCCGGCGACGAACGAACGGTCGATCTTGAGCATCTCGACCGGGAACCGGCGCAGGTAGGCCAGCGAGGAGTAGCCGGTGCCGAAGTCGTCGATGGCCAGGTGTACGCCCAGCGCCCGGATCGCGGTCAGCGTGCTGCCCACCACCGCCGCGTCGGCCATGATGCTGGTCTCGGTGATCTCCAGCCAGAGCGCGTCCGGGGTCAGGCCACTGTCGGCCAGCACGGCCGCGACCGTCGGCACGAACGACGGGTGGCCGAACTGCGCGCTGGAGACGTTGACCGCGACGTGCAGCCGCTCGCAGCCGGGCCGGCCGGCCCGCCACGCCGCGCTCTGCCGGCACGCCTCGGCCAGCACCGCCGCGCCGAGCGGGATGATCAGGCCGGTCTCCTCGGCGACGTCCAGGAACTCGCCGGCGCCCAGCAGGCCGGCGCTGGGGTGCTGCCAGCGGACCAGCGCCTCGACGCCGACGAGCAGGCCCGCCCGGGTGTCGACGATCGGCTGGTAGAACACCCGCAGCTGGCCGCCGCCGATGGCCTGGCGCAGGTCCTGCTGGGTCTCCATACGGCGCTGCACCGCGACCCGCAGCGCGTCGTCGAACACCTCCACCCGGCCGCGGCCGCGCTCTTTGGCCCGGTACATGGCGACGTCCGCGTCCCGCAGCAGGTCCTCCGGCTCGAGCGCGGTGTCGCCGCTGGTGATCGCGATCCCGACGCTGGCGCCGACGCTGACCTCCCGCTCGCCGCCGGACCGGATCGGGATCGGGGCGCTGAGCGCGGCCACGATCCGCTCGGCCAGCCGCACCGCCTCGGTACCGACGGTCAGCCCCTCGCTGATCACCACGAACTCGTCGCCGGCCAGCCGGGCCACCGTGTCGGTGTCCCGCGCCATGCCGGCCAGCCGCTCGCTGACCGCGCGCAGCACCTCGTCGCCGGCCTCGTGCCCACGCGAGTCGTTGATCAGCTTGAACCGGTCCAGGTCGACGAACAGCACCGCCATCTGGATGCCGCTGCGCTGGCTGCGCAGCAGCGCCTGCTGCAGCCGGTCCAGGGCCAATGCCCGGTTCGGCAGCCCGGTCAGCGGGTCCTGGGTGGCCTGCGCCGACAACCGATGGGTGACGATCTCGGTCTGCGCCACCGTCTCGTTCAGCGCGGTGGCCACGTAGCTCAGCTCGTCGTGGGTTTCCACGCTGACCCGGCTGCTGAGGTCGCCGTCGCCGACCGCGTGCAGGGTGGCCACGATCCGCCGGATCGGCCGGGACACCGACAGGTAGAAGCCGACGAACAGGTAGAGGGCCAGCAGTACCGCCGCGCCGGTGCCGACCTCGACCTGGAGCGCCCGGGTGGCGAACCGGTCGATGCGGTCCCGCAGCAGGTGGTCGAGGGCCGCCCCGGTGATGGTCGCCAACCGGGCCGCGGCGACCCGGGCCCGGTCGGAGGTGCCGAACGGCACCGCCCGGAACCGGCTGGTGGCCACCGCCGCCGCCAGCCGGCCCTCGACCGCGGTGGTGGCAGCCGCCAGCTCGCTGAACCCGATCCGGGTCACCTGCCGTACCTGCTGGTCCAGCGTGTTCGAGCCGACCGTCCGGACAGCCCGGTCGACGTTCGCCAGCGTGCTGATCAGCACGCCGTTGGCCAGCCCGAGGTCGATGATCACGGTCGGGTCCGGCTTGCCCAGGCTGGCCGCGAGCGCGGCCCGGTCGGTGCTGCGGCCGGCCGCGTCCAGCAGCACCGGTAGCCGGAACTGCAGCGTGTCCATCAGGTAGTAGGTGTCCAGGTCCGGGTCCAGGGTCAGGTTCGACGCGTCGCCGACCCGGACGACGAGCGCGAGCAACGCGTCGACGGCCGCGTTGAACGCGCGGTAGCGCCCGTCCGCCGCCCCGGTGCTGCCCAGCGCGGCGAGCAGCAGCCCGCGGGCGGCCTGCCAGTCGGCGCCGACCCGCAGCTCGGCACCGAACTGGCCGTCGACCGTGGCCAGGCCGGCGAGGTCGCCGTGGATCTCGGCGGTCAGCGCCGGGTCCAGCCACACCCGGTCGGCGCCGGGCATGTCGATCGCCTCGTGCCGGGCCGCGACCGCGTGCGCGACAAGCGCGATCAGCGGCTGCAGGTACGCCACGCCGCGCCGCTCCTTGGCGCTGAACGCGATCTGGCCGCGCTGCAGGCTCACGTACGCGTTGGCGACCAGACCCAGCGGCACCAGCAGAACCAGACCGACCACGGCGAACTTCTGCGCGTACCGCAGCCGCCCGACCAGCGCCGCGGCCGGCTGGAACACCAGAGCGGCGGGCCGGAAGACCGCCACCGCGCCCCGCCGGACCAGGCCGGCGGCGGCGCGGTGGCGAGGAGAGGGCATCTCTCGTCCTCTCCCACGCCGGCGACACGCTCAGGAACCCCAAGCGGAGGATCGGCGCACCGGCAGCCGGCTGAAGGAAAACCGGGCCGGCCGGCCGCCGGCTCAGCCGACGTCGATCAGCACCTTGCCGACCGCGTTCTCCTCCACCGCGGCGTGCGCGTCCGCGGTCTTCTCCAGCGGGAACCGGTGCAGCGGCAGGCCGGCCGCGGCGCCCACGCGCAGCGCGCCGGCCGCGACCGCCGCCGCCACGTCGGCCACCGCCTCCTGCTTGGCCGGCGCCGGGACCGTGTAGACGAGCACGCCCTGGAACCGGATGTTGCGGGCCATCAGCGCACGCACGGTCAGCTCGACCGTGTCGTCGCCGCCTCCGGCGTACGCGGCGACCGTCGCGTTCGGGCCGGCGACCGCGAGGTCCAGCTCGGCGTTGGCGACCGGGGCCACCTCGACGACGATGTCCACCCCGGACGGGGCCAGCCGCCGGATCGCCGCGGCCGCGTCACCGTCGCGGTAGTTGACCACGTGCCGGGCGCCGGCGGCGGTGGCCAGCGCGGCCTTCTCCGGCCCGCTGACCGTGGTGATCACGGTCGCGCCGGCCCACCGGGCCAGCTGGATCGTCGCGTTGCCGACCGCGCCGGCGCCACCGGCGACCAGCACGGTGCGGCCGGCCAGCGCGCCTTCGGCGAGCCGGCGCGGGCCCAGGTCGGAGACGGTCAGGCAGCGGTGCGCGGTCAGCGCCGGGATACCCAGGCCGGCGCCGAGATCGAAGGATGCGCCGGCCGGCAGCGGCACCGCCTGCGCCGCCGGCAGGGCCACGTACTCCTGCGCGGTGCCGTCCGCCCGCTGCCAGGACGCCTCCCACAGCCAGACGCGCTGGCCGACGCGGCCGGGGTCGACGCCCTCGCCGACCGCGTCCACCGTGCCGGCGCCGTCCTGGTTGGGCACGACCTGCGCGAACGCCGCCGGCTGGCCGGGCCCGCCGCCGGCACGCTGCTTCCAGTCGGTCGGGTTCACCCCGGACACCGCGACCTTCACCCTGACCTCGCCCGGCCCCGGCTCCGGCAGCGGCCGCTCGACCAACCGCAGCACGTCTGGGCCACCTGTCTGGGAATACGTGATCGCCTTCATGCCCGGCTACAGCCCCCGCCCGGCCGGGCTTGTTCCCCAGCCGGGCCCCTGCCCCAGCCGCTGGCCGGCGTTCCGTACCCGCCGCCTGACCTTCGGCAGTAGCCGTGACCAGCGGCGTGAACCGATCGTGGCCGTGCCGTGGACGCAGCGTGCCACCGTGCGCCCGTCCGTTGGTCACCCCCGCCGGTCGGCTCGACGTCCGCACCGGCCCGTGTCCAGGGAGCAACCTGTGAAGATCCGAATCCTGTCCCTGGCGGCCGCCCGACCGCCCGACCGCCCGGGCGGGCGACCAGCCGGGGCCGGCCAGCCCGGTCGGAGGACAGTTCACCGGGGTGGCCGAGGGGCGTCGGGGCTTCCGGGATTCGGTTGTTCTTCAGGGTGATGCGGCGGTGTGGCCTGCTCGAGGGCGTCGAGTTTGGCGCGCAGGGCGTCGGCGTCGGGGTGGTCGAGGTCGGCGAGGAGACCGAGGGCGAGTTGCCAGGCGGTGCGGGCGTCATCGGAGCGGCCGGCGGCCTGGTGGGTGTCACCGAGGTACGTGGTGGTGGTCGCCTGCTGGTAGCGGTCACCGAGGTCGCGGTAGCGGGTGATGGCGCGTTGGTAGCAGTCGGCGGCCTCGGTGTGGTGGGCGAGCAGTTGGTGGATCTGGCCGAGGGTGTCCCAGGCGTCGGCCTCGCCCAGGCAATTGTCGAGCTTCTGGAACTGGGTGAGGGCCTGGGTGCAATGGATGAGAGCTTGCTCAGGATCGCCGAGTTGGGCATGGGTCCAGCCCAACGTGATGAGTGCACCGGCTTGTCCGTGGCGGTCGCCCACGGCTCGGTAGAGCGTGAGAGCCTGCTGGATGTGGTAGCGGGCCTGCCCGGGCTGGCCTAGCAGGACGAACAGGTACGACATGCCGAAGTGGGTGTTGGCCTGCCCGACCCGATCCCCGGTCCGGGTGTAGAGGTCAAGCGCGTGGTAGAGGTGCCTACGGGCGTCGGGATAGCAGCCGAGCCGGCTCTCGAGGCGGGCAAGCCGACCGTGGCCGTAGGCGCGGGCGGCCGGGTTGTCCAGGCGGGTTGCCGCGGCCAGCGCGGTCGTCCAGACGCTGGCCAGGTCGGTCAGGTGGGCCCGGCGGTAGAGGAACGTGTCCAGGGCCCAACTCAGCTGCCACGTCTGGACTTCCCGCCCGGTGCCGGCGGCGTGCCGAACAGCGGCGAGCAAGCCCGGGTGTTCGGCGTCAAGCCAGGCCAGTGCTTCCCCGTAGTCGGGGAGCGACACGGCGGTGGTGCCGGGCCCGGGCGGGGCGAGTGGCAGGGTTGGCGGGGGGCGATGCGGTGCCAGCTGCCGGTCGGCGGCCGCGGCGGTGTGCAGGTAGTGGTCGATCAGCCGGTCGGTCGCGGCCCGCCGCTGGCCGGGGCTGTCGAGCCGGCGGGCCAGCTCGCCGGCGTAGGCGCGGAGCAGGTCGTGGAACGTGTAGCGGCCGCAGGCGTGCTCGGACAGCAGGCTCGCCCGGACGAGTTCGGCCAGCAGCGGCCGGACCTCGGGCAGCGGCCGGCCGGCGAGGCTGGCCGCCGCCGCGGCCGAAGTGTCCGGGCCCGGGTGCAGGCCCACCAGCCGGAACAGACGGGCCGCCGGCGCGGTGAGTGCGGTGTAGGAGCAGGAGAACACCGCGCGGACCTGGGTGGTCAGGCCGCCGGCATCCAGCGCGTCCAGCCGGTGGCCGGCCTCGCCCAGGTGGGCGGCGAGGGTGGAGAGGGGGAAGCCGGACTGCTGGGCGCGCGCCGCGGCGATGCTCAGCGCCAGCGGCAACCTGGCACAGCGGGCGATGATCTCCTCGACGGCGTCCGGTTCGGCGGTCACCCGGTCCCGGCCGAGCCGGCGGGTCAGCAGCTCACGGGATTCGACGCGGGACAGCAGGTCGAGGGTGACGGGGCGCGCGCCGGCGGCGACCAGCGGTGTGAGCTGGCTGCGGCTGGTCACGACGGCCAGCGCGGTCGGCGTGCCGGGCAACAGTGCGCTGGCGTGCTCGGCGTCGCGGGCGTTGTCCAGCACGACCAGCATCCGTTTGCCGTTCAGGAGGCTGCGGTACAGGCCGACCTGGGCGTCCAGGGTGGGTGGCATCCGGTCCGCCGATACACCGAGGGCGTCGAGGAAGCCGCGGATGGCCTCGGTCGGCGGCATCGGCTGCCCGCCCGGGTCGAACCCGCGCAGGTTGACGTAAAGCTGCCCGTCGGGGAACCGGTCGACCACCTGGTGGGCCCAATGCACGGCCAGCGCGGTCTTGCCAACCCCCGCCGTGCCGGACACCGCCGAGATCACCACCGCCGACGGCCGGCCCGCGCCGACCGCGGCCTCGTCCAGGGCAGCGAGTTCCTCCACGCGGGCGGTGAACGCCGGCACCGACGGTGGCAGCTGCGCCGGGCGAACCCCCGCGGCACGCAACCCGGCCGATCGCGGGTGCAGCAGGCGAGGGTCCTGAGCCAACACCTGCCGGTGGATCTCGGCAAGGCCCGGTGACGGCTCCACGCCGCACTCCTCGACGAGGACCTGCCGGGCCCGCCGGAACGCTGCCAGCGCGTCCGCCTGCTGGCCGGCCCGGTACAGGACGGTCATCAGCTGCCCCCACAACCGCTCGTGCCCGGGGTACCGCCCGGTGAGGCCCTCCAGCTCCGCGACCAACTCCACGCCCATCCCGGTCGCCAGGTCGGCGTCAATCCGGTCTCCCAGCGCGACCAGTCGCAGCCGTTCCAGCCGCGCCCCTTCACCGAGCAGGGCCGGGACATGACCGAACTCGCCGTACGCCTCGCCGCGCCACAACCCCAACGCCGCGGCCAACCCCGCGGCCGCGGCGGCGTGCTGCCCCGCCTCGAACTCCCGCCGCCCGGACGCGGCCAGCCGCTCGAACCGGGCCGCGTCCAGGCCGTCCGGGTCCAGCCGCAGCCCGTACCCGGGCGGGCGGGTCACGATCATGTCCACGGCCGCCCCGCCGCCCGCGGCCCGCAACGCCCTGCGCAACATCGACACGTACGCCCGCACGGTCCGGTCGGCATCCGGCGGGCCCTGCGAACCCCACAACCCCGCCACCAACGCCGCGACGCTCACCACCCTGCCGCCACCGGCCACCAGCAACGCCAGCACCGCGCGCAGCCGCGGACCACCCACCTCCACCACCCGGCCACCAGCCGTGACCTCGAACGGGCCGAGCACCCCGAACTCCACGCACGACGAACCCGCGCCCACCGGCATCTCCCCTCAGTACGGCAGCCCCGCTCGCAACACACACCCGTCAATGCAGACGCGACGAAGCCCTGCGGTAGTACCTCAGGTCGCCCAAATCGCGGAAAGTCGCCGAACTCGATGAGCCGAGGCCCGCCACCGGCGCCGGACTGGGTCATGTCCTGACCTGCGGTCTCAGCTGGGCGTAGTCGGACCGTAGACGGGCTCTGTCACGTTCAGCCCCAGCCGGCCGCCGTCCCGGTCAGCCCCTCCTCCGCCGCCGGCCAGCCGCCGCGGCGGAGCAGGGGAGGGTGTTCGGCGGGTGTCACAGCCGTGTCCCGCCGAGGTGCGGCACGCCGGTCCGACGGCAGTACCCGACCAGGAGGAGACCACCATGGCCATCACCGATCCGACCGCGATGGGCGTCCGGCCCCGCGGCCACACCAAGCGCCGGCTGCTGCGGCTGCTGATCGCTGCGACGGTGGTCTTGGGCGCCGTCGGGTTGACGGCGGGCCCGGCGTCCGCGGCCCGGAACTGCACTGGCCCTGCGAACAGCAGCCTGTGTCTTACGATCAACGGGGTCGGCAACGGGAACTTCGATGTGCTTGTCGGCATCGACGTACACATGAGCCTGGAGGAGGCCCAGGAGTACATGGGCGACCCGGGTGACCCGTTCGTCGTCTGGATCCGCGGCGACGACAGCGGCAGCCTCGCCGAGTTCCTCTTCACCGTCCCGCTCATCAACCTGGGTGCGAGTGCTGAGTTCGGGCTCAGCGGCGACTTCGACATCGTCGTGCCCGGCAGCTGGCTCAACGAGGACAACGGTCAGGACGAGATCCGCGCCCAGGTCTTCCTGATCGACACCGATACCAACACCACCACCGGGACCTTCGTCTCGGGTCCGATTGTCGGCAACTGGCCGTAGGCCAGCGACACCCGGGCCGGTCCCTCGCCACGGCGGGGCGACCGGCCCGGGGTCGTGGCGTCCCGGCCGGGCCGGCGGCGCCGAGCCGACCCGATCGGATGGCGGCGCGCGTCAACCTGCGCCGGTGGATGCGAAGGTCCGCCGGGGGCCGCGATGGCGGAGGATGCCCTCATGGGCACTACGCCACCCCCGCCGGGCCAGCTCAGCTATCGGCTGCAGATCACCGTCTGGACCGGCCCGGGAACCGAGCCGACGCGGTGGACGCTGACCGGCGACCCGCCCGGCGGCGACCACCCCGACCCGGCCGCCGCCCGCGCCGCGCTGGCCGGCGCGGCCCGACCGTTCGCGCCGGTGCCGCCCGGCACGATGTGCACGCAGATCTACGGCGGCCCGCAGACCGCCACCATCGACGGCGTGTGGGCCGGCCAGCCGGTACGGGCCAGCTACTCCCGGGTGGACGGCTGCGAGATCGCCCGCTGGAACGCCCTCGCCGCCGTCTTCCAGCCCGGCTGACCGGCCACCGCGGCCAACTGCCACCCCGGGGGCACCGCCGACCGAGCGGGCGCTGTCCGCAACCAGACAGGCATAGCCGCCGATTTCGGACGTTGTCCCGGTGCGCCGGAATTGACCCTTGCCTCCATCCCGTCCCCCGGGTAAGGCTCGACGCGGTTCCCCGGGCCCGACCAGCGCGGCCGGCCGTCCGGAGGGAGCCGGAGGGGGTACGTCGTGCGCAGGTTGCCCGCTCTCGTCGCCGCCGGGCTCGTCGCCGCCGCGACCGCCACCGTCCAGGGTCCGCTGCCCGCTGCCGCCGCGCCGATCGCCACCAGCCCGGCCGGAACCACCAGCCCGGCCGGAACCACCGGCACAGCCGGCACCACCGGGAGCGCGGCAGCGGGCGGCCCGAAGCTGGCCGCCGGCGGGTACGACGTCACGCTGATCACCGGCGACAAGGTGCGGCTGACCGTGCAGGGCGATGGCCGGCAGACCGCGGCGGTGGCGCCGGCGGCGCGCGACGACGGCCGGACGCCGCCGATGCAGACCGAGGTGCGGGACGGCCGGCTGTACGTGATCCCGGCGGACGCGGCCGGCTATCTCGGCAGCCGGCTGGACCGGGAGTTGTTCGACGTGACCGGGCTGGTCGCGGCCGGCTACGACGACCGGTCGAGCGGCTCGGTGCCGGTGATCGTGAGCTACCGCGCCGGCACCGGCCAGCTGCCTCCGGCGATGCGGCAGACCGCGCGGCTGCGCTCCATCGGCGCCACCGCCGCCCGGGTGTCCAAAGTAGACGCGGCCGGCTTCGGCAGGGCGATCGCCGCTCAGGCCCGGCAGGACAGGCCGACCGCACCGTCCACACCAGACACACCAGCCACCCCGGGCGCGCCGGCCGGCCCGCGCACGCCGCGGCCCCGGGCGGCGAGCACGGGCCTGTTCGCCGGCATCGACAAGGTCTGGCTGGACGACCGGGTGCGGGTGTCCGATGAGGACAGTGCGCCGCAGGTGGGCGCACCGGCGGCGTGGGCGGCCGGCTTCACCGGCGCCGGCGTGCCGGTCGCGGTGCTGGACACCGGCATCGACAGCACCCACCCCGACCTGGCCGGCAAGGTGACCGCGTCGGCCAACTTCTCCGGCGCCGGCTCCGACACCGACCACTTCGGACACGGCAGCCACGTCGCCTCGATCATCGCCGGCACCGGGGCCGCGTCCGGCGGGGCACGCCGGGGCATCGGCTTCGGCGCCGACCTGCTGAACGTGAAGGTGCTGGACGACAACGGCAGCGGCACCGACTCCGGCATCATCGCCGGCGCCGAGTGGGCCGCGCAGCACGGCGCGAAGGTGGCCAACCTGAGCCTGGGCAGCCAGGGCTTCCACAACGACGGCACCGACCCGCTCAGCCAGGCGATCAACCGGCTCACCGACCAGTACGGCACGCTGTTCGTGGTGGCCGCCGGAAACGACGGCTCCGGCTACTGGACGGTCACCGCGCCCGGCACCGCCGACCGGGCGCTCACCGTCGGCGCGGTCGACAAGCAGGACGCGCTCGCCCCGTTCTCCAGCCGCGGCCCGCGGGTGGGCGACGCCGCGATCAAGCCGGACATCACCGCACCCGGCGTCGGCATCATCGCCGCGAAGGCCGCCGGCAGCACGCTGGGCCAGCCGGTGGACGACGTCTACATGTCGCTGTCCGGCACCTCGATGGCCACCCCGCACGTGGCCGGCGCCGCCGCGGTGCTGGTGCAGGAACACCCGGACTGGACCGCCGACGAGGTCAAGGCCGCGCTGGTCGGCACCGCCGCGCCGGCCGCCGCCGGCTACTCGGTCTTCCAGCAGGGCGGCGGCCGGCTCGACCTGGCCCGCGCCACCGCGCAGCCGGTGGTCACCGAGACCACGTCGCTGAGCATGGGCTTCTTCGCGTACCCGCAGGCCGGCATGCAACCGGTGACCAAGACGATCAGCTACCGCAACACCGGCGCGGCCGCGGTCACGCTGGCGCTGACCGCCGCCGTGACCGACGTGAACGGCACCGCGACGGCACCCGGCGTGCTGGCGTTGAGCGCGGACCAGGTCACCGTGCCGGCCGGCGGCACGCGACAGGTGTCGGTCACGGTCGACCCGCGCATCGGCGACTCCGGCCTCTACGGCGGCTACGTCACGGCCGCCGCGCCGGGCGGCGTCACGCTCCGGACGGCGGTCGGCTTCTACCGCGAGCCGCTCCGGTACAACCTGACGGTCCGGGGCATCGCCCGGGACGGCCGGCCGGCCGGCGGTATCAGCAGCCTGGACGTGATGAACGTCGACGACCGGAACCTCTACCTGGCCGACCTGATCGGCTTCACCGACGGCTCGGTCACGCTGCGGGTGCCGCCCGGCCACTACGCGCTGTTCGGCTACCTGTTCACCTACGACGAGCCGAACGTGTACGCGCTGGACGGGGCGGCGGTACACGCGCCGGAGGTGGATGTCGGCGGCGACACCACGGTGGTGCTCGACGGCCGCCGGGCCACCGAGATCGTGCCCAGGACGCCGGACGCCACCGAGCCGACGACGATCACGCTGGACTACTACCGGGCCGACGCGACCGGCGGCACGTACGAGCACAGCTTCACGCTGACCCCGCCGATCGGGCACGCGTTCGCCGCGCCCACTGACCCCGTGCGGATCGGGCGGTTCGAGTTCTACAGCCAGTTCTCGCTGCGCGCGCCGGTCATCCGGCTGCGCACGACCGGGCCGGCGGCGACCGAGGTGCACGCGCTCTACGCGGTCGGCTCGCCGCAGTTCGACGGCCACCGGACGCTGCCGGTGGTGTACGCCGGGCTCGGCCGCACGCAGGACCTCGCCGGCCTGGACCTGCGCGGCAAGGTCGCGCTGATCCGCCGCGGCGAGATCACGTTCCTGGAGAAGATGCACAACGCGACCGCGGCCGGGGCGGCGCTGATCCTGATCTTCAACCACTCCCCCGGCCAGCTGTTCATCGCCGGCGCGCCGGACACCGCGCCGTCCCTGTCGATGACGCAGGCCGAAGGCGAGGCGCTGTTCGCGCTGACCGGCCAGGGCCCGGTCACGATGGACCTGACCGGCGTCGTGGTCAGCCCCTACCAGTACGACCTGATCTTCCCGGAACCGGACCGGATGCCGGCGCGGTTCAGCTACCCGGTCGGACCGTGGAACCTGGCCGCGCTGGACACCACGTACCACAGCGACGTCCAGCCGCGGCCGGCCGGCGAGGTGCGCTACTCGTGGCGGCCGTGGCAGTCGACCGCGTTCGCGTTCCTGCGCCAGATGCCCGCGCCGCTGCGCCGCCGCGAGTACGTGTCCACAGGCGACACCCGGTGGCAGCACAACGTGTACGCGTTCTCCTCGGCGGCGGTGCCGTTCGGCTCCGGCGCGTTCGAGGCGCCGACCACCTACCGGCCGGGGCAGCGGCTGGCCGACACCTGGTGGGCGCAGCCGGCCCGGCCGGCCGCGCTGCCGGTGGCTCTCGGCGGCACGGTCACCCGTACCGCCGACACGCTCACAGTGACACTGCCGCCGTTCGTCGACGCGCAGGGCCACTGGTCCTGGCTGGACAGCACCGACCAGGCCACCCTGCGGGTGCTCCGCGACGGCCAGCCGGTCGGCTCGGTGGGCAGCAGCCAGGGCACCTTCCCGCTGGACCCGCGCCCCGCCACCTACCAGCTCGACCTCGCTGTCAGCCGAGCCGCCGACTGGTGGCCACTGTCCACATCGACCAGTACGGAATGGACAGTGCGGTCAGCCCGGCCACGGCCCGGCGGCACCACGGTGCTGCCGCTGCTCAGCCTGGGCTACGGCCTCGCGCTGGACCCGCTGAACCGGGCCGGCCTGCCCACCGCCATGCTGCTGACCGTCGGGCACATCCCGGGCGCGTCCGCGTCCCGGATCAGCGACGCCAAGGTCTGGGTCTCGCCCGACAGCGGCACGACCTGGGCCGCCGCCGCGGTGCTCCCGACCGGCCACAGTGGACAGTTCTGGGTGCTGCTACCGCGCCCCCGCCACTCGGACGGCTTCGTGTCGCTCAGGGTCGCGGCGGCCGACGGCGCCGGCGGGCGGATCCAGCAGACGATCACCCGCGCCTGGGCGGTCCGCGGCTGACCGGCGGCCGGGCCGCGGCCGTCAGCGGCCCAGGCCGGCCACCAGGTTGATCGTGCTGGCCAGGATGACCGCGCCGAACAGGTACGACAGCAGCGCGTGCCGCAGCGCCACCGACCGGAACTGGCTGTCGGTCAGCTCCGTGTCGGACACCTGGAACGTCATCCCGATCGTGAACGCGAGGTACGCGAAATCCAGGTAGGTGGGCCGTTCGTCCTGGTTGAAGTCGACGCCGCCGTCCGGCCCGAGGTAGTAGAGCCGGGCGTAGCGCAGCATGAAAACCATGTGCACCACCGCCCAGGACGCCACCACGCTGGCCAGCGCCAGCGCGATCTGCACCACCGCGGCGGCGCCGCTCTGCTTGTTGGCGCTGGCGACGACCAACCCGACCCCGCCCAGGCTGATCACGCTGGCCAGCAGCAGTACCAGGTCGGTCGTCGCCTGGCCCGGGTCCTCCCTGCCGGCCCGGCGAGCGGTGGCCTCCGCGTCGAGCCGGTGGATGATCAGCCATTCCCAGCCGACGTAGCAGGTGGCGGCGATCTCCCAGCCCAACTGCGGGCCGAGCTGCCACGGGCCGAGCAGCGAGGTCAGCAGGCCGGCGCAGAGCCCGACCAGGCCGACCACGACCACCCGGGCGCGCGCCGAGCCGACCATCTCCACCCGCCGGCTCCGGTCACCCGTCGTCACAACCGGCAGTCGTACCCGACCCGGATGGGCCTGTCGAGCACCGGCCCCCCGACCCGCCGGCTACCGCCGCACCCGACGCGGCCACGCGGCCGCGCCGGCACGGGGCACCGGAACCGTGCCCGGCTACCCACGCGGCCGGTCCGGCCCGCCGGGAGGCGACTCCGCCGGCGCTGAGCCGGCCGGCGGCGGCGACCCGGCCGGCGGCGCTGAGTCGCCCGACGGCGCCCGGCCGCCGTCGGCGAGCCGGATCAGCCAGTCGAGGACCGGCTTCACGCCGGCCTGCATCACCGCGTTGGTCCGGGCCACCGTGCGCTGCAGGTCGTTGCCGACCTGGACGGCGTACTGCACGAAGCTGAGCGCGGCCGGCATGGCGAGATCCGGGTCGCACCAGACCGCGCCCTCGCCCGGAGCCCAGCCGACCGTGCCGGCCGCCCACTCGCCGTACATCGAGGCGAGGTCGGGGTAGCGGGGCGCGTCGTAGCCGGGGCCGACGCGGCCGGTGAAGTCGACGAACGCGACCACCCGGGCGTGCTCGGCCCGCCACCCGTTCTCGTGCTCCACGTACCGGCCCCAGAGCCGTACCGCGCCGACCACGCCATGCGCCGCCGAGCCCGGATCACCGCACTGGCACGGCCGGATCGGCTCCCGGTGCGCCCAGATCCCGCAGCGGGACCGCAGCGCCGGCGCCGGGTGCCCGGGCCAGACCCGGAACGGCGCGCAGTTGCCGAACCCCACCCCGTCCAGGCCGCGGCAGATCGCGGTCTGCGCGCCGGACTCCCACACGTGCGGCACGCCGAGGCCGACCAGATCTCCGGCCGCGGAGACGCGCCAGCGGCGGAAGCCGATGACGCTCATCCCGGTGCCGGGGCCGGCTCCGGACGCGGTGTCGCCGGAGCCGCCGGCTCCCGGGCCGGCGGCAGGTCGGCCGGATCGAACTCCGGCCATTCGCCTTCGCGCACTGGCTCACCGATGTTCGCCATGCCGCCATTCTCCCCCACCAACCGCCCGGCGGGAGCCCCTCGACCGGAGGCAACTGAACCCCGGTGCCGAGCGGTCCGTGTAGTCCCAGGTGCGGGCCGACCCGGCCGGCGGGGCGGGGCTGGGTGCGGTCGAACCGATCCGAGGGAGGCTCTGCCAGGTGTACACGCGTCGCAGGGCCGCCGTGCTTGTCGCCGGCGGCCTGTCCGTGTTGCTGCTCGGAGCGGTGGCGGCCGGCCCGGCCAGCGCGCACGGGGCGATGAGCAACCCGGTCAGCCGCACCTTCGGCTGCGGCACCGAGGGCGGTTCCTGGGCCGATTCGGCCGCCTGCCGGGCCGCCCTCGCGGCCAGCGGGCGGCAGTCCTTCAGCGACTGGGACACCGAACGTGTGCCGGGCATCGCCGGCCGGGACAAGCAGCTGATCCCGGACGGGAAGCTGTGCAGCGGCGGCCTGCCCCAGTTCCGCGGCCTGGACCTGCCGCGCGGCGACTGGCCGACCACGCGACTGCCGTCCGGCGTGGCGTTCCAGTTCTCGTACCGGACCACGATCGCGCACACCGGCACCTTCCGGCTGTACGTGACCCGGGACGGCTACCGGCCGACCGCGCCACTGACCTGGGCGATGCTGGAGCCGGCGCCGTTCGCCAGCGTCACCGACCCGCGGGTGGCCGGCGGTGCGTACCGGTTCACCGCGACGCTGCCGCGCAAGTCCGGCCGGCACGTGATCTACACCGTCTGGCAGAACTCCAGCACGTCGGACACCTACTACACCTGCTCCGACGTGGTCTTCCCGGCGGCCAAGCCGGCCACCGGCGGCACCACCGCCACGCCACCGGCCACCCCGCCCCGGACGACCACGCCGGCCCGGGCGACCACGTCGCCGGCGGCGCCGTCGCGCCCCGCCGGCCCGTCGACCACCGCCGCGACCAGCACCGAGCCGGCGCCGCAACCGGGTGCGCAACCGCCGGTCACCGGCACCGACCTGGTCGCCTCCGCCGGGCCGGACCACACCCCGCTGATCCTCATCGTGGCGGCCGCGGTAGCCCTCGCCGGTGCGCTGGCGGTCCTGCTGCTCGTCGTCCGCCGCCGCCGCGCCTGACGCGGGAGCCGTGCGGGCCCGGCCGGGTGCGGGCGCCAGCCGGCGCACGTTCTGTCACAGGCTGGTCACGACCGTGGTCTTGTCGTGACATCCATGGTTCGCGGCGCGAATGATGCACTCCACCGCGCGCCCTCAGAACCAAGGGCCCTTTCCACCCGGAGGACCGGCACGTGAGACAACTCTCGATCTGGGCTCGGCGGGGACTCGCCGCCGCGCTGGCGTCCGGCCTGACGGTCGGCGTCATGGCGGCGGCGAGCACCACCGCTGCCAACGCAGGCCCATCCGACCCCCATGCCTCGCCCAAGCCGGCCGCTGACGTCCTCGGCACCCACGACCACGAACTGCTGGCCGCCGCCGAGGCCAAGCACCAGCCGCGGGTCACGCTGATGGTCGCCGCGGACGAGGGCAGCACCGCCGCCGTCACCACCGGGCTGACCAAACTCGGCGGCATCGTCGGAAAGCGGGTCGACTCGGTCGGCTACGTCCGGGTGAGCCTGCCGACCGGCGCCGTCCGCAAGGCCGCCACGCTGCCCGGTATCACCGCGATCGACCTGGACGAGTCGATCCCGCTGCCGAAGACGCGGCCGGAGAGCCGGCCCGGGCACGAGTCCGGGCCGCAGCAGCCGACCTCCGGCCCCGGCCCGCGTACCCCCGCGGCCAACCCGTTCATGCCGACCGCCGACACGGGTGCGGTCGCGTTCAAGCAGCAGCACCCGACCTGGGACGGCCGCGGCGTCACGGTCGGCATCCTGGACACGGGCGTCGACCTGGACAACCCGGCGCTGCAGCAGACCACCACCGGCCAGCGCAAGATCGTCGACTGGGTCACCGAGACCGACCCGGTCTTCGACGGTGACGCGACCTGGCGCGCGATGATCACCGAGGTCACCGGCCCGACGTTCACGTTCGCCGGCTCGACCTGGACCGCGCCGCCGGGCACCTGGCGGGTCAACCGGTTCTCCGAGACCGCGACCGCCGGCAGCGAGTTCGGCGGCGACGTGAACCGGGACGGCGACACCACCGACCGCTGGGGCATCCTGTACGACCCGGTCAGCCACGACATCCGGGTGGACGTCAACCAGAACCTCGACTTCACCGACGATCCGGTGATGCGGCCGTACAAGGAGAAGTTCGACATCGGTCACTTCGGCACGGACAACCCGGCGACCCCGGTGCACGAGTCCGCGCCGTTCACCGTCGAGTACCGCACCGGCGTGGACGTCACCCCGCTGGGCCTGCCCGGCACCGCCGACTTCGTCAACATCGGCATCGTCTCGGACGCGCACGGCTCGCACGTCGCCGGCATCACCGCCGCCAACGACATGCTCGGCAACCGGAACTTCGACGGCGCCGCCCCCGGAGCCAAGATCGTCGTCGCCCGCGCCTGCCTGTTCAGCGGCGGCTGCACGAACGCCGCGCTGACCGACGGCATGGTGGACCTCGTCGTGAACCGGCACGTGGATGTGGTGAACATGTCCATCGGCGGGTTGCCGGCACTGAACGACGGCAACAACGCGCGGGCCGCGCTCTACAACCGGCTGATCCACGACTTCGGCGTCCAGCTGATCTTCTCGGCCGGCAACGACGGCCCGGGCACCAACACGGCCGGCGACCCGGCGGTGACCACCGACGTGGTCAGCGTCGCCGCCGGCATCAGCCAGCAGACCTGGCTGGCCGACTACGGCTCGGTCACCCGCACCCCGTACCAGCTGCTGAACTTCTCCGGCCGCGGGCCGCGCGAGGACGGCGGTTTCAAGCCCAACGTCGTCGCGCCGGGCGCGGCGATCTCGACGTTCCCGATGTGGCTGCCCGGCGCCCCGGTGGCCGAGGCGGGCTACGACCTGCCGCCCGGCCTCGGGTTCCTGCAGGGCACCTCGATGGCCTCGCCGCAGGCCACCGGCGCGACCGCGCTGCTGCTCTCGGCGGCCAAGGCGACCGGCCGCGGCGTCACCCCCGCGCAGCTGCGGCGGGCCATCTACACCGCGGCCGACCCGATCCCCGGCGCCACCGCGGACGGGCAGGGCAACGGCCTGTACGACGTGCCCGGCGCCTGGTCGCTGCTGTCGCACGGGACCGTCGCCACCCGTGGCTACACGGTCGACGCCCCGGTCTGCACGCCGATCTCGGGCTTCCTGGCCACCCCCGACCACGGCACCGGCATCTACAACCGGTGCACGCCGGCCGAGGGCGGGCAGCGGGCCGGCCAGACCACGTCGTACCCGGTCACGATCACCCGGACCACGGGGCCGAACCTGCCGCTGGTGCACACGCTGAGGTGGGTGGGCAACGACGGCACGTTCAGCTCACCGGGCCTGGTGCTGCTGCCGCTGAACCGGCCGGTGACGATCACCGTGCGGGCCAGGGCCCAGGCCGGCGTGCACGGCGCGCTGCTGCGCATCGACGACCCGTTCACCTCGACCGTGGACGCCGAGGCGATGAACACGGTGATCGTGTCGACGGCCCCGGCCGCGCCCGGCTTCTCGTTCGCGGCCAGCGGCACCGTCGACCGCAACCTCTACAAGTCCTACTTCGTGACCGTGCCGGACGGGGCCGCGGCGCTGCAGGTGAACCTGGCCGGGCTCGCCCCCGGGCAGCAGACCCGGTGGATCGCGATCAACCCGCTCGGCCTGCACATCGAGGACACGTCCAGCCTGGTCTGCTACAGCAACTTCTCCGACGCCGCCGCGTGCAACCCCACCTCCCGGGCGTACGCGAACCCGATGGCCGGGGTCTGGGAGCTGGAGGTCGAGTCGCGGCGCACCTCGCCGCTGCTGCGCAACCCGTTCCAGCTGACCGCCGCCATCCAGGGCGTCACGGTCAACCCGGCGGTCACCACGCTGCCGGCCGTGACGGCGGGCACGCCGACACCGATCACCTGGACGCTGCACAACGTGTTCGGCCCGGTGCAGGTGCACGGTCAGGGCGGACCGCTGGGCAGCTCGGTGACCGCGCGGCCCACGATCGCGACCGGCGACACCGACACGTTCTCGCTGACCGTGCCGGCCGGGGCGTCCCGGCTGGACGTCGCGATCGGCAACCCCAGTGACCCCGGTGCCGACCTGGACCTCACCGTCTTCCGGGACGGCGTGCAGGTCGGCCAGGACGCGGACAGCGACGCCGAGGAGTCGGTGACGCTGCTGAACCCGGCCCCCGGCGATTACACCGTCGAGGTGGCCGGCTTCGACGTGCCGGCGGGCACCACCCTGTACGACTACCGGGACGTGTTCTTCGCGCCGGCGCTCGGCTCGGTGACCGCGTCCGGCACACCCACCGCGCTGCCCAACGGCGCGAACAGCACGGTCACCGGCTCGGTCACCGTCCTGACCGCGCCGCCCGCGGGCCGGGCCCTGTCCGGTGACATGAGCGTCGTCACCGACCAGGGCGCGGTGGTCGGCCACGGCTCGATCACAATCGGTACCGTGAACTAGCCAGCCACCACCCCAGACCGGCGCGGCGCCCGCTCCCAACCCCCCGGGAGCGGGCGCCGCGTCCTGTCCGGCATGTCAACAACGTCCCATCGAACGGCCTCATTGCGACAAAATTGCGACGATGTTGCTGTGGGAGTGGGAGCGTGGATCACCTCGTCATGGAAGTCGGGTGGTCCTCATGCGCAGAACCGCGTGCCTGGTCGGGCTCGCCGCCGCGATCGCCGTCTGCATGCCCGCCGGCCCGGCGGCCGCGGCCGGCTGGGCGCAGGTGCCGACGCCGGATCCGGGTGGCAGCGACTTCAACTCGCTGCCCGGGCTCGCCACGGTCTCGCCGACCGAGGCGTGGGCGGTCGGTCTCACCCGCGGCGCCACCGCGACCGTATTCCGCCCGCTGATCGAGCACTGGACCGCCGCCGGCGGCTGGCAGCTGACCGCGTCGGCCACCACGCCGGCCACCGCGGACAGCCGGCTCGCCGCGGCCGCCGCGGTGTCGCCCAGCAACGTCTGGGCGGTGGGCCAGACGTTCGACAGCAGCTTCGTCTCGCACGGCTTCATCGAGCACTGGGCCGGCGCCGGCTGGCAGCGGGTGGCCGCGGCGACCGGCGAACCGGCCGGGGCCGCGCTCACCGCGGTCGCGGCTGTCTCGGCCAGCGACGTCTGGGCGGTCGGCTTCAGCCAGGACCCGGCCACGTTCGCCCGCACGACGCTGGCCGAACACTGGGACGGGACGGCCTGGCGGCTGGTGCCGACCCCGCCGCTGCCGGGCACCGCCCGCTTCGCCGCGGTCGCCGCGGTTTCGGCCGCCGACGTGTGGGCGGTCGGCCAACTCGTCGACGCGGAGACCCCGTTCGCGGAGCACTGGGACGGCACCCGCTGGACCCAGGTGCCGCTGCCGGCGACCGGCCGCGACTCGCTGCTGTCGGGCGTGACCGCCGTCGCCGGCGGCAACGTCTGGGCGGTCGGCACCCAGCGGGTGACCCGCACCCTGGTCGAGCACTGGGACGGCACCGCCTGGACGGTCGTACCCAGCCCGAACGTCACGGGTCAGACGCACAGCGCGCTGTTCGCGGTCAGCGCGGCCGGCCCGGCCGACATCTGGGCGGTCGGCGACAGCCTCCAGAACGCCGCGTTCGCGTCCACCCTGACCGAGCACTGGGACGGCACCGCCTGGACGATCGTGCCCAGCCCGAACGCCCCGGCCTCATTCAGCACCCGGCTGCTGGCCGTGCAGACGCACCCAGGCTGGCCCCTGTTCGCCGTCGGCGACGCCCAGAGCCAGACCGGCCCCACCCACACCTTCGCCATCCGCTTCAGCTGACCGCCCCGACCAGCGACCGGCCGGGCACCCGGCTCCTGACCGAGGAGCCCACCAGCGGCTGTGGATGAAGCCGGCATCTCGGCATGGGGGAATGGGACGATGAACGCGAGAGAGGCGGTGGTTGCCATGTCGAGCCCCCAACCACGACCGGAACGCGGTGTCCGAGATCCGCGGCATGAGGACCTTCGGGAACAGGCCCGCCGCAAAGGTGTCCGACCGGTGCGGTCAGCGGAGGACCTCGCGGCCGACGTATTCGAGAGCGACGAGGAGCTGGACGAATTCCTCGCCGCCCTTCGCGAGTGGCGCCGTTCGGGATGAGCGCTGAGTACGTTGTCGTCGACACGGATGTCGCGTCGCTGAGCTTCAAGCAGCGACTGCCGCCCGGGTTGCTGGCCCAGTTCGTTGACGCCGAAATGTGCATCACTTTCGTCACCCTCGGCGAGCTGACGACGTG
Organism: Mycobacteriales bacterium; assembly: GCA_039648995.1. GTDB lineage: Bacteria > Actinomycetota > Actinomycetes > Mycobacteriales > CADCTP01 > JBBWZH01. Next base: position 22,080 of record JBBWZH010000422.1, read on the forward strand.
GGCCAAGGTTCGTCGCTGGGGCCATGGAAGTCGTGCGGAGCTGGACCAGTGGCTGGAGGGCATATTGCTGCTGCCATACGACGAACAGGTGGCGACGGTGTGGGGCGGGTTACAGGCCGACAGCGTGCGGCGCGGACGAACACGGCCGGTCAATGACTCGTGGGTTGCCGCCTGCTGCCTGGTCAGGGGCCTGCCGTTGGCGACGCGCAATGTCAAGGACTATTCGGACTTTGCCCACTACGACGGCCTGACGCTCGTTACCGAGGCGGTGGGAGCGGGCTAGCGGGGGGTGCCGAAGTCCTGGGTCCAGTAGGTCCGGTAGGTGCTGGCGTTGTTGACGGCGTAGCCGACGCCGATCTGGGTGAGGCGGCAGTTGAGGATGTTGGCGCGGTGGCCGGGGCTGTTCATCCAGGCGACCACCGCGGCGTCGGCGGTGGTCTGGCCGGCGGCGATGTTCTCGGCGGCGCGGCTCCAGCGGTAGCCGGCGGCGGTCATGCGGTCGGCCGGGGAGGCGCCGCTGCGGCTGTAGTGCGAGAAGTAGTTGTGGGTGGCCATGTCGCTGGTGTGCGCCTGGGCGACCCGGGTGAGGGTGGCGTTCACGGTGAGCGCGGGGCAGCCGTGTAGCCGGCGCTGGGCGTTGGTCAGCGCGACCACCCGGGCGATGTAGGTGCCGGCGGTGCCGCTGCCGACCGCGCTGGTGGTCGAGGCGGGCGTTGCCGCCTGCGCGGTGCCGCCCAGCCCGGCGAGCAGGCCGAGGACGGCGAAGGCGAGGGCGGGCACGGCGGCCCGCCGCGTCGGCGCGGGGGTACGGAACATCGGCAGCTGCCTCCCGGTGGGACGGCCGGACCGGCCGGACCGGCCGGTGCGTGTCACCCGGGAGATCGGTCGGCGGCCCGGCGTCCGTAGGCATTGCCCCTGTGACGGCCGCCACCACCGGTGGCGACCGCCAGCGGGCGATCTCAGTCGTCGTCGTTGAACAGCCGGCCGGGGTCGCCCAGGAGGGCCCGGCGACCCCGGCGCGGTCGGTTGGGTCAGCAGAACCAGCCGGCCTGGACCCAGCCGAGGGTGTTGGCGCCGCCGTAGGCGTAGCCGTAGTCCCAGCCGTTGCCGTTCGAGTAGTAGTAGTCGAAGTGATCGCCGCGGAACAGGGTGCCGATCATGAGGCCCCCCGGTGAGCTGCGGACGTAGAGGCTGTTGGCGCAGACCTCATGCACGGCGGCCGGGCGCGCCGCGGCCGGCGCGGTGCTGGCGCCGGCGCTGCCGGCGACCGCGATCGGTGCGGCGACGGCGGCCACGCCGAGCGCGGCGGTGGTGGCCAGCCGGGCGAGCTTCTTGCTGATCATGTCAGGCTCCAAGGGTCGGTGCGGGTCGGGACGGAGTGGCGCCGGGCTCAGCCGGCACCGATGGCGACGCAGCTGGCCTCCACGAACCCCCAGATGCCGCCCTGGTACCAGAGCACGTCGTCGTCGCCGTTGTTGCGGTAGCGGTAGCCGACCCGGGTGCCGTAGGTGAGCGTCGCGATCGGGTCGCGCGAGTGCACGCCGTCGTAGTTGGCCCAGAGCGTCGCGGTCTGGCAGACGATCAGGCTCGGCGTGGTGAGGTCGGCGTGCGCTGCCGGCGCGGCGGCGATCGGCAGCAGGGCAGCCGCGGCCAGCACAGCCGGCGCGGCCAGGCGGGTAGCCACTCTCATCGTTCCTCCCAATGTCATCTTGAATGACGTACGGACGTCATTCAACGTAGCGTCCGTCCGTCTAGATGACAAGGGGTGCAACCTCAGAGTACGGTCGTCGGGTGCCGCCGCAGGTCAGACGCCGCCACTACGGCATCGCCGAGATCGCGGACGCGCTCGGGCTGAACCGGCAGCTGGTCACCGTCTGGCGGCGGCGGCGCAGCTGGGGCATGCCGGAGCCGGACGACGAGCTGGCGTCCGGGCCCCTCTGGCTGGGCAGCACGGTCGAGCCGTGGATCGAGGCGGTGCGGGCCCGGCTGGACGGGTCCGGCGGCACCGCGGAGCCGCTCGGCCCGGAGCTGGTCCGCCGGGCCGGTCGGCGGCTGTGCCGGCTGACCGCGCTCACCCTGGAGGACAGCGCCCGCCCGCGCTTGGTTGCCCGCGCATACGCCGAGCTGGCCGACGCCGCCGACGCGATCCGCGGCTGCGCCCCGGGCACCGACCGCGACCGGCTGCTCGCTGCCCTCGACACCGCGCTCGCCCCCCGCCCCGGCAGCCCTAACGGACCTGACGGACCCGACGACCCGGACGGCGGGATCCCCCCGACGCTGGCCGCCTCCTGCCTCGCCGGCCTGGCGGCCGCCGTCCCGGTGCTGACCCGCGCGCTCGCCGACGCCGGCGACTGACCGGCGTCACCCTTCCGGAAGAAGACGGTTCGGCGGCCTCCGCCGCCTCCGCCGGCAATATCCTCGCCGCGGAAGGCGCCAAACCGGGAGGGGAAGGTCGATGTCCGGCGAGCTGGACGACGTCCGGGTGCCGGGGTACTCGCTGGCCGGCGAGATCGGCCGGGGCGGGATGGGCGTGGTGTACGCGGCCACCGAGCGCCGGACCGGCCGGGCGGTGGCGATCAAGGTGATCCGGCCGGGGCCGGGTGACCGGGTGCGCCGGCAGTTCCGCCGGGAGGCGCGGGCCGCCCAGGCGCTGCGGCATCCGGGGATCGTGCCGGTGCACGAGCACGGTGAGTCCGGCGGGCTGCTGTACCTGGTGATGGACCGGGTGCCCGGCCGGGACCTGCAGGAGCTGCTGGACGGCGACGGCCCGCTGCCGCCCGCGGCCGCGGTCGAGCTGGTCGGCCGGGTCGCGGAGGCGGCTGCCGCGCTACACGCGGCGGGTGTCGTGCACTGCGACATCAAGCCGGCGAACGTGCTGGTCAGTGGCGGCGGCAGCGGCGAGGTGTGGCTGACCGACTTCGGGGTGGCCGAGCCGCCGCTGGACAGCGGCACCGTCGGCGGGCTGACCGCCGACCCGGAGTGGCTGCGCAGCGCCGGCAGCGCGACGCCGCGGGCCCCGTCCACCGCCGGTGGCACGTACGCGTTCATGGCACCGGAGCAGTGGCGGGGTGAGCCGGTCGACGCGCGCACCGACATATACGGGCTCGGCGCGCTGCTCTACGCGGCGCTGACCGGCGCTCCTCCGCACGCCGCCGCCACGCTGCCCGAGCTGGTCTACGCGGTGATCATGGCCGACCCGCCGCGGCCGGCCGACCGGGCCGCGGCGGTCCCGGCCGCGCTGGACGCGGTCACGGTGACCGCGATGGCCCGTGACCCGGCCGACCGCTTCGGCTCGGCCAGCGACTTCGCCGCCGCCCTGCACGCTGCCGGCGGCGGCCGGCGGGGCCGGTCACCGCGCCGCCACCGGGGCAGCCCCGGCCGCCGCTGGCCGCGCCGGCCGGTCGCCGGCCACCCCGCCGGCCGCGCCCCGCTGGCGCGGCGGGCGGCCCCGACGCGCCGGCGGCGGGCCCGGCTGCTCGTCGCGGCCGCCGTGCTCGTCCTGGCGGCCGGCGGCGCGGTGGCCTGGTGGTCGGGCCGGCACCCGGAACAGGCCCGGGTCGTCTGCGCCGCCGACCTCACGCTCCGCCCGGAACCGGCCAGCCCGACGAAGACGGCGACCCTGCACCACGGCGACAAGGTGCGGGTGACCGCGTCCGCCCGGGCCGGCCGCTGGGTTCTGGTCACCACGTCCGACGGCCGGCAGGGCTGGGCTGTCACGCAGTACCTGGCCCGCTCCGGCTGCGGCCCCTGACCGGCCGATCGCGGTCGGTCGATCCGAACAGCTGGGTGATGCCGTGGCTCATGACCAGGCGGCGCATGCTCGGATATCGCCGCCAGCGCCGGCAGAACGGGCGCCGGCGGCCGCGCTCATTGACCCGGTGGTGGCGCGTCGCCCGGCCCCGCCTCGGCGTGCCGCGCACGCAACTGGGCGCGGACCTCGTCCGGCGTGTAGGCGCGGCGGCGCCGCTCCGCCCGCGCGATCACGGCACCGGTCGCGGCGACGCCGACGATGCCGGCCAGCCCGAGCGCCTTCCAGCCACTGAGAACCCGTCCGCGCCTGCGCATGCGGCACAGGCTATGGGGCCCGGCCCGCGCCGCCGGCGGCACCCTAGGCTGTGCCGGTGCCGTCCGAGATCAGCTTGGCTGCCGCGCTGGAACTGACCCGCACCGGTGACCTCTGGCTGTTCCGCGGCCGGGCGGCGGCCGACCGGGTCATCCAGCTCGGCACCAACAGCCCCGTCAACCACGTCGGGATGACCGTCGCGCTGGGCGACCTGCCGCCGCTGATGTGGCACGCCGAGCTGGGCCGGTCACTGCCGGACGTGTGGTCCGGCGACCGGCACCGCGGCGTCCAGCTGCACGACCTGCGGGCCGCCGTGCTGGTGTGGGCGACCCGGTACGGGCAACAGGCGTGGCTGCGCCAGCTGGATCACCCGGTCGGCCGGGACGCCGAGGACAGCGTGCTGCGCACGATCGCCCGGCTGGACGGCACTCCGTTCCCGTCCACCGCCGCCCTCGCCCTGCGCTGGCTGCGCGGCCGGCTGCCGGCCGCGCTGCCCGGCCGGCAGGCCCCGACCGAGGCCGCGATCGAGTCCGCGTACTGCGCCGAGGTGGTGGCCGGCACGTACCAGGCGATGGGCCTGCTGCCCGCCGACCGCCGACCCAGCTGGTACGACCCGGGCCGGTTCTGGAGCGGCGACGCCCTCCCGCTGCTGGACGGCGCCCGCCTCGGCGGCGAGATCGCCGTCACCATCCCGCCGGCCTGACCACCGGGTCGGGGGCGGGGACGGTGTGCCGGGGCGGGGTAGGGGGCACGATCGGGTGCATGACGGTGGGCTGGTGACCAGGGCGGGAGTGGCCGGGTCGGCGGTGGCGGCGCTGGCCGGCGCCGACGCGCGGCGGCGGGCGGACCTGCGCCGGATGAAGGCGTCCGCGACCGGGCTGCTGCTGCTGGCCGCGGTCGGGTACGTGCTGGCCAGGCGCTGGGAGAACAGCGGCGGCCCGGCGGTGGCGGGCTACCTGCGGGCGGCGACCGAGGCGGGCATGGTCGGCGGCCTGGCGGACTGGTTCGCGGTCACCGCGCTGTTCCGCCGGCCGCTCGGGCTGCCGATCCCGCACACCGCGCTGATCCCGACCAAGAAGGACGCGCTGGGCGCCAGCCTCGGCGAGTTCGTCGGGGTGAACTTCCTGTCCGCCGAGGTGGTCGGGGAACGCATCCAGCGGGCCGACGTGGCGGGCCTGGCCGGCCGCTGGCTGGCCACCCCGGGCCGGGCCGAGCAGCTGACCGCGGAGCTCGCGGCGGCCGCCCGCGGTGCGCTCGGCGTGCTGCGGGACGAGGACGTGCAGGCGGTGCTGGAGCAGGCGGTGGCGCGGCGGCTGCGTACGGTGCCGGTAGGTCCCGTGGCCGGCCGGCTGGTCGACCAGGTGGTGGCCGATCGGGCCCACACCCGGCTGGTCGACCTGGTGCTGGCGCACGCGCACGACTGGCTGCTCACAAACCGGGACACGCTGGTCGGGGTCATCGCCGACCAGGGGCCGTCCTGGTCGCCGCGGTTCGTGGACCGGCGGGTGGCCACGCGGGTGCACGCGGAGCTGCTCCGGGTCACCGAAGAGGTCCGCGCCGACCCCGACCACCCGGCCCGCCGCACCGCCGACACGCTGCTGACCGACCTGGCCACCGCGCTGCGCACCGACCCGGCCACGATGGCGCGGGCGGACGCGCTGGCCGCAGCCCTGCTGGACCGCCCTCCCGTACGCCAGGCGCTGGCCGACCTGGCGACGGCCGGCCGCAAGCTGGTGCTCGACCTGATCGACGACCCGGACAGCGAGCTGCGCACCCGCACGGCGGCCGGGCTGCGCGCGCTCGGCCGGCGGCTGGAGACCGACGCCGGCCTGCGTGCGAAGGCGAACGGCTGGCTGCAGGCGGCCGCCGCGCACGTCGTCACCAACTACCGGGACGAGCTGACCCGCACGATCACCGACACGGTCGCCCGCTGGGACGCCGCCGAGACCACCCGCAAGATCGAGCTGCAGGTCGGCCGCGACCTGCAGTACATCCGGATCAACGGCACCGTGGTCGGCGCCCTCGCCGGCCTGGCCATCCAGTTGGTCAGCCAGCTCCTGCTCTGACGGCCCGGCCGGCTACGGTCCGCCGCGGGCGCCGGAACGGGCGCACCGGCGCCGGCTCAGGCGTCCAGTCCCGCGGGCTCGCCGCCCAGTCCGGCGGGCTCGCCGCCCAGCCCGTGGGGTCGCCGGCCGGACCCGCGGGTAGGCCGCCCAGTCCGCGCCGGAGTGACGGCTACCGAAAGCAACCAGCCGTCAACCGCGAGGACCCTCGTTCGAGGGCCTGACGGTCCGCCGGGCGCCGCCCGACCCGCCCGACACCGAATTGCCGGCCGCCGGTCCGGACGAACCGGAACGGTGGCGACCGGCAATTCGGCTGGCGGCCAGAATGGCCCGGTGGAACTGGCCGCCGATATCGGGGTCAGGGCGAGCGGACCACCTGCCGGACGGCGTCCTCGACGGAGTGGAACCGGGTGTAAAGGCCATCCGGATCGCGGTGAATGCGATAGTCCCAGACAACCGCCCAGCCACCCAACGTAAGGGCCGCGGCGGTCAGGTGGCGGCGGAAACTGCGCCGACCCCGCGAGTCGGGATGAAAAGTGAGCGGATATTCGATCAGACCCAACCGACACCAGGCCACCGAGAGCCGCTCGTCGAATTCCTGCTCAACTACCTGTGCGTCCCACCAGTACCGGTTCAAGCGGTGCAGTACGAAGAATCCGAAAAGACCGAAAGTACCGACCGTCAGCAGCACCGCCCGCCTCGCGCCGATCGGCCGCAGTGGCCCGGCGTACGCCGCCCGGACCCGCGCCCGCGCCTCGCCGAGCAGGTCGTGCAGGTTGGCGTCGCTACGCCCGCACTGCTGCGCGTACAGATCGGTCCAGTCGATGAGGGCCTCGTAGTACGGCGCCTTGCGCCGGCTGAACCGGTCGACCCGGCGGACCCGGCGACCGAGCAGGAGCAATGGATAGACGCCGGCGGTGGCCCAGGTCAGCAGCAGCAGGTACCGCCAATAGTTGATCAATGGTGTATCGGTGACGCGCCGGTCGTCGATCGAGTGATCAATCCTCGCAACCGCGTGGGCAAGGTCCGCGGTGGTCGCCGGTGACCGGTCTGGCGCTATAGCGGCGGCCCACCGCGGTAACCGCGGGAGCGACCGGGTAAACGACGGAGCGGCATTTGCCATCGCGCATTCCCCCAATTGTGCGGCTGACCTGCCCTGACCGCATCACACGCTAGCAGCCGACCCGCGCGGACATCCGGAGAATGCGCCAATCGGCCGGCCGGGATAACCGGCCGGCCACCTCTTCGTAAACTACTTGACCCGGTCAGGTGAACAACGCGGTCACCCAGACGTCCCGGCTCGCCGCGGCGGCGCTCCCACGGGCGCGGTGACCGTGCGCGCACAACCGCGCCCGCGGGCCGCGCGAGCGGACGGTAAACGCGTCGCGGCCGGAGAGGGTGCCGGGTACAGTCCCGCCACGCCCATGGGCCGAAGGGGAGGTGAGCGCCGTGACCACGTCAATGTTCCCGCGCTCCTACCCCGCCCGGGCGTTCCCGCGGGGCTGATCGGGGAGCGCGTTCCCGAAGGGATCACCCCGTGACCGATCTGGTCATCCGCTCCCTCGCCGCCGGCGAGGAGCACCTGTTCGAACAGTTCCCCGGCCCCAGCCTGGTCGGGCCGGCCGTGTTCGGCCGCGGCTACCGGGCGCTGGCCAAGGCCAACGAGTACCGCCCGGAGTGGACCTGGGTGGCGCTGCGCGGCGATCAGGTCGTCGCGCGGGCCGCCTGGTGGGGCGGCCCGGCCGATGACACCCCCGGCTGCCTGCACTGGTTCGACCTGGCCGAACCGGCGGCCGGCGCCGCGCTGCTCGCCACGGCCCCGCTGCGCTGCGAGTACTACCTCCCGCTGCCGACCGGTTGGCGCGGCCAGCCGGCGACGCGGGCTGCCGCCCAGGTCAGGATCGACGCGGCCACGGCCGCCGGCATGCGCCCGTTGGTGGAGCGCTACCAGTACCGCTGGACGCCGGCCGACGGGCTGCCGCCGCGCCCCCGTCGGCTGCGCTACGAACCGGAGCCGGACGACGCGGTGATCCTGGACGCGCTGCGCCGGATCAACCACGGCACCCTGGACGCGCACGCCCGCGCGAGCATCGCCTCCGTCGGTATCGACGCCACGGCCGAGGACGATCTGAAGACCCTGCACTGGTTCCCGTCGCCGCGCGACTGGTGGCGGGTGGCGTACACGGCCGGCGGCGAGCTGGTCGGCCTGAGCATCCCGGCGCGGAACTACGCCGACCCGGTGGTCGGCCTGATCGGCGTGGTGCCTGAGCGACGCGGCCACGGCTACGGCTACGACCTGCTGGTCGAATGCACGCACCTGCTGGTGGCGGCCGGCGCGGACCGGGTGGTGGCCGCGACCGACCAGACGAACACGCCGATGGCGGCGGCGTTCGCGCGGGCCGGCTACCCGATCGAGCGAGAGCTGGTCTTCCTGCACTGAAACCCGCCCGCTGGCTGCCGGCGGGCAGCCGGGTATCCGCCCCCGCCGCGACGAGGCACTGGCGCGGCGGGGGCGGGAAGGAGGTGGCATCGCCCGGACTCGACGCCACCACCGATCAGTGCCGGCGCTCCCAGGACGCCGGACGGCGGAACCGCGTGCTGCTCGTCTGCATGCCGTGAACCCTAGGCGGCAGGTCTGACAGTGCGATGACAACGGGCTTACGCTCCACGCGGCCGCGCCTGACGGGCGGGCAGCGGCTGGAACGGGGCCGGCGTGACCCCGATCTCGGCCATCCGCGCGGCATAGTCGCGGTACCGGCGGCGGGCCTCGCCGTGCCGGCCCGCGGCGCGCAGCGTGTACACCAGCTGCCGGTGCGCCGGCTCGTCGTACGGGTCGTGGCTGAGCAACTGGCGCAGGTGGTGCTCCCGCTCGTCCACGTCGGTGGTGCGGCGGACCAGCGCGCGCAGCAGCGCGATGTGCGTCGTGCGCGCGATGTCGCGCAGCCCCTCCGCCCACTCGTCGTACGGGTCCTCCGGCAGGAAGTCGCCGGTGTACGCGGCCTCCGCGGTGGCCAGCAGGCCGTGGGCGGCCGGGTCGTCGCCGCGGTCGGCGGCCTGCGCGGCGACCGCCGCGCTCAGGAACGCGTCCACGTCCAGCTCGACCATGCTCAGGTCCAGCGTGACCGTGTGCCGGTCGGCCAGGATCGGCCCGGTGTCCGGCTCGGTCGGGTCCGGCGCGAGCACGGTACGCAGCGTGGACAGCAGCACCGAGAGCCGGTTCGCGGTGCGGTCGGACGGGTCGTCCGGCCAGAGCAGGCTGACCAGCCGCTCCCGGGTCGCCGGCCGGCCGCGGTGCGTCACCAGGATCTTGAACAGGTCCCGTGCCTTCTTCGACCGCCACTCCGCGGACGGGATCGGCAGGCCTCCGCGCAATACCCGGAACTCCCCCAGCGTCCGGACGCTGATCGGCGGCTGCGGCGCCGGCACCGCGAGCGCACCGGCCACCCCCGAGTCCAGCCGGATACCCAGCTCGGTCAGGTCTCGGGCGGCGGCGTCGGCGGCCGGGCGGCCGGCCGGGCCGGCCAGCCGGGCGGCGAGCAGCCGCACCCGGGCGTCACCGACCGGGTCACCCAGCTCGGCCCAGACCGCGGCGGCCTCGTCCAGTAGCCCGGCCGCGGCGGCCGGGTCCGGAGCGGCCAGCACGGCCAGCTCCAGCGCCTCGGCCAACCCCGCCGGGTCACGCCGTGCCCCCGCGGCGGCCCGGGCGGCGACCGCGTCCCGGTTGGCCGCGACCCGGTCACCGGCCAACAGCGTCACCCAGCCACGGGCCAGCAGCGCCGGGACGGTGCCGGTGCCGGTGGCCATCTCGACCGCGCGGCCGGCCAGGTCGGCCGCGACCGCCAGGTCGTCGGCCGCGGTGGCCCGGGCCAGCGCGGCCAGCGCCAGCACCTGCATCGGCCGGATCCCGGCGGCGTCCGCCGCGCGCAGCGCCTCGGCCAGCACCGCCTGCGCCTGCCCGGGCTCGCCCCGCCGGCAGTGCACGTCGCCGCGCACGATCAGGCCGAACCCGACGTCCAGCGACGGCCCGATGTCCTGCCACTGCTGCTGGCTGGCGGCGAGGTCGGCCAGGGCCCGGTCGAACTGCCCGATCCGGGCCAGCGCGCGAGCCCGGATCGAGTAGCACATTGGCTCGTAGCCGATCACGCCCAGGTCCTGACCGAGCCGCAGGGCGGCCTCCGCCTCGGCGATCGCCTCCGCCGGCGCGCCCTCCTCGGCCAGGTGGGAGGCGCGGTTGACGAGCAAGCCCAGCTGCAGCAGCTCGTCGTCGAGCTCAGCGGCCAGCCGCAGCGCGCGGTGGTGGTGCAGGTCGTGCGCGGCCCGGTCGCCGTCGTGTGCGGCGATCAGCGCCAGCGCCCAGTGCGTGCGGGCGGAGACGGCGGGATTGGCCAACTCCTCGGCCGCCGCGGCAGCCACGGCCGCCGCCGCACGGGCCCGGTCATCCGCCCCGGCGGCGCGCAGCCAGACCGCCGCGACACAGAACAGCACGATCTCCGGCCCGGTCCGCGGCGCCTCGACGCCGGCCCGCTCAAAGGTCCCGATGGCCTCGGCCACCCGGCCGGTGAGGAAGTACAGCTGGCCCAGCCGCAGCGCCAGCGCCGGATCCAGCCGCCCGGTGCCGGCCGCGGCGCGCAGCAGCGCCAGCGCGTCGAGCCAGTCGCCGTTCAGCTGGCTGGCGTAGCCGAGTACCGCGAGCAGCTCCGGCCGCTGCCCCTGCAGGCCCAGCGCGTTGGCCGCGGCGAGCACGGCCGCCGCCGCGCCGTCGGCCAGCAATTCCGCGCCGTGCGCGATCAGCAGCTCCTCGGCGGCCGGACCGTCGCCGGCCGCGACCAGGTGCCGCAGCGCCGCGAGGTGCTCGCCGCGGCCGGCCCGGTACCCGGCGGCACCGCGGTGCGCCTCCCGCGCGGCCGGCGGGTCCGCGTCCAGCCGGATCACCAGCTGGCGCACCACCTCGGGCACCGACCAGAGCGGGCTACCCAGCCCGCTCCGCCGCAGCAGCCCCTGCTCGGCCAGCGCGGGCAGCAGCGTGGCGGCCGCCGGCAGGCCGAGCGCGGTGCACATCGGCGTGTCAGCGCCGCCGAGGAAGGCGACGGTAGCCAGCAGCCGGCGGGCCGGTGCGGGCTGGGCGGCCAGCACCAGGGCGGCCAGCCTCGCCACCACCCCGGCGGTGCCGCCGCGCAGGGGCGGCAGCGCGTCCGGCCCGCCCGACCGCAGCAGCGCCGCGGCCAGCCGGACCGCCGCCGGCCGGCCGGCGGTCAGCTCGACGACCCGCGCGACCAGCCCCGGGTCGGCGCCGCCCAGCACCGCCCGCAGGAACTCGGCCACCTCGGCGGCGCTGAAGGCGAGCTCGTCGGGCCCCAGCTCGGCGGCCGGGCCGGCCGGTAGCGGCACGGTACCGCCCGGCTGGGTCACCAGCACCAGCCGGAGTTGGGCCGGCGCCCGCGTGCACAGGCCGGAGATCAGCGCGGCCGCGTCGCCGCCCGCGGGCAGCTCGTGCAGCCCGTCCAGCACCAGCACCAGCTCGCCGGACCGGCCGGCGAGTTGCGCGGACAGCAGCCGGCACAGGCCGTCCACCACCGCGCCGACACGGATCCGCCGGTGCGTCGCGGCCGCACTCGCGGTGGCCGAGAACAGCAGGCTGGCGGGCAGTTCGGGCAGCTGGCGCCGGACCGCGTGCAGGATGCGGTTGGCCAGCTGCGGCATGTCGGCGTCGGCCGGGTCCAGGGTCAGCCAGCAGGCGTCCCGCCGGCCCGCCCAGGCGGCCGCGGTGCTGGACTTTCCCCAGCCCGGGCCGGCGATCACCAGCGTCGGCCGGCCGGGCCCGGCCGCGTCGAGCGCGGCGTCCAGCGGCGGCCGGTCCAGCCAGGTGCCGGGCGCCGGGGGCATGGCGGGGCCACCAGCGGCGACCGGGACGCCCTGCACAAGACCATTGTCAAGCCATCGGGACCTGCGTGGTGCGATGAGCCGCAACGGATCACTCCGGGCACTCCGACCGGGCGGCCGCCGGACAGCGGCCGCCCGGTCAACTGGATGTGTGGACTAGCACTCCTCGCTGTGCTCAGGAGCGGGCGTGGGATACGTGGCCGAGCCGCCGCCCTGGTCGTCGGCGACGACGGTGACGCCGGTGGTGGCGCAACCCGGGTCACTGGCCTCGTGCGCGGTTTCCTGTTCGGGCAGCTGCTGCAGTGCGGCGAGGTCGGCCGTCGCCGGGCTCGCCGCCGCGGCCGCCTGGTGTTCGGTGGTGGTCATAGCTGTGCCTTTCTTCTCACCGTGTGGTGCTGGTGCACGCCGGGTCGGCGTGTACGTCTGCTGGCCCGACCGTCCACGGGCACGGGCCGCCGTAGCGCAGCCGGAGCAGGAACGCGAGCGCGCCGGCCAGGCCGACGCTGTAGTCGGCGACGACGGCCAGCCCGGTCTCGTCCGGAACCAGCAACCGGCCCTCGCGGCGGCTCGCCCTGGCGACCAGCACCCCGGCCATGTCCTCGGCCCGGCCGAGGTAGGCCGGCTCGCCCAACGCGTCGGCGAGGTCGAGCAGGAACTGGCCGGCACCGGCGAGCCCGTGGCAGGCGGCCGTGTTCAGCTGGGCCCGGTCCTGGTAGCCGGCGGCCGCGGCCGCCCGGGCCAGCTCCAGGTACCGCTCGTCACCGGTGCCCTGCCAGGCTCGGAGCAGGAACGTGCCGACCCCGGTGGACCCGGTGCACCAGCCGGCGCCGCGCGGCTCCGCGCCCGGCTCGGCCGGCCAGTAGGCGGCCTCGCCGCGCCGGACCGCCTGGCGCACCAGCGTGTCGGCGGCGCGGACGGCCAGTTCGGCGCAGTCGTCCGCATCGACCCGGCAGCCGGCCGCGCCGCTGGCCGCGAGCAGGAACGCGCCGACACCGGCGGTGCCGTGCGCGTAGCCGAGGAACGTGCGACCGGCCAGCGTGGACCGCAGCGCGGCCGGGATCGGCCAGCTCACCCGCGCGCCGTCCAGCCGGGCCGACCGCACCAGCCGGCGCGCCACCGTGGCGACCGTGCCGGCGAACCGCTCGTCGCCGGTGGCCTGCCAGAGGTGCAGGTGGGCCATGCCGGCGCCGGCCATCCCGTGCGCCACGTCGGGGCTGGGCCAGTCGACCGGCGTCCGCGCGGCCAGATCCAGGGCGACCGCGGCCAGCCGCGGGTCATCCAGGAGCCCGGCCGCGTCGTGCAGCGCCCACGCGGTGCCGGAGCGGCCGAAGTACAGCCCGGGCAGCAGCCGCTCGGACCGCAGCCGGTCGGAGATCCAGCCGGCCGCCGAGGCGACCACCTCGCGGACCCGGCCCGGGTCCGGGGCGTGCGGCGCGCCCCGCACCAGCGTGTGCAGCACGCCGGCGGCGCCGTGCTGCACGGCGCACGGGTCGGTCGTCGTGCCGAACCGGCCGGACGGCCAGTACCGCGGCTCACCCGGCTTCGGCGCGGTCAGCAGCCAGCCCAGGCCGTCTTGGATCAGCCGGTCCACCGCGTCCAGATCGGCGTGGCGCCGGGTGACCGGCCGGACGACCGGGCGGGGAACCGGCCGGTCCAGGAACTGCCGCAGCCGGTCCAGCCGCCACCGGCTGCCCGGAACCTGCCGCATCAGCCCGAGCACCGGCTCGGCCAGCCAGGGCACCAGCGGCCGGTCGGCCGCGGCGGCCAGCCAGGCCTGCAGCCGGTCCTGCGACGGGCGGCCGGGCGGGTCGTCCTCGGCCAACGCCGGGTCGGTGCCGACCGCGAGCAGGAACAGCAGCGCACCGAGGCCGTAGAGGTCCGCGGCCGACCGGAGCACGACGCTGCGGTCCTGCTGCGGGCGGTGCTCCGGCGGCGTGTAGCCGGGAGTGCCGACCGGGTAGATGGCGGCACCGGGCGCGGCCGCGTGGTCGACGTCGATCAGCCAGAGCTCGCCGGCCGCATCCACGATGATGTTGTTCGGCGATACGTCCACCAGCACCAGCCCGGCCCGGTGCACCGCGTCGACCAGCACGACCAACCGGCGCGCCACCGCCAGCCCCGCCTCGACAGGCACCCCGCCGCTGGCCGCGTGTGCGACCACCCACTGCCGCAGCGTCAGCCCGTCCACCGGCTCGCGCACGCCGAACACGTGCTCGCCGCTGTCGACCACGGCGATCGGCCGCGGCGCCAACCCGAGCGGGTGGAGCCGACCGAGCACCTCGATCTCGTGCCGCACCCGGTCCCGGCCGTCCGAGCCGGACGGGTCCAGGTCGGTGTACGCCCGCGCCTGCTTGATGATGACCGGTGCGCCGGTCCGCTCGTCCCAGCCCTCGAAGACGCCGCCGCGGCTGGAGTGCCGGATCGCCTGCGACACCAGGTATCGCCCGTCGATCAGCACCGCCTGCGGCGCCGGCCGGGCCGGCGCCGGCGGTGCCGGGACGGCCGCGACGGCGGCTGCCGGCGCCGGGCCGCCCGCCGGTGGGGTGGCGGTGGGCGGCCCGGTCGCCGGGAAGGGGGGCGGCGCCCAGGCCGGCGGGGTGAACCAGGCCTCGCGGCGGTCCTCCTCCAGCTCGCCGGCCGGGTTGACGATCATCGGCCGGTAGCAGCCGTCGTCGTCCAACGTCCTGACGTCCGCGAAGCCGCCGAACCGGTAGTACACGAGGCTGCCCGGCCGGTACCGTCGGTCGGAAAGGATCTCCGGGCCAGCCAGCCCGGCGGTGACCCGGTCCAGGTCGGCGGCGAGCCGGCGGAAGTGCTCGTCGTCATCCGGGTAGACGGTCAGGAACTTGCCGGCGCTGCCGCGCGGGCAGCCGGCCGAGGTGAGCCAGCGCACCTGCGCCGGCGTGGCCGCGAACTTGAACGTGCACCGCTGCGGCACCAGCACCGGCAGGACCCGGGCCAGCACGGCCGCGGCCGTAGCCGGGGTGGCCGAGATGTGCAGCTTCCAGCCCTGCCGGCGCAGCACGCCGTCCTCGGGCCGGAGCAGGCACCACATCCCGCTGACCCGGACCGACCAGCCACCGGACGCGGCGACCGCGTCCCCGGCCAACTGCACGAACGATTCAGTAGTGGCTGGGCTGGCTGCGGCCAGCACACCACGATCCGCATGGACGAACACGAGGGCCCCCGTCCGACGCCAAGTCGAGGTTGGCGCGCGGCCTCCCCCGTAGCCGCGAGCGTGGCGCTTAGAGCACAGCCGGGTGACTGACCGTAGAGGGCTCACCGGCCGCTGATACCGCTGCCTAGCAGGACGTTCCCCATGCCGGTAGGAGTTGCCCTGCGGAGGAGCTGATACATAAAGGCTATGCCAGGCACTCCTATGCCGAACTGTTCACGGACGCGAACATGCAGGTCAAGGGCCTATTCGGGGCAGGTTATGCGGTCAGCGGCGGGCAGTCCGCATAGCTGGCGTGCGGAATCCGCGGTCGGTGCCCCCGCCGGCCCGCCGACCTGTCCGAAGGGCGGCGCGGGGCAGTCACAATGCGTGACGCATCGGGCCCGGTTCCGGCCCGCTGCCCAGGTGTTCAGCGGCGACCCGTTTCGGCACGACCATCCGCCACGCGTCGACGACCAACTCGTACATCTCGTCCCGATCGATCGCGGCCAGCCGCGCCTGCACCCACTGGTGCCGCTCGTCCGACCTGGCCGGTGGGTAGAACTTCGCCGGCTCGGCCGCGATCAGCGCGGCCCGCTCGTCACGCGGGAAGGCGAACCCCATCGACTGCTCATCCCGGGAGATCGCCACGTAGACGATCCGCCGGACCCGGAACTTGACCCGGTCGCGAACCAGCGCCTCCTCGGTGCGCGGGAGGGCGAGCGCCACCCGGCGGACGTCGTCAACGGTGATCATCAGAATTCCTCCACATGCCGGCACCGTACGGCCGGGGTCTGACGAATCCGCGCGGTGCCGGATACCGTTCGGCGGGGCCACGGTCGAGAGGACGGCGTGTTCGGCGAGCGGGTGACGGCGCACCGGGTTCAGGCCCGGCCGGCGCGGCTGCCCGGCGACCTCGCCGGCTTCACCGGGCGCACCGCGCAGCTGCGCCAGCTGGACGGCCTCGTCGACCGCGCCGTCGTCGTGATCGCGGGCGCCGCCGGGGTCGGGAAGACCGCGCTCGCCGTGCACTGGGCGCACCGCGTCGCCGCACGGTTCCCGGACGGCCAGCTGTACCTGAACCTGCGCGGTTCCGGCCCGGTCGACCCGGTGCGGCCGCCGGTCGACCCGGGCGAGGCGCTCGGCGGCCTGCTGGACGCGCTGGGTGTGCCGGCCCGGCCGCTGCCGGCCGGGCTGGCCGCGCGGTCGGCGCTGTTCGGCGACCTGCTGGCCGGCCGGAGGCTGTTGACCGTGCTCGACAACGCCCGGGACGCCGATCACGTCCGGCCGCTGCTGTCCGCCGCGCCGGGCAGCCTCGCCGTGGTCACCAGCCGCGCCCCGCTGGCCGGCGTCACTGCGGCCGGGCCGGTGCCGGTCGGCCTGCTGTCCACAATGGAGGCTTACGATCTGCTGGCCGGCCGGCTCGGTGGCGATCGGGTGGCGGCCGAGCCGGCCGCGGTCGCCGAGATCACCGACCGGTCCGCGGGCCTGCCGCTGGCGCTGGCGCTCGTCGCCGCCCGGGCCGCCGCCAACCCGGCCCGCACGCTGGCCGGCCTGGCGACCGAGCTCGCCGGCGCCGCCGGCCGGTTGACCCCACTGTCCACTTCGGACTCAGCCGTCGACGTGCGGGCTGTGTTCTCCTGGTCCTACCGCGCGCTGTCCGACGGCGCCGGCCGGCTGTTCCGGCTCCTCGGCGCCCACCCCGACCCGGACGTCTCCGCCGCGACGGCCGCCGATCTCCTGGGCCTCCACAGTGGACACTCAGGTGCCGCGCTGGCCGAGCTGGTGGCCACGAACCTGGTCACCGAGCAACTGCCCGGCCGGTACGCCAGCCACGAGCTGCTCCGCGAGTACGCCGCCGAACTGGCCCGCGCCGAGCCGCCCGGCGACCGCCCCGACTGACGACGGCGTGCTCTCGACAGCCGGGGTGCTCACCCCCGCGCCGGGGCGGTCAGGCGCGGACGGTGAAGGAGCGGGTGAGGTCGGCGGTGGAGCTGTCGCCGGCGTAGAGGTCGATGGTGCCCGGCTCGACCACGAACCGGCCGCGGTTGTCGTAGAAGCCGAAGTCGTCCTTGTCGACGGTGAAGCTGACCGTCCTGTGTGCCCCCGGCGCCAGCGTGACCCGTTGGAAGCCGCGCAGCCGCCGGACCGGCTGCGAGATGCTGGCGACCGGGTCGTGCAGGTACAGCTGGACGACGTCGTCTCCGGCGCGGCTGCCGGTGTTGGTCACGTCCACCGACGCGGTGAGCCGGCCGTCCCGCGACACGCTCGGCGTGCTGAGCCGCAGGTTGCCGACCGTGAACGTGGTGTAGCTCAGCCCGAAGCCGAACGGGTAGAGCGGGTCGCACGCGGCGAGGTCGCGGTAGCGCGAGTTGTACTTGGAGCCGGCGTCGCACGGGCGACCGGTCGGCTCGTGGTTGTAGTAGATCGGTACCTGGCCGAGCACCCGCGGGAACGACACCGGCAGCTTGCCGCCCGGGTTCACCTTGCCGAACAGCACGTCGGCCACCGCGTCGCCCGCCTCCACACCCGGGAACCAGGCTTCCAGCATCGCCGGCGCGGACGCGTCCACAGTGGACAGCGTCAGCGGCCGGCCGTTGAACAGCACCACCACGAACGGCTTCCCGGTGGCCTTGATCGCGTCGATCAGTTGCTGCTGCTTGCCCGGCAGGTCGATCTCGGAGCGTGCGGCCGCCTCGCCGCTCTGGCCGCGACTCTCGCCCAGTGCGAGCACCACCTGGTCGGCCGCCTGCGCCGCGGCGACCGCGGCCGGGAAGCCGGCGTCCGAGCCGCACTCGTCGGCGGGCGTGTTGTCGGGCGGATCGCGGTCGACGATCGTGCAGCCGGGGGTGAACGTGGTGCGCGGGTTCTGTGCCTTGAGTCCGGTGTAGACGGACACCGCGTCGGCGTCGTGGCCCTGGCCCCACCACGGGCCGAGCATGTCGTGCTGGTCGTCGCCCAGCGGGCCGATGACGGCGGTCGACTTGGTCGGGTCCAGCGGCAGCGCCCCACCTGCGTTCTTGAGCAGCACCATCGACTTCCCGGCCGCGGTCCGGGCGGCGGCGCGGTCGGCCGGGGTGACGAAGCTGGCCGGGTCGGCGGCCTTCACCTGGTCGACGTACGGGTGGTCGAACAGCCCGGCGCGGAACTTCACCCGCAGGATCCGGCGCACCGCGTCGTCCAGCCGGGCCATCGGGATCCGCCCCTGCGCGAGCAGTTGCTTGCCGTAGTCGCGGATGTTCGTGCTGACCATCTCCGAGTCGGTGCCGGCGTTCAGCGCGGCCTGCGCCGCGTCCGGCCCGTCGGCGGCGATACCGTGCCCGCACGGGCCCTCGTCCGGTGTCTTCGGCGGGCAGGCGCGCAGTTCGGCGACCGCGGTGTAGTCGCTCTCGACGAAGCCGTCGAAGCCCCACTCGCCCTTGAGGATGTCGGTCTCGGTCTCGTGGTCGGCGCAGCCGGGCACGCCGTTGATCGCGTTGAACGAGCACATCACCGTGTCCGCGCCGGCGTCGACCGCGGCCCTGAACGGCGGCAGGTACAGGTTGCGCAGCCGCGCCTCGGACATGTCGGTGGTGTTGTACTCCCGGCCGCCCTCGGGCTGCCCGTAGGCGGCGAAGTGCTTGACACTGGTGACCACCTTGTCCGGCGCCGAGTAGTCGCTGCCCTGCGCGCCCCGCACCCTGGCGGCGGCGAGCACCGAGCCCAGGTACGGGTCCTCGCCGGCGCCCTCGGCGATCCGGCCCCAGCGCGGCTCGTGCGAGACGTCGACCATCGGGCCGTAGATCTGCTTGATCCCGACGGTGGCCGACTCGCGTGCGGCCACCGTCTCGTCCGCGGTCACCACGGACGGCTCGAAACTGCTGGCCGCGCCCAGCGGGACCGGGAAGATCGTCCGGTACCCGTGGATCGTGTCGTACGCGAACAGGATGGGGATGTGCAGCCGTGACTCGCGGACCGCGATCTGCTGGAAGTGGTTGATCCTGGCCGGGTCGGTCAGGCTGAACACCGAGCCGACACCGGCCCGCGCGTCCGCGTCGGTGATCTGGCCGTCGGAGAGCAGCTGCACCTGCTGCAGCTTCTCGGTGACCGTCATCTGCCGGAGCAGGTTGGTGACCTTGGCTTCGATGCCCCGGTCGGCCCGGCCCGCTGTCGGCGAGCTCGTTCCCGAGCCGCCGGGCGCGGCGATCGCGCTACCGCCGACCAGCGCGGTGACCGCGACCAGCGTCACCCCGATCAGAGACAACGGACCGCGACGTCCCATGGCGACCGCCTCCTGCCGGATCGCGGCTCGGCCAGCCGCACTCAGCGGCTCCGTGCCCAACCCGTCGCGTCTGCAAACGCCCGGTCACCTCTGAACCGTGCGAGTGCCAAGCGGCACCGGTACGCCCTGTATCAGCGGTTCGACCCGCTACCGCTCCGGGCAGCGGCTGACCGGCAGCTGGCTGACGCCGGAGTTCTCGCCGCTGTGGCGTTCAATCACCGGCGGCACGGCCTCGTCGGCCTGCAGGTGATGTACCAGCGCCTGAACCCCACGGGGTGAGCCGCCACTATCGCGCCGCGATGGCGCCGCCGGAAACGGGGTGACCGATTCCGATTTCGCCGACACCATGTTCAGGTGGACACCGACGCGGTTCGCCAGTGGCTCGATCAGCGGGCCGAAACCCATGAATTCAGCGGTGTCGCCCTGGTGTGGCGTGACGGGGCGCCGGTGTTCTCCCACGCGGGTGGGTTGGCGCATCGCGGCCATGGTGTGGCGGTGACCGAGGCGAGCCGGTTCGGGGTCGCGTCGGTCACCAAGATGGTGACCGCGACGACCGCGCTACGGCTGGTCGATCGGGGTGTCCTCCGGCTCGACCAGCCGCTGATCGAGGTGCTGCCGGCCGAGCACCAACCCGCCGCGCTCACGGCGGAGCGCACGCTCCACCACCTGCTGTCGCACACGTCCGGGCTGCACAATTACCACGACGACGAAGACCAGACCTGGGGTTCGTTCACATCCTGCTGGGATCGTATTCCGACCTATCACGTCCGCCGCCCGGCCGACATGTTGCCCTTGTTCAAGGATCTGCCGGCGCTCGGGCCGCCGGGGGTGGCCTACCAATACGCGGACGCCAATTTCATTCTCGTCAGCCTCGTCATCGAAGCCGTGTCCGGGAAGCCCTTCGTCGAGGTGGCCGCCGACGAGGTGCTGCGGCCGGCCGGCATGGCCGACTCCGCTTTCGATTCGCTCGACCAGGACCCACCCCGGCTGGCCACCGGGTATTTCCACACCAGCGGCCCGTTCGAGACCTGGCGGTCGAACATCTTCAGCGTGCCGGCCAACGGAATGGCCGACGGCGGCCTCCTCACCACGGCCGCCGACCTGGCCCGCCTGATCGACGCGCTGCGCGCGGGCCGGCTGGTCTCCCCGCCGACGTTCGCGGCCATGACCGCCCCGCAGGGCCCGCCCGCCGAGCCCGTGCCGTACGCCTGGGCCTACGGGTACGGCATGGAACTCGTGGTCGAGAACGGCGAGGTCACGATCTTCGGTCACGGCGGCGCCGACCCGGGCGTCTCGACGCTGGTCGCCCACCACCGCGCGGCCGCCACGACGATCGTCGTGCTCTGCAACCACGACCGCGGTTCCTGGGCGGTCAACCTGCGGCTCGCCGCCGCGCTCGGCCTGCGCGACCCACGGGCCTGACCGGCGGCCCTGACCGGCGGGCAGCCGAACGCCCGGTGACCGGAGCAGGTCACCGGGCGCTGTGCCGGTCCGTCCGCGTTACTTCGGCTTCTCCTGCAGGATGTCCACCTCCACGGTGCCGTCGGCGTTGAGCTCGACCCCGACCAGGAGCGCGCAGCCGGCCAGCCACGGGCCACGGAGCGAGCCGGTCATCTCACCGTTGGGGCGCAGCGGCGGCTGGTCGACGATGCGGAAGGGCAGGCCGGTCGGCCGCATCGTCTGCCCGATCCGTCGCCGCAGATCCGGCTTCGACCAGCAGCGCTCGTTCGTGATCGTCGGCATCGTCTCGGAGAGGCCGCCGACCCCGTCCACCCGCTCCCGCACCGACAGCGGCGGCTCGCCC
>JBBWZH010000073.1:0-19796 GCA_039648995.1 Mycobacteriales bacterium
GCAGGGTCCACGTCAATCGGAGGTGTTGAACGTGCGCAAGGTCGTCGTGTACGAGCTGTTGTCCCTCGATGGCGTCGCGGAGAAGCCCGATGGGTTCTTCGCCGACTGGGACGACGCGATGGAGGCCAACCTCGGCGGCGTCATCGCGGCGCAGGACTCGGTCATCCTCGGCCGGCGCAGCTACGACGAGTGGGCCGAGTTCTGGCCGGGTAGCGACATCGAGCCGTTCGCGACGTTCATCAACGGGGTCGCGAAGTACGTCGCCACTTCCACGCCACTCGATCGGAAGTGGGCCAATACGACTGTGGTCGACGGCGAACTGGTCGAGTTCGTGCGGGATCTGAGGAACCAGCCCGGAGCCGATATCGGCGTGCATGCAAGCATCTCGGTCGCCCAGGCACTGCTTGCCGCGGGCGTCGTCGATGAGCTCAGGCTGGTGATCGCACCGACGATCGCGGGTGGCGGGCGGAGACTCCTGGACGGCTTGCCGGCGATCCGGCTCGAGGCGACCCGAAGCACGACCTCGCCGACTGGCTATCTGCTCGTCGACTACCGCGTCATCGGGTAGGCGAGCAGCCCGTCGCGGACAACCGAGCAGCGCGGCATGGTCCGGGTCTGGTGCCTTCGGCATGGCGAGTCGGTCAACGTGGAGTCGGGGGCCTGCGGGTCGCTGCCGGCCGTGCCGCTGACAGCGACTGGCCGCGACCAGGCCGCGGCCGCGGTCGCCGTCCTGGCCCGGCACGCACCGGCCCGCGTCTACGCCAGCACGGCGGTGCGGGCGGTCTACACCGGCCAGATCATCGCCACCGGCCTCGGGGTCGACCTGCTCACCCATCCCGGCCTCGGCGAGGTCGACATCGGCAGCGCCGAAGGCGCTACCGACCCGCCGACCCGCGCTGAGACCGCGCGCGTGCTGCACGCCTGGGTCGTCCACCGCGACCTGGCCGCCAGGGTCGCCGATGGCGAGACCGGCCACCAGGTCATCGCCCGCGTCACCGCAGCACTGGACACGATCGCGGACACCAACCCCGCCGCCACGGTCGTCCTGGTCGGCCACACCGCAAGCCTCACCGTCGCGCTGGCCACCGCCTGCCAGCTCGGCGCCCGCGTCTGGGGGACAGCACTCCCACCCGCCACCCCGTTCCTCATCCAAAGGCACCACCGGACCTGGCAATGCCTTGACTGGCCACCGGCACCGCGCTAGCCAACACCCCACTCGCGGCGCGCGACCGGATACTTGATCATGGATTCTGTCGGGCTGCCATCCCCCGGGCCCGGGGGCAGAGTCGAGCGACTGCACCGACTGCGGGCAATGCCTGGCCAGCGGTCGCCCCCGGCACGTCGGGTCCTCCGGCATCTGATGTCCGTGCTGTCGTAGGTTGGCCGGGGCGGGATCGGGTGTGGGTTGCTGAGGGAGCGTGCGATGGCGTCGGCGGGAGCCGAACCGGTCGTGCGGAATGCCGGGCACGGTGATGTCGCGGCCATTTGCCGGTTCGGCGAGGCGCACATTCGATCCCACTACGCGCCGCTGATCGGGGCGCAGGCCGCGGATGAGCAGGTCCGCGAGTGGTGGAACGAGACGCACGTCGGCGCGGCCGTGGCCGCGGGCCTGCTGGTCGTCGCCGAGGCCGACGGGCAGCTTGTCGGCGTCGGGCAGCGCGGCCGCAGAGGAGCTGACCATGTGGTCTACAAGCTCTACGTCCACCCCCAGCATCGCGGCCGCGGGTTGGGCCCCCGGCTGCTTGCTGCTCTCACCAGACAGCTACCCGCCGATGCTGACCGGCTGTACATCGAGCATTTCGCGGCCAACGACCGCGCGGGCGCGTTCTATCAGCGTGAGGGCTTCACGGTCGAACAGATTGAACCAAGCACCACGGACGACCCGGCACGCGCGGTGGTCTGGCGTGTCCGCCGTCTGACTCCATCCGAACAGACATCCCCACCGGCATGACGCCAGCAAGCCCGCCCGGACGCGAATCATTGGTCGGGTCTCCATTCTCTGGGGGTGGGCGGGGCGGGGTGAGGTCATGGGGAATGCTCGGTGTGGAGGCACCCGACGCCTCGTTCGATCCATTCCTGGCCGGTCCATTCGGGGTGCCGTTCGATCAGCAGTGCCCGGACTTCGGCGGCGATCTCGTCCTGGCCCATAGCGGAGTCACGTCGCCGCCAGGTCTCGTCGCGCAGTTCGCGCAGGTAGTCGCGGACGTCGGCGAGTATGTGGGGGCCGCCGGGGTCGCCGTGGCCGGGAACCACTGGAACGGCGGCCAGCGCCGCGACGGTCCGGTGGTGCGCGCCGTCCAGGAATGCCTGCAGGCCGTGCTCTGGAACGGCACCGTCGGGATGACCCCGCTCGGGCACCACCCACCCCAGGAACTGGCCGTGGTGCCGCTGACCGACATGGCACCCAGCCCCACGGTCGTGGCGTGGAATCCAGGCGACACGAACCCACTGATCCGGTCCTTCGTCCACGCCGCGACCGCCACCTACCGCCACTGAGCCCCGCACCGCGGGCGAACCCCGGCCGATGGCGTCGGCGAGCAGGGATGCGGGCGGTGCGGCCGCGGCCCGCCAGGGCGGTGTGGAGGGTGATGGGGTGCGGCGCGTCCAGGGTCTGGTCGAGGATCAGGACGTCCGGACGCCGGTGAGGGCCGCCACGCTGGCCTCCGCGGCCGTGCGGGCGGGATGGCCCGGGTCCACCGCGGCGGTGAGGATCCGCCGCGCCTCGGTGGCCAGGGTGAGCGCACCGGCCAGGTCGCCCCGGTCGGCCGCCAGCGCCGCGAGGTTGTGCAGCGTCAGGCCGACCTCGGGGTGGTCGGCGCCGAGCGAGTCGCGCTTGCCGGCCAGCGCGCGCAGGTAAAGCTCCTCGGCCTCCGCCATCGCCCCCTGCCCGGCCCGTACGGCGGCGAGGTTGTGCAGGTTGACGGCCACCTCGTAGTGCCCGGGGCCGTACCGCTCGGTGAAGTAGGCGACCGCATGGCGCAGCAGCGGCTCGGCCTCTGCCAGCTTGCCGGCCGCCTCCAGGATCGCGCCGAGATGGGCCTCGTCCGCGATGACCGCCGGGTGGTCCTCGGGATGCGCGGCGCGCTGCAGCCGCAGGGACCGGCGGGCGTACGGCTCGGCCTCGACCGGCCGGCCCCGGCTGTGCGCCAGGCCGGCCAGGTTGTGGTAAATGGCGGCCAGCTGTGGGTCGTCCGGGCCGAGAGCGCCCGCCAGCACGTCGACCGCGCGTCCGTACCACCGCTCGGCCTCGTCGAAGCGGCCGGCGAACTTGAACAGGATCCCCAGCTCGTTCCAGATCGGTACGAGATCCAGCTCGCCGTACTCCGGCGCCTCCTCGGCCACCGCCAGCGCCGGTAGGTAGGCCGCCTCGGCCTCGCCGTACCGGCCCTGCCGGCGCAGGCTGCCGGCGAGGCCGAGCCGGGCCTGTACGAGCAGCCGGGTCAGGTCGCCGCCGGAGCCGGGCACGGCGGCCAGCACCGCCAGCGACCGCCGGTGGTGCTGTTCAGCCACGTCATGCCGGCCCAGCTCGTCCTCGGCGGCGCCGAGCAGGGTCAGCACGTTCGCCACGTCCGGTTGGTCGGGGCCGCCGTCGGCGCACAGCGCCTCGATCGCCCGCCGGCACAGGTCCGCCGCGTCGGCGAACCGGAACTCGTCCATCGCCGAGACTGCCTGCGCGTGCAGCGCGACCCCGTCCACCGGCTCGTCCCTCACCTGGTCGGTCAGCCCTGGAGGGCGTGGCTGTGGCTGGCGCCGATCCGCCCGGCCCGCGTGCCGGTACGCACCACGATCGGCGCGGCGACCGCCTGGCTGTGCTGCTCGGGGACCCAGCCGGCGCGGACCGCCGTCCGGACCCGGATCGGCGCGGCGACCGCGTGGCTGTGCTGGCCCTGCATGTAGCCGGCGCGGACGCCGGTCCGGACCCGGATGGGGGCGGCGACCGCCTGGCTGTGCTGCAGTTGCGTCCCTCCGGAACGCAACCCGGTGCGGACGGTGATCGGCGCCGCGGTCGCCTGGCTGTGCTGGGGGTTGCTGTAACCCGCCCGGACACCGGTACGGACCTGGATCGGCGCGGCCACCGTCTGGCTGTGCTGTGGGCTGCTGAAACCGGCCCGGACCCCGGTACGTACCGTGAGCGCCATGCTGTGATTGTTCGTCATGGTGCCGGCCCGGATCGCCGTTCGGACCGGGATCGGCGCAGCGGTCGCGTGGCTGTGGTTCGGCGTGATGCCGCCGGCCCGCACGCCGGTGCGGACCGTGATCGGCGCGGCGACCGCCTGGCTGTGCTGGGGGTTGCTCATCGCGCCGGCCCGCACGCTCGTACGCCCCGTGATCGGCGCGGCGGTCGCCTGGCTGTGGTTGGGTGGCAGGCTGCCGGCCCGTACGCCGGTCCGGACCACGAGCGGACCGGCAGGCGCCTGGCTGTGGTTGGAGCCGATCCGCCCGGCCCGGACCCCGGTACGAACCCGGATCGGCGCGGTGGTCGCGTGGCTGTGGTTGGGTGTCAGGCTGCCGGCCCGTATGCCGGTCCGGACCGCGAGCGGACCGGCGGTCGCGTGGCTGTGGTTCGGCATGATGCCGCCGGCCCGTATGCCGGTCCGGACCGGGATCGGCGCGGCGGTCGCCTGGCTGTGCTGCTGGTGCATGAAGCCGGCGCGGACGCCGGTGTGGACCGGGATCGGCGCGGCGGTCGCCTGGCTGTGCTGCAGGCTCACGAAGCCGGCGCGAAGGCCGGTGCGGACCCGGACGGCGGCGGCCGTCGCCTGGCTGTGCTGCTGGTTCATGAAGCCGGCGCGGACGCCCGTGCGCACCCGGATCGGCGCGGCCACCGGCTGGCTGTGGTTGCCGCTGATCCGGCCGGCCCGCACTCCGGTACGCACCCTGATCGCCGCGACCGCCGGCACTGATCGTTGCATCGGTGACTCCTCCCGCTGATGGGCCGGGTACGGCCCGAATACCGCATCGTGCATGTGCGATCTGGCAGCCTGTCTTGAGAGAACCTTGATCCCAGCTGCCCGAACGGCCGCCGCGCCGATGCCCGATCGGACGTGCCGAGGCCGCGGCGGTGGACCGGCAGCCGGGCACCGACCAACACCGCCCGAAAGGGCTGTCCCGACGCCGGCCGCGCGGCGCGCCGGCCGGCTAGCGTCAGAGTTGCCCCTCGCTGGCGGTGGGCAGCACAGCCGGACTTGTCGGGATGGCCGGGGGAAAGGTGTTGGGCGGCGCGCAGCTGTCACTGCTGGGCTGGGTACGGCTAACGGTCGCCGGCCACGACGTGGACCTCGGTCCGGCCCGGCAGCGGACCCTGCTGGCCGTGCTCGCGGCCAGCGCCGGGCAGCAGGTCGCGCTGGACACGCTGATCGACCGGGTCTGGGGCGATGACCCGCCGTCGGCCGCCCGCGCCGGCGTCTACGCGTACATGAGCCGGCTGCGGCAGGTGTTCGCCGGGGCGGGCATGCCCGCCATGCCGCGTCGCGCCGGTTCCGGTGGCTACCTGCTGGACCTGGACGCCGACCGGGTGGACCTGCTCCGGTTCCAGCGGCTGGTCGCCGCCGCCCACCAGAGCAGTGGCACCGACCAGAGCCGGGCCGCCGCACTCGACCGGGCGTTGGCGCTGTGGCGCGGCCCGGCGTTGGCGGACCTGGCCGGCCCGTGGGTGCTCCGTACCAGGGAATCGCTGGCGCAGCAGCGGTTGGACGCCGTCCTGCTGTGGGCCGAGCTGCACCTGCGGCTGGGGCGGCCCGGGCCGGTGATCGGGCCGCTGCGCGACCTGGCCGGCCAGTATCCGCTGGTGGAGCCGCTCGCCGCCCGGCTGATCGAGGCGCTCGGCCGGGACGGGCGCCCGGCCGAGGCGCTGGCCAGCTACGCCGCGACCCGCCGGCTGCTGGTCACCCAGCTGGGCGCCGAACCGGGAGCCGAACTACGCCGGCTGCACCAGGCGGTCCTGGCCGGGGAGCTCGACGGCAGCGGCGCCGGCCCGGCCGCGGCTGCGCCCGTCCCACGGCCGCGCCGGCTCCACGACCCGCTCCGGAGCGCGGCGCCGGCACCCGCACAGCGGCCCGCGCAGCTGCCGCGCGACGCCGCCGGCTTCACTGGTCGCCGGGCCGACCTGGCGGCTCTGGACGCGACGCTACGCGAGACGGGCGAGCGGCCGGCCGCGACGGTGGCGGTGACCGGCATGGCCGGAGTGGGTAAGACCGGGCTCGTCGTGCACTGGGCACACCGGGTCCGCAACCGCTTCCCGGACGGGCAGCTGTACGTCGACCTGCGCGGGTTCTCGCCCGACGGACAGCCGGTGACACCGGCCGAGGCGATCCGGGTGCTACTCGACGGCCTCGGCGTGCCGGCCGGGCGCATGCCGCCCACACTGGCCGCGCGCGCCGCGCTCTACCGCAGCCTGCTCGCCGACCAGCGCGTGCTGGTCGTCCTGGACAACGCCCGCGGCGCCGAGCAGGCTCGCCCACTGCTGCCCGGCGCGCCCGGCTGCCTGGTCGTGGTGGCCAGCCGCGACCGGCTCAGCCCGCTGGTCGCCGACGGTGCCCACCCGCTCAACCTCGACCCGCTCACCCCAGCCGAGGCCCGCGCGCTGCTGGCCGGCCGACTGGGCGCCGCCCGGATGGCGACCGAGCCGACGGCCGCCAGCCAGATCATCGCCGGCTGCGCCGGGCTGCCGCTGGCGCTGACGCTCGTCGCCGCCCGGGTCATCCAGTCCGGCTTCCCGCTCGGCGCCATCGCCGCCGAGTTCGCCGAGGCCCGCGGCCGGCTCGACGCACCGGCGGCCGGCGAACTGCGGGCCGCGTTCTCCTGGTCGTACGACGGGATCAGCGCGGGCGCCGCCGCGCTGTTCACGCTGCTCGGTGTGCAGCCCGGCCAGGACATCACCGCCGAGCGGGCCGCCGACCTCACCGGTCAACCCCGGCCGCGGGCCCGCCGACTGCTGGCCGAACTCGCCGGCGCCACCCTTCTCACCGAGCACGCCCCCGGCCGCTACAGCTGCCACCACCTGCTCCGCGCGTACGCCGCCGACCTCGCCCGCACCACGGAGGAATCCCGGTCAGGGCGATCCGCGGGCGGGCCCGGTGTCGGCCCACTCGACTGCTGATGGAGGTGGGTCGGACGTCTTGGCGCGGTCTCACGTGGGTCCGAGCTGGTCGCGCCGGCGGGTGAGGTACGCGACCTCGGCGGTGTTGCCGGCCAGCTCGATCGCCCTGTCGTAGGCGGTGCGGGCCTCCGCCGAGCGGCCGAGCCGGCGTAGCAGCTCGGCGCGGGTGGCGTGGTAGGCGTGGTAGCCGCCCAGGTCCAGCCGGTCGACCAGCGCGAGCGCCACTTCGGGCCCGTCGAGCTCGGCGAGCGCGATGGCCCGGTTGAGCGCGACGATGGGTGACGGGTCGATGCCGGCGAGCTGGTCGTAGAGGGCGACGACCTGGGACCAGTCGGTGTCGCGTACGTCCCTGGCGGAGGTGTGCACCGCGTTGATGGCAGCCAGGATCTGGTAGCGGCCGGGGTATCCCCGGCCGGCGGAGACGGCGGCGATCCGCTCCCGCACAAGCGCGTGCCCCTCGGCGATCAGCGCGGCATCCCAGGCGCCACGGTCCTGCTCGTCGAGTGTGACCAGCTCACCCGACGCCGAGACCCGCGCCGCCCGGCGAGCCTCGGTGAGCAGCATCAGCGCCAGCAGGCCGGCCACCTCCCCGTCGGACGGCAGCAGGGCCTGGACCAGCCGGGTCAGCCGGATCGCTTCGAGGGTGAGGTCGGCGCGTACGGCCTCCTTCTCGGGGTCTGAGGTGAGGTAGCCCTCGTTGAAGACCAGGAAGAGGACCGCCAGGACGCCGGAGACGCGGGCGGGGAGGTCCTCGCCGGAGGGGACCCGGTAGGGGATCCTCGCCGCCTTGATCTTGCCTTTCGCGCGGGTGATCCGCTGACCCAGCGTGGTCTCCTGTATCAGGAAAGCGCGGGCGATCTCGGCCGCGGTCAGCCCGCCGACCATGCGCAGCGTCAGCGCGATCCGGGCCTCCATCGCCAGAGCCGGGTGGCAGCAGGTGAAGATCAGCCGGAGCCGGTCATCGTCGATCGCGCCGATCGGCTCAGGCGGGCTGTCGTCGTGCAGCATCTGAGCCTCCTGCTGCTTGTCGTCACGACGGGATTCCCGGCGCAGCCGGTCGATGGCGCGTCGGTTGGCGGTGGTGGTGATCCAGGCGCCGGGGTTGGGTGGCACGCCGTCGGTGGGCCAGCGCTCGACGGCGACCGCGAACGCCTCGGCGGCCATCTCCTCGGCGATGTCCAGGTCGCCGAGCCGTCTGGTCAGCGTGGCGACCACCCGGGCCCACTCCTCGCGGTGGACCCGGGTGATCGCCTCGGCGACGACCGTCATGCGCCCGCGAAGGGACGCACCTCGACCTTGCCCCGGCAGGCCTTCGACCCCTCGGCGGCCAACTTCAGCGCCACGTCGAGGTCGGGAGCCTCGATGATCCAGAAGCCGGCGAGGTACTCCTTCGACTCCAGGTAGGGCCCGTCGGTGAACACCGGCTCGGCATGCTGCCCATCGACGACGGTCGCGGTCGTGGCCGGCCCCAGGCCATTGGCGAAGACCCAGTGGCCCTGCTCCCGCAGGCGCTCGTTGAAGACACCCGTGTCCGCGAGCGCCTGCTTCATCGTCTCCGCGGAGGGGTAGGTGCCGTACTCGGTGTACTCGGCCGGCCCGAAGACCGACATCAGGTACTGCGTCATCGCTGTCTCCTCGGTTTCGTGGGCCCGTCCGGCCCGCCTCGCACCCCTGCTACGAACGCCTCCGGGCCGATCCGACATCCTCTGCCGGCGTCGTGCCCGCCTGTTCGATGATTCGGACTTTCTCCGCGTCTCGTCTGCCGGTGTGCACATCCCACGTACCTGGCCGGTGTCGGATCGCAGCCGACGACCCGGAGGAGATCACGCGACCGTCCACGAGGTCGTCGCCTACGGCAGCGCCGCGCAGGCCGCCTCCGCCCTGGCCGAATGGCGGGCGACGGCAGCAGGCCGCCAGCGCGGGATGCGGCGGCACATGACCGTGTCCGACCTGCCGGAACCGCGGCGGTCTTGGTGCGGCACCGTTCCGCTCCGGCGGTGCGCCTACTCCCCGGGCGGGGTGGACAGAGCTGTCTCCTGTCGCCGCCGGCGGTTTCGGGAAACCGCGGCGCTGACGGCCAGCACTAGTTCGACGACCAGTGCGACCGTAGCCGCTATGCATATCCCGGTCGATGTCTTGAGCAGGAGCGTCGCGGTCGGATGCGGTGTCGCCTGATCGAAGCCGCTGAACGCGATGCCCAACCAGAGTAGGTAGCTGAAAACCAGGCTGGCGAGCGCGACGACCAGCTCGATCAGGATCCGGACAAACCGGTGCCGCCAAGGTCTCATGACCGCACGGTGCCAGGTGAGCCCGCCCGCCACGAGAGCAGGGATATTCACGGCGGTGGAGTGGTGTTACGGGCGCGAGTTCTCCGCGAGACGACGGGGCGGTTATGGAGCGGGCGAACAAGAGCAAGAACCGCTGGGGCACCACCGAGAAGGCCAAGGAGGTGGCCGGCCTGGCACGCGGCGAGTTGCCCGGTCAGGTCACCGCGATCTGGCAGGACGACAACCGGGTGCGTGACTGGATCAACCGGCAGGACGAGCCGGCGATCGGCCGGCAGTCGGTACGCCCACGCCGACCAGGCCACGGCGCTGCGACTCGTCGTCACGTGCATCGACGGCTGGACCCACGACTGGGAGGAGTCCATGATCGTCGACCTGCTGGAGCTGCAGCCCGACGGCTGCGGGCTCGTCATCGGGGTGGGCCAGAAGTACGGCGGCAAGGAGATCGGGCCGGACCACGACTTCCGCAACGGCATGCACGAACTGGACGACCAGCTCGGCGGCGCACAAGGCCAAGCTGCACAACCTCTTTCCGACCCGGTAGCGACCCAACGTCCACTGTGGAGCGCCTGGTCCTGCCGCAACGGGGGCCGGTGTCGTCCAGGCGCGCCGTGACGGCGAGTGGACGCCTACCTGCGTATCCCGGGGTGGAACGGTGACTTGCCGTCGGTCGTCTCAGCCGCATGCGCGGAGTCTCGATGGTGGCCGTGCTGGCCGTCGCGGTGCTTACCGGTGGCTGTGGTGGTGGCGGGTCCGGGCCGGCCCAGGTGCCGGCTGGCACCGGTGATCGCCTGCCCGCGCTGAGCGTGGAATGCAGCGGCGGCCTGGCCGGAGTACAGGACCGGCTCGACATCCAGCCTGACGGCACAGCCACCGCCAGCCAGCGGCAGGATCCAGGCGCGCCGGTCACCCGGCTCGGCGCCAGCGAACGGGAGAACCTGGCCAGGACGACGCGGCAGGCGGCGGCCAGGACCTACCGCCCCGTGTACCGGACCGAGGGTGCTGCCGACCTGTTCACCTACCGGATCCGCTTCGACACCGTGGCGGTGACCGCCGACGAGATGGCCATCCCAGCCGAGCTGGCCGCGATCATCGACGCGCTCGCCCCAGTCCGTACCCGCCTGCACCTGCCCTGCTGAGCAGCCGCGGCCGTTCTTGCGTCAGCTGACCCACCTCAGCCCTATCCGCAGCGTTTCCAGCCCAGCGGCATCGCCTCCCGCCGATCTGAGCGGGGGTCAACCGGCCTCGGCGTGCACGGGTCGGGATGGTCGTCGCAGGCTGTGGAGGGTGAGGCCGGCGACGAGGATGGCCGTCGCGGCGGCGAGCCGGTTTCCGGACGGCACGGCCTCGACGATGAAAAACGACCGCCACGGGGTCGGCGTGGTCTGTCCGGCCATGAGCCCGAGTACGCAGTAGGGGACGACGACCAGCCAGCCGGTGCGCGGGTCGAGCACGATGCCGGCGATCAGGGTGAGGCCGGCGGAGGCGAGCAGGTTGGCGGGGAGGGTCCGGGCGGCGTCGGGATCGTCCAGCAGCAGCAGGGCGGGCAGCAGGGCCAGGCCGGCGAGCACGACCATGGTGCCGGCGTGCGCGGCGCGGACGGGGGCGAGGTTGCGGGCCGCGAGCCGCTCCCAGCTGGGCATGGGTGACTCGGCCGCCAGGCCGATGACGACGGAGGCGATCACGGGGGCGAGATAGGCCAGCAGCACCGGGACGTAGGGCTCGCCGAGGCCAGGCCGGAACGCGGGTAGTGGGACGGCTCTGGCGGCGGTGGTGACCGCGCCGATGGTCAGCAGCAGCGCGACGGTCGTTGTGGTCGGACGGGCGGCGAGGTAGAGCCTCACGGCGGTGTGCCACCGACCCAGCAGCTGTCGGGGTCGATCCGGGCGGTGAACCAGCGGAGCTGCCGGTCGGCGGGCTCGCGGCGGATCGCGGTCACCGCGCCGGGTAGCGGGCCGACGGCTTCGTCCGGAAGGCCCCGGGCGGTGAGCCAGCGGATCCGGTCCTCCACGTCGGCGGTGGGCGCGACGATGCCGGGCCGGCCCCGGCAGATGGCGTAGGCGATGGCGGAATAGGCCAGAGACTGGGCCAGCTCGGGGGTCGAGTCGTCGTTGCCCAGGCCGCCGACCGGAGCCCGGTCCGCCGGGTGGCTCAGACCGTTCTCGACGAAGCCGCGGGGGCCGGTCGTCCAGCCCTGCAGCCCGGACAGCATCCGGGTGGCGGTCTGATCGAGCGTGGCCAGGTAGTAGCCGTGGTCGCGCCAGACGCACACCACGTCGCCGGCCGAGCAGACCCGCGGGCCGGCGGCGACGACGTCCTGGACCCGGTAGCCGTCGGTGCGGGACACGGCGACGACGCTGAGCATCGTGGCGAAGGAGGTGATGCCGAACAGCGCCTGGGCGGCCCGCTGCCGTCGCCGGGTCGAGCTCAGCAGCGCGGCCAGCGCGACCAGCGCGAGCGCCAGAGACACGAACCACACCACCTGGACGGCACCGACGGCGGGCTTGAGTCGTTGCGCCACGGTGACCGGAACGTCATCGAGCGTTGTGAGCAGCGCCGCCGGTGTTCCCGGCGTGGCCGACAGCGCGGCGTTGCCGACGTAGCCGATCAGGATGCTCAGCGGGATCACGGCGAGCAACGGCAGGAACCGTCCCAGCAGCAGCCCGATCGCCGTGTGCGCCGCGACCGCGGCGGCGCCGACGAGGATGAAT
The DNA here is from genome assembly GCA_039648995.1 of Mycobacteriales bacterium. GTDB lineage: Bacteria > Actinomycetota > Actinomycetes > Mycobacteriales > CADCTP01 > JBBWZH01. Next base: position 12,096 of record JBBWZH010000073.1, read on the forward strand.
CCCCAGCCGGGGTCGATCGCCGGGGACCGACCGGCGGTCAGCAGCCCGGCGGTGAACTGCACGACCGCGTACGACAGCAGCATCCACGCCGTCGCCGCGCCCCACCGGCTGGCCAGGATCGCCAGCGCCGAGCGCGGCGCGGTCACGGCCGAGTGCACACTGCGCGGCGAGACGCCCCGCCGGGCGTCCCAGCCCGCGGCCGCGATGGCCAGCGGCAGGGACACGGTGAAGATGGTGGACGCCGTGCGCGCCGTCTCGTCCCACACCCCGAGCCAGTCGTCGGCCGAGAGCAGGTAGAGCACCGAGAACACCGCCGCAGCCGGAGCGGCGAACCGGGCCGCGGTGCAGCGCAGGTCGATCGCGAAGCCGGTCATCCCGTCCCGATCACGGCTGCGAACCCCCGCTCCAGCGGGGTGTCGCCGGCGCCACTGCCGTCGTCCCGGCCGGCCAACCCGGCCGCGTCGCCGTCGAAGACGATCCGGCCGCCATCGAGCACGAGCAGCCGGCGGCCGAGGTGTTCGACATCGGCCAACTGGTGGGTGCTGACCAGCAGGCACCGGTCGGCCGCCAGACCGGCCAGCAGCCGGCGCAGCCCCACCCGCTGCTCCGGGTCCAGGCCGACGGTCGGCTCGTCGAGCAGGACCAGGTCGGGCTCGTGCACCAGCGCGCACGCGACCGACAGCCGCCGGCGCATCCCGCCGGACAGCGTCGCGACCTTGTCCGCCGCCCGGTCGGCCAGCCCCACGCGGTCCAGCCAGCCCGCCACCGCGGCCTTCACGTCCCGGCGCGGCACCTTTTTCAACCACGCGGTGTAGGCGACGACGTCCCTGACCTGCATCCGCGCCGGTAGCTCCACCTCTTGCGGCAGGTAGCCCGTCCGCCGCAACAGCGTCTCCGGCCGGGACGCCGACACCACGCTGCCGAACAGCGCGATCTCCCCGGACGCCGGGGCCAGATCACCGGCCAGCGTGCGCAGCAGGGTCGTCTTCCCGGCGCCGTTTACGCCCAGCAGCGTCGTCCCGCCGCCGCCGAGGGACAACGACAGGTTCTGCAGCACGGCCCGGTCGCGGTAGCCCACCGACAGCTCGCGCACGTCGGCGACCGCCGCGGCCGGGCCGTCACGCACTACGGCCACCGCGCCTCGACGGCACCGACCCCGGAGACCGTCACCGGGCGGTTCACCACCCGCACGTTCCAGTGGTACGTCCCCGCCGGCCACGACGACCCCGTGATGATCAACTGCGGGTCACAGAACCGGTTGTTGTCGACCTCCCGCTGCACGACGTCCGGCAGCGCCGTCCGGGCCCGGATCAGCTGCCAGTTGAACGTGTCGTTGCACGGCGAACCCGGCGCGTCCGAGAGGAGCGTCCCGGTCCCCGACGTCGCCGCGTACGGCTTGCCCCCACTGCTCGGCAGCCGTTGCGTGCCCAAAGTGTTCGGGTTGAACTCCCTGCGATCGAACTGGTACGCGAACGCGGCCGCCGGAACACCCACGACCATCGCGGTAATGAGCCCAGCAGTCACAGCCGCTGACCCTAGCCTCACGGCAAATCCTCCCTCGACGACGACACGACCCCGAATCGAGTCGCAGGGATGATACGTGGACTCGACTCCAGTGCCGAGTGAATATCAAATCCGGCAAAACGGACGGATGTCCGTACCTGAATGCCTCGCCCGCGCGGTGGTGCGTCCGACGTGACTCTGCCGCCGTGGCCCACTGGCCAGGAATCAGCGGAACTCCGCATAGCCGCCGGACCGCAGACGGCGTGGCCTCAGCGGGTCGCGGCCCTGCATGTGTGGCGGGACGCCGTTGGGTAGCGCCCGGGCCAGCGCTGGTTGCCGGGCGGGCCGCCTAGGGTATCCACGTGACCCGGTATGTGATCGACCCGCCCACTCTGCTGCACCTGGTCGCCAACGATGTCCGGGTCAGTCCGAGGCACCGGATCGTCGCCCCGAACCTCATCCGCTCCCAGGCTCTGTCCCTGCTTCTGCAGCCCGACGCATTGGTCACCGTCGACCCCGCACTGGCGAGGAGGGCCGAGGACGTCGTGCCGCTGGCGCCCCTCGACGCGCTCACGGCGGACTCCGACTGACCAGTCCCACTGGCACCCACCTGGCGCCGGCAGCGCCGCCGACCGCCAGCCATGGAGGCGCTCACCATGGACTACCTCGTCACGATGACCACCCACGTCCCGGCGGGAACGTCGGACGCGGCCGTCCAGGCCATCCGTGCCCGTGAGGCCGTACGCTCGCGCGAGCTCGCGACGCGGGGGCACCTGCTGCGCCTGTGGCGCCCGCCGCTGCAACCAGGCGAATGGCGCACGCTCGGCCTGTTCGCTGCCGACGACGGCGCTCAGCTTGAGGAGATCCTCGCCTCGATGCCGCTGCGGGTGTGGCGCACCGATGAGGTCACGCCGCTCTCGCCGCACCCGGATGACCCGGCACTGCAGGCTGAGCGGCCCCGACCGCCGGCAGCAGAAGCCGGGGACACCGCCGCCGAGTTCCTGACCGCGTTCACCGTCACGGTTCCGGCGGGCACGTCGGGTGCGGCCGGCGACGCCGCCACGGCGGGTGACGCGGGTCGCGGGCGGGGGCTGGCCGCGCAGGGCCACTTGCTGCGGCTCTGGACGTTGCCCGGTGAAGGTCGCGCGCTGGGCCTGTGGCGCGCCCGCGACGCCGCCGGGATGCGGGAGATCGTGGCGTCGCTGCCGCTACTGAGCGCGCAGACCACGCCGCTCACGCCACACCCCAGTGACCCGGCGCTCACCGGTACCTGACGACGGACCGTCATCGTGGCTGGACGGGGATTCCGCGTGGCGCGGTCAGCGGTCCGCGGCGCTGGTCGTGCCGCCGGGCAAGGCAGGACTGGTCAGCCGGCACCGGCAGCGCGCGCGACGACGGCCGACGTTCGGGGTGGCATTTCGGTCGGCCGTTCGAGCAGGCGCTAGTGGCGGCGAACGGCGCGCAGTAGGGCGTCGTGGATGGTGATGGAGCGCCCGTCGGGGTCGACCGCCTGACGCGGGGCGGCGGCGGCGACGATCGTGGGCCAGTCGTCGGGGTCGAGGGTGGCGGCGATCTGGTCGGCCGTGAACATGAGCTCGGGGTGGTTGGGGCGGCCCATCGTGGTTTCCAGGTCCGAGGGGTGGTGGCCGACGATGAGCAGCGTTCCGCCGGGGCGGACGGCAGCGGCGAGCCGGCGGTGTAGCGACTCGAGCGCTGCGCGGGGCAGGTGTATGAACTGCGCGGAGACCAGGTCGTACTGGGCCGGCGCGGGGTCCCAGGTCATGACGTCGGCATGCTGCCAGGTGATCCGGTCGGCGATCTGTTCACCGGCCTCGGTGGCGCGGTGGGCGGCGTGCTCCAGCGCCACCGCGGACACGTCGACGCCGGTGACCTGCCAGCCCCGGCCGGCCAGCCAGATCACGTCGGCCCCCTCGCCGCTGCCGACGTCCAACGCGGTCGCCGGCGCAAGGTCGGTGGCGGTCGCGACGAGGTGGGGGTTGGGCTGGCCGCTCCAGACCCGGTCGGTGGAGCCGTAGCGCTCGTCCCAGAACGCCTGGGTGAACACGACGGCCTCCGGGTCGGGGTGGTGGCTCATGATGCCGCGCCCAGGTGGGCCGCGGTGCGGGTGTTCCGGTCGGCTGTGACAGCGACCACCTCCACGATGACCATGCGGCCCGCTGCCAGATCGTGCGAACCTCGTTGCCGACCCGGCAAGTTAGACCCTGTGCGCGACGAGATCAACAGCGTGCCCGGCGCCGTCGGGCCCCGGCTGCGTGCGCGAGGCGGGGAGGGCCGGTGGTGAGCAGCGCCGGGCGGACGGTGTCGTCGGCGGGTGAGGTGCCGGCCCGAGTTCACCTCAGCGCAATCGGCCGCACACTGAACGCGGTCACAGTGGCCTCAAGGGTGCGAGCCCGGGTCGGAGGCAGCGGATATGGTCCGGTGTGGTCGGGTGACGGCGGCGGTCGTGCTGGTTCTGGCCGGGGTGGTGGCCGGTGTCGGGCAGGCCCGGCCGGCGGCCGCGGCGACGGTGTCGGTGGCGTTGCGGGCGGGTGTGGCTGGTCTGCCGGTCGCCGCGGAGGTCCGTACCGGGTATGACCGGGCGCTGTTCCCGCTGTGGATCGACGCGGACGGCGACGGCTGCAACACCCGGTTCGAGGTGCTGATCGCCGAAGCCACCACCGCCCCGAGCGTGGGTTCGGGCTGCCGGCTGACCGGCGGGCGGTGGCTGTCGTACTACGACAACGCGACCTGGACCGACCCGGCCGACCTGGACATCGACCACCTCGTCCCGCTGGCCGAGGCGTGGGACTCCGGCGCCCGGGCCTGGACCACCGCGCAACGCCGCGGCTACGCCAACGATCTCGGCGACCCGCGCGACCTCGTGGCGGTCACCGACAACGTCAACCAGGCCAAGGGCGACCAGGACCCCGCCACCTGGATGCCGTCCTACCCGCCGGCCCGCTGCCGTTACGTCGACGAATGGGTAGCGGTCAAGATCCGCTGGCGGCTGACCGTCGACACCGCGGAGAAGATCGCGCTCACCAGCCTCGCCGCCGGCTGCCCCAACACCGCCATCACCGTCACCCAAGCCATCTGACCGGACCGGGACGGCTCAGCGGCCGGGCAGGCGCGCCGTGATCTCCTGCAGCACCCAGCCGTTGCCGTCCGGGTCGCTGAACGAGGCGAACGAGGCGTAGCTGGTGCGGTCCGGATCCGGGCCGGTCACCCGGTCGGCGGTGCCGGCGTGGTGGAACACCCCGCCGGCGTCGTGGAAGACCTCGCTCACGTCGACGCCGTGGCCGGCGAGCTCGGCCCGGGCCGCGACCACGTCGGAGACGATCAGGTGCAGCCCTTCGGCCGAACCGGGCGCGGCCGAGGTGACCCCGGTACCGAAGATGATCGAGCACGTCGAGCCGGGCGGCGTCAGCTGGACCACCCGGAACTCCTCGCCGGTGACGACGTCGGCGTCCTCGCGCCAGCCGAGCGCCTTGTAGAAGGACTTCGCGCGGTCCACGTCGGAGACCGGCACCACGATGACCTCGAGCCGCATGTCCATGTGCCTGCTCCTCTGTCCGGGATCTCTCCGAGTGGCCGGTTGTCTAGGACGTGCGGGCTTCCAGGGCGTCCAGGTCACGCTCGGCGTACAGCCGGTGTTCCCATTCCTCGTTCAGGACGCAGAGCAGGCACTCACGCACCGGGAAGCTGCGGGACGGCGGCCACCCGGGGCCCTCGACCGGCTCGGTGTGGCCGGCCAGCGACTCCTCGGTCAAGCCGTCGACAAGCTCACGCATGGTGGACATCCGGTCGCGGCGCAACGCGAGCACCACGTCGAGCGGGGGCCGGGCGGCACGGTCGCGGGGCACACCCGGCGTGTCGCGCATCTCGTCCCATGGCAGGTCCAGCTCATCCCACGGCGAGGGATCGCCGAGCACACCGCGCCTGATCCACGAGTCGGTGGCGAACACCAGGTGCCGCAGCGTCTCGATGAACGACCACTCGCCATCGACCGACTCGTGCAGCAACTCGGGGCTCAGCCGGCGGGCCCGTTCGACGGTTCCGGCCCATAGCTGGTCGATGATGCCCCACGCCTCCCGGAAGCCGGCCGGGTCGGTCGGGGCCATCTTCACCCGGTCGGGATAGCGCCTGTTGAGCTCGGCGGTGATCAACGGCCCGATGTCGACGCCGTTCACCCGCACGTTCACAACGGCGCCGTGGATGTCGACGTCGAACAGGTCGACGCCGCGCATCACGACCCGGGACATCTCCACGCCGCGGAAGCGGGCCCCGGTCAGATCGCTGGCATGGAACTCCGCGCCGCGGAGAACGACCCGCTCGAACCGGGAATCCCGCAGATCCTCACCGATGAAGTCAGCCACGACGCGACCGTAGCGCCACCTGCCGACGGAACAGAACAGCCACCGACGTCCGGGCTCGGGCTGCCTCGCCCGTCCCGCCCGCGGCACGGCTCGGGCCTGGGTCAGCCGGTGCGCGGGACGACGTGCAGGGTGCGTAGCCGCGCCGGGTCGGCCACGACCTCGATCTCGACGATCTTGTCGACGCTGATCAGGAAGGTCAGCACCAGCGCCGGGTCGCCGTGCGGAGCCACCAGGATCCCCGGGAGTCCGTGCACGAGTGCCGGGCGGGCGGACCCGGCGCGGTGCGAGAACATGAGCGCCTGCCTGGCCACCGACTGCGCGCCGCGGGCCAGTCGTGGGAAGCCGGGGGGTGCGGCGACGGCGTCCGCCCGGGCCGTCACGTCCGGGTCGAGCAGAGCGACCAGCGCGGCGAGGTCGCCGTCCCGGGCGGCGGCGAGGAACGCGTCGACGATCTCCCAGTGGCGGTCGAGGTCCGAATCGGGCATGGTGCCCTGCCGGACCCGCCGCCGGGCGCGGCTGGCGAGCATCTTCGACGCGGTCGGCGAGCGGCCCAGCACCGCGGCGACCTCCTCGAACGGGACCGCGAACATGTCGTGCAGCACGAACGCGAGCCGCTCGGCGGGCGTCAACCGGTCGAGCACCACGAGCAGCGCCAGCCCGACCGAGTCGGCCAGCAGCGCCGCCTCCTGCGGGTCGCGGCCATGGTCACGTCCGGCGGCCGCCGCGGGCACGTCGATCCCCATCGGTTCCTCCCGCCGGGCCTTACGCGAGCGCAGCATGTCCAGGCAGACCCGCCCGACCACGGTCGTCAGCCAGGCCCGCAGGTTGTGCACGTCGCTCGTGTCGGAACGGGCGAGCCGGAGCCACGCGTCCTGGACGGCGTCGTCGGCTTCGCTCCGCGAGCCGAGCATCCGGTAGGCGACCGCTCGCAGGTGACCCCGGTGTGTCTCGAACTGCTCGGCCAGCCAGTCATGATCGTTCACGCGTTACCTTCCCGGTTCGCCCTCCGTCACAGCACTGACGAACCAGCCCGGCTCGACGTCACATGGAGGTAGCGATGGCGCCAATCGTCCACAGCATCGAGGTCGCGCGTCCCGCGGCGGAGGTGTTCTCCTACGTCACCGACCCGCTCCTGTTCCCGCAGTGGCAGGCCGACGTGGTCAGCGTCCGCCCGGAGGGACCCGGTCCGCCCGGTGTGGGCTGGCGGTTCACCACGGTCCGCCGCGTCGGCGGCGTCGAGCGGGAGATGACGCAGGAGGTCACGAAGCTCGACCCGCCCCACGGCTGGACCCTGAAGGGGGTCGGCGGACCGATCAGACCGAACGCGACCGTCACCGTCGAACCCCTCGACGGCGGTGCGCGTTCCCGGGTCACGTTCGAGCTCGACTTCACCGGGCACGGGCTCGGCGTCCCGCTCATCCCGTTCGTCCGCCGGCAGGCTGAGAAGGGCGGGCAGGTGAGCTACCACAAGCTCCAGGAGCTCCTCGACAGCGGTGCGTAGCCACCTCGGACGCCGCACGACGACCGGCCCGGTCAGCGGCGGTCGGGCCGCGGAGCCGCGAGCGCGGTGTGGACAACGTCGTCGAGCCGGTGCGGTCCGGTTCGGCGCGGGCGACGACGTGCAGGCCACCTCGACGAGTTCGACGTGCTACCGGCTGCCGGCCCGCGCCCGGAGTTGGGCTGACGCACGGAGGTGCGTCAGCCCATCTCCCGGGTATCAGGCGGCGGTCACGGCGCGAGGTGGATCAGGATGTCTGGCCCGGTGCGTCGACGATCTTCGCCGCCAACCGTGTGGTGATGTACTGGACGTCGCCCTTCCTCA
>JBBWZH010000087.1:0-9841 GCA_039648995.1 Mycobacteriales bacterium
TCCTTCGCCTCGTCGCTGCCGAGCTTGTCCAGCCGCTTGTCGATCTCGGTGTCCACCCGGGAGACGAAGAACGAGGCGACCGAGCCGATCGCGGCCAGGTCGTGGCCGTTCGCCCTGGCCTGTTCCAGCCCGGCCAGGAACGCGTCCATCACCTGCTCGTACCGCCGCAGCGAGAAGATCAGCGTGACGTTGACGCTGATCCCGGCGGCCAGCGTCGCGGTGATCGCCGGCAGGCCCTCGACCGTGGCCGGGATCTTGATGTAGAGGTTGGGCCGGTCCACCAGCCACCACAGCGCCTTGGCCTCGGCCACCGTGCGGTCGGTGTCGTGCGCGATCCGTGGGTCGACCTCGATCGAGACCCGGCCGTCCACGGTGCCGGACCGGTCATACACCGGCCGCAGCACGTCGCAGGCCCAGCGCACGTCGTAGCCGGTGATCGCGCGGACCGCCTCGCCGATGTCCACCCCACGCCGTGCCAGGTCGCGGGTCTGCTCGTCGTACGCGGAGCCCTTCTCCAGCGCCTTCTGGAAGATCGTGGGGTTCGTCGTGACGCCGACGACCTCGTAGTCACGCACCAGGTCGGCCAGGTTGCCGGTGCGCAGCCGCTCGCGGGAGATGTCGTCCAGCCAGACCGCGACCCCGGCCGCGGAGAGTTGTCGAAGTACTTCGTTGCCCATGGACCTGCCTCCTCAGTTCCCCGTGGTGCTGCCGGTGATCACGCCGGCCCGCTCCAGGCTGGCGTGCGCGGCGGCGACGACCCGGTCCGGTGTGAAGCCGAACTGCTCGTACAGCACCGTGTACGCGGCGCTCGCGCCGTAGTGCTCCAGGCTGACGATCTCGCCGGTGTCGCCGACCCAGTCGCGCCAGCCCTGCCCGATCGCGGCCTCCACGCTGACCCGGGCCTTCACGCCCGCCGGCAGTACCTGCTGCTGGTAGGCCAGGTCCTGGGCGCGGAACCACTCCTGGCAGGGCATCGAGACCACGCGGGTAGGAACCCCGTCTGCCTCCAGCCTCTTCCGCGCCTCGACCGCGAGCTGCACCTCCGAGCCGGTGCCGATAATGATCACCTGCGGCATCCCGTCGCTGGCGTCCGCGAGCACGTAGCCGCCGCGCGCGGTGCCCTCGGCCGAGGCGTACTCCGACCGGTCCAGCACCGGCACGTTCTGCCGGGTGAGGCAGAAACCGGCCGGGCGGTCGGTGTGCTCCAGGATCGTCCGCCAGGCCACCACGGTCTCGTTCGCGTCGCCGGGCCGGACCACGTCCAGCCCCGGGATCGCCCGCAGCGCCGCGAGGTGCTCGACCGGCTGGTGCGTCGGGCCGTCCTCGCCGAGCCCGATCGAGTCGTGCGTCCAGACGTAGGTCACCGGCAGCTTCATCAGCGCGGCCAGCCGCACCGCCGGCCGCATGTAGTCGCTGAACACCAGGAACGTGCCGCCGTAGGGCCGGGTGCCGCCGTGCAGGGCGATCCCGTTCATGATCGAGCCCATGGCGTGCTCGCGGATGCCGAAGTGCAGCACCCGCCCGTACGGGCCGCCCGGGAACTCCTTGGTCTGGTGCTGGGTCGGGACGAACGACGGCTCGCCCTTCGGCGTGGTGTTGTTCGACTCCGACAGGTCGGCCGACCCGCCCCACAGCTCCGGGAGCACGCCGACGATCTTGTCCAGCGTGTTGCCGGCCGCCTTGCGGGTGGCCATGCCCTTCTCGTCCGGCGGGAAGGTCGGCAGCGCGTCGGTCCAGCCGGCCGGCAGCGTGCGGCTGGACATCCGGTCCAGCAGTGCCCTGCGCTCCGGGTTCGCCTCGGCCCAGGCGTCGAAGCCGGCCTGCCATTCCTGGTGCAACCGCTGCCCGCGCCCGCGCACCGCACGGGCGTGCGCGACCACCTCGGGGTCGACGTCGAAGGTCTTGTCCGGGTCGAACCCGAGCACCTTCTTGGCCGCGGCGACCTCGTCCTTGCCCAGCGCCGAGCCGTGCGCCTTGCCGGTGTTCTGCGCGTTCGGCGCGGGCCAGGCGATGATCGTGCGCAGCTTGATGATCGACGGCCGGCTGGTCTCCGCCTTGGCCGCCGCCAGCGCGTCGGCCAGCGCCGTGACGTCCTCGCTGTACGAGCCGTCGCTGTGCAGGAAGTCGACGGCCTGGGTGTGCCAGCCGTACGCGGCGTACCGGGCGAGCACGTCCTCGGAGAACGCGATGTTCGTGTCGTCCTCGATCGAGATGTGGTTGTCGTCGTAGAGCAGCACGAGGTTGCCGAGCTGCTGGTGGCCGGCGAGCGAGGAGGCCTCGCCGCTGACGCCCTCCTCCATGTCGCCGTCGGAGCAGAAGCAGTAGATCGTGTGGTCGAACGGGCTCTCCCCGGGTGCGGCGTCCGGGTCGAGCAGGCCGCGCTCGCGGCGGGCCGCCATCGCCATCCCGACCGAGTTGCCGACGCCCTGGCCGAGCGGACCGGTGGTGGTCTCGACGCCGACGGTGTGCCCGTGCTCCGGGTGCGCGGGGGTGAGCGAGCCCCAGGTCCGCAGGGCCTGCAGGTCGGACAGCTCCAGCCCGTAGCCGGACAGGTACAGCTGGATGTACAGGGTCAGGCTGCTGTGCCCGCAGGAGAGCACGAACCGGTCACGGCCGGCCCAACCCGGGTCGCTGGGGTCGTGCCGCAGCAGCCGCTGGAACAGCGTGTACGCGGCCGGGGCCAGCGACATCGCGGTTCCGGGGTGGCCGTTTCCGACCTTCTGCACGGCGTCCATAGCCAGTACCCGGACCGTGTCGACAGCACGGGTGTCGGTATCGGTCCACCACTCCGGGTAGCGCGCCCGGTTCGGATTCTCTGTCACGCGATGGGCTCCTCGCTGACGGGCCGGGCCACCCGGGCTGACCTCGCCCGTGGCCCAGCACGGTGATCACGCCGAGCGTAGCTGGCACGTCCACCAGGGCTACGGCCGAGGCAATGCCGGCGGACACCTCTGCATCGAATGTTCACTGCTTCGTTAGGTCGGTACCCGCGTCCTGGCCGTTCATCACAGCGCGGTTTCCGCTTCCGCCGTGATCGGCCTCTCAGGCGGTCCGCCGGGGTCGCGGGGGCCGGGCCCTGGGCGGCCCGGCGGGGGTCGTATTGTTCTGTGCCGTGACGCATGTCCTGCCGGCTCCGGTTGACGTGCGGGCCGAACGGGCAGCCCGCCGCCGCCGGTCGCTCGCGATGCTGCGCTCCTACGTGGCGCTGACCAAGCCACGGGTCATCGAGCTGCTGCTGGTGACGACCGTGCCGGCGATGCTGCTGGCAGCCCGCGGGTTGCCGTCGCTGCCCACGCTGCTGGTCACCGTGCTCGCCGGCACCCTGGCCGCGGGCAGCGCCAACGCGCTGAACTGCTACTTCGACCGCGACATCGACGCGGTCATGCGGCGCACCGGGCAGCGCCCGCTGGCCCGGCACGCGGTCTCGCCCCGTTCCGCGCTGATCTTCGGTCTGGCGCTGGGCGTGGTCGCGGTGGCCTGGATGCGCGCGGCCACCAACCTGCTGGCCGCCGCGCTCACGCTCGCCGCGATCACCTTCTACGTGCTCGTCTACACGCTCGGGCTCAAGCGCCGGACCGCGCAGAACATCGTCTGGGGCGGCGCCGCCGGCTGCATGCCGGTGCTGATCGGCTGGGCCGCCGTGCGTGACTCGCTTGCCTGGCCGCCGGTGGTGCTGTTCGCGATCGTGTTCCTCTGGACGCCGCCCCACTTCTGGGCGCTGGCCATGCGGTTCCGCGACGACTACGCCCGCGCCGGCGTGCCGATGCTGCCGGTGGTGGCGACCGCCGACGTGGTCGCCCGCCGGATCGTCGGCTACACCTGGGCCACCGTCGCCGCCTCGCTGCTGCTCTGGCCGCTGGCCACCGGCTGGGTCTACGGCGTGGCGGCGGTGCCGCTCGGCGGCTGGTTCCTGGCCGAGGCGTACGGCCTGCGCAGCCGCGTGCGCCGGGCACAGCAGGCGGCCGGGGACAAGGCCGGTGCGGACGACGCCGACGCCGCGCCGGACCTGCGGACGACCGCCTCGCTGCGGCTGTTCCGGGCGTCCAACCACTATCTGGCCCTGCTGTTCCTCGCCGTCGCCGTGGACGCGCTGCTGCCGTACTGACGGGCCCGGCCGGCCCGGCGCCGTGGGTGTGGTCACACGAAGCGGTCGGGCCGTGCCGGATCGCAGTCAGACCCCGGTAACCTCTCGACGTGGTCAGCAGGCACAGTGCGTCGGGCATCGGCGCGTCCCGAGTCACCCGAGACGATCTGTACCGGCGCCGGATGGCGCGCACCGATCGGTCCCGGGCGCTGCCGCGGGTCGCCCTGGTGTCCTGCCGGGCGCTGCCGCTCGGTGACGAGGACGCGCCCGCGCTGCTGGCCGCCTGCGTCGCCGCGGGGCTGGACACCGAGTGGCTGGTCTGGGACGACCCCGCCGTCGACTGGACCTCGTACGACCTGGTCGTGATCCGCTCCACCTGGGACTACCCGCCCCGCCGGGACGACTTCGTGGCCTGGGCCGAGTCGGTGCCGCGGCTGGCCAACCCGGCGGACGTGATCCGGTGGAACACCGACAAGCGTTACCTGCGCGACCTGCGGCAGGCCGGCCTGCCGGTGGTGCCGACCGAATGGCTGGCCCCCGGCGACGACGTGGTGCTGCCCCGGTCCGGCGAGTACGTGGTCAAGCCCGCGGTCGGCGCCGGCGCCCGGGACACCGCCCGCTACCGGCCCGAGCACGCGGAACTGGCACGGGAGCACGCGCACCGGATGCTGGCCGAGGGGCGCCAGGTGATGATCCAGCCCTACCTGGCCGCGGTGGACGAGGTGGGTGAGACCGGCCTGCTCTACCTCGGCGACCAGTACAGCCACGCCATCCGCAAGAGCGCGTTGCTGACCGGCCCCGACCCCGAGGTCGCCGGCCTCTACCGCGAGGAGCAGGTCGAGCCGGCCGAGGCCACGTCGGCCGAGCGGAAGGTCGCCGAGCTCACCCTCGCCGCGGTCCCGGGCGGCCCCGACCGGCTCCTCTACGCCCGGGTCGACCTCGTCCGCGGCCCCGACGGCGACCCCATCGTCCTGGAGGTCGAGCTCACCGAGCCGTCCTTCTTCCTCGCCAGCGCCCCCAGCACCGCCGCCGACCTGTTCGCCAGCGCCGTCGTCACCGCCGTCACCACCCCCAGCCGCGACTGACGGCCGGGCCGGCCGCGTCAGCGCGCGGCGGGCCGCGGAGCGGGCGGTGGGCCGCGGGGCGGGCCAGCCGGGTCGGCGGGCGGTGAGCCGCGTCAGCGAGCGGTGGGCCGCGGGAGCGCGGGTGGGTGGGCCGCGGAGCGCGCGGTGGGCCGCGTCAGCGGGCGGCGAGCGCGGCTTGCGGCGCGGCCACCGGCTGGGCCGGCGCGAGCGCGCGGGTGTGCATCGGCAGCAGGGTGCGCAGCGCGGCGATCCAGACCAGGCACGCGCCGAGCAGGTGGGCGCCGACCAGGACGGCCGGGACGCCGGTGAAGTACTGGACGAAGCCGAGCAGGCCCTGGCCGAGTTCGACGGCGAGCAGGGTCCGCGCGGCGGCACGGACCGGCGTGGGCGCGCCGACCGCGCGCAGCGCGACGACGGTGGCCAGGGTGAGGCCGATCAGCAGCATCACCACGTCGGCGTGCAGTTGGGCGACGTTCTGCAGGTCCAGGCCGGTGCGGGCGGCGGCCTTGTCGCCGGCGTGCGGGCCGCTGCCGGTGACCACGGTGCCGGCGACGAGGACGGCGGCGGTGACGCCCACCAGCAGCCGGCCCAGGGCGAGCAGTTCGGGCCGGACCGCGGCCGCGGCGGGTGCGTCGGTGCCCTCGCGGGCGCGCCACCAGAGGGTGACCGCGAGCGCCAGGATCACCATCGACAGCAGGAAGTGAGCGGCGACGGTCCACGGGTTCAGCCCGGTCAGCACGGTGATCGCGCCGAGTACGGCCTGCGCCGGGATGCCCAGCGTCACCGCGAGCGCCAGCCGGGCCAGCGGCCGGCGCCGGGGCCGCTGCCGCAGCACGCCGATCAGCATCGCCAGCACGACCGCGGTCAGCACGAACGTCAGCATCCGGTTGCCGAACTCGATCAGCCCGTGCCCGGCGGTGGCCGGCGTCGGCACGTAGGAGCTGTCGACGCAGCGCGGCACGGTCGGGCAGCCCAGCCCGGAACTCGTCAGCCGGACCGCCCCGCCGGTAACCACGATGCCGACGTTCGCCACCACCGTGGCCAGCGCCACCCGGCGGACCGCGGTGGCCGAGGTGCGCGGCACGGCGGGCCAGCGCGGGGAAAGCCGGGGCACCGGGTCAGCGTACGACCCGGTGCCCCGGCTCTGGCCGCCCCCTCCCGGCCGAGGGGAGGAGACCGGGGGAGGCGGCGGGACCGGGTACTAGCGGGACAGTGTGGAACCGACCCGGTGCTTGGCGGCACCGGCGGCGTCCTGGGCCTTGCCGGCGGCGTCCTGGGCGCGCTCGGCGGCCCGTTCGGCCGCGTCGTGAGCCTTGTCGGCGGCGCGTGAGGCGGCTCGTGCGGCGGCGTCCTGGGCGCGGTCCGCGGCCCGGGCGGTGGCTTCGCCGGCGCGGGTGGTGACGTCGCCGGCCTTGTCGGCGGTGTGCGCGGCGGCGTCCTGCACCCGGTCCGCCACCTGCGCGGCCACGTGCGGCACCCGGCGGGCCTGGTCGCGGAGCTGGTCGGCGCCGCGCGTGAGCATGTCGCGCGCGGTGTCGGCGCGGCTGCGGCGGCGGCCGGCCGGCAGCACGCCGAGGATCCGCGACCGCCCGCGCCGACCGCGGGACCGGCCCGGGCCGGCCTTGCGCGCGGCCGTGCCGAGCGCGCCCGCGGTCGCCACCAGCGCGGCGGCGGCCTCGGCCATCGAGTCACGGGTCGCGGTGCCGGCGTGTTCGGCGGTGGACGAGATCCCGTCCGCGGTCCGGTGCGCGAGTCGCCTGGTCATCCAGGGCACCGACGGCCGGCCGCCGGTGTCCAGCGCCGCCATCGTCAGACCGCCGAGCAGGCCCACGTTCTTCATGAACTGGATCTCCTGCTCGCGCCGGGCCACCGGGTCGGTCTCCGCCCAGAACCGGTGCCCGGCCAGCGTGGTCGGCACCAGGCTGCCGGCCAGCGCCAGCGCCGCCGGCCGGTGCAGCGGGCCGACCGCGAGCAGCACGCCGCCGGCCACCTTCACCGCACCGTCGATCTTGACCAGCTGCCCGGAGTCGTCCGGCAGCGGCTCGATCGCGTCCGACACCGGCGTCGTGACCGGTTCCGCCGTCGGAGCGAGTGCTTCTGGATTGCGCAGTTGCCGGATGCCACCCTCGATGAACAGGGCGGCAAGCATCACGCGGGCTGCGTGGCGCGGCAGGCTCATCGCTTGACCCTCCGGGTCCGTGGCTGGCTGTGACGTCGTTGTGACGGACGTACCCCCGACGGGCGCCGAGCAAGCCTGTTCAGATTGCTCGTTCCGGCGGGCGGCGGAACAACCGGACGGCGTGGGACGGTGAGAACCGTCACCCAGCGTGCCGGCGGACCCCGACTGGCACCGGCCGGGCAAATACGCAAGACTGGTGTTGTGAAAATCGTCCGGACCGCGCCCGGGCAGGCCGGGGCGCCTGCCGCGGAGCTGGCGCCGGAGCCGGTCGCGGAGCGCGCGGCGGACTGCCGCACCCGTGACGAGGTGGCCCGATTGCTGCTCGAACACGGCGCGGCGACGGCGGCCAGCCTGGCCAAGCGGCTCGGCCTGTCGCCGGCCGCGGTCCGCCGGCACCTGGAGGCGCTGGCGGCCGACGGTCTGGTGGTCGACCGGGAGCAGCGGCCGCTGGGCCCGGGTCAGCGCGGCCGGGGCCGCCCCGCACGGGAGTTCACGCTCACCAACAACGGCCGGCAGGCCTTCCCGCACGCGTACGACGACCTCGCCTCGGCCGCGCTCCGGTTCCTCGCCGAGACCGCGGGCGTGCAGGCGGTGACCGAGTTCGTCGAGCAGCGCGCCGGCGTCATCGAGGAGCGGCACGGCGCCGAGATCCGGGCCGCCGGCGGCCCGGCCGCCCGGCTGGAAGCCCTGGCCGAGGCGCTGTCCGGCGAGGGATACGCTGCCTCGGCACATGCCCTCGGCAGCGGTGGGCAGCTGTGCCAGCACCACTGCCCGGTGGCGCACGTGGCGGCCGAGTTTCCGCAGTTGTGCGAGGCCGAGACGCGGGCGTTCGCCCGGCTGCTCGGCACGCACGTGCAGCGGCTGGCCACGCTCGCCCGCGGCGACGAGGTGTGCACCACGCACGTACCCGCGGCCGCCCAGCGCGCCGCGGCACCGACCAGCTCGTCCAGCAAAGCAGACACCGTCACTTCCGGATCCGGGAGGAAGCCCGTATGACCACGACCGCACCCGAGGGTGCGTCAGTCGCACCGCAGGGGCCTGTCCTGACCCAGGACGAGCAGATCGAGGCGCTGTCCCGGTACAAGTTCGGCTGGGCCGACACGGACGTCGCCGGTCAGGCCGCCAAGCGGGGCCTGTCCGACGAGGTCGTGCGGGACATCTCGGCCAAGAAGAGCGAGCCGGAGTGGATGCTCAAGCTGCGGCTCAAGGGCCTGCGGCTGTTCGACAAGAAGCCGATGCCGACCTGGGGTTCCGACCTGAGCGGCATCGACTTCGACAACATCAAGTACTTCGTCCGGTCGACCGAGAAGCAGGCGGCCAGCTGGGACGAACTGCCCGACGACATCAAGTCCACCTACGACCGGCTGGGCATCCCGGAGGCCGAGAAGCAGCGGCTGGTCTCCGGCGTCGCGGCGCAGTACGAGTCCGAGGTCGTCTACCACCAGATCCAGCAGGAACTGGCCGACAAGGGCGTCGTCTTCCTCGACACCGACACGGGCCTGAAGGAGTACCCGGAGCTGTTCAAGGAGTACTTCGGCTCGGTGATCCCGGTCGGCGACAACAAGTTCGCCGCGCTGAACACGGCCGTCTGGTCCGGTGGCTCGTTCATCTACTTTCCTCCGGGCGTGCACGTCGACATCCCGCTGCAGGCCTACTTCCGGATCAACACCGAGAACATGGGCCAGTTCGAGCGGACGCTGATCATCGTCGACGAGGGTGCCTACGTCCATTACGTCGAGGGCTGCACGGCGCCGATCTACTCGTCCGACTCGCTGCACTCCGCCGTGGTCGAGATCATCGTGAAGAAGAACGCCCGCTGCCGGTACACGACCATCCAGAACTGGTCGAACAACGTCTACAACCTCGTCACGAAGCGCGCGGTCGCCCACGAGGGCGCCACGATGGAGTGGGTCGACGGCAACATCGGCTCCAAGGTGACGATGAAGTACCCGTCGGTGTGGATGGTCGGTGAGCACGCGAAGGGCGAGGTGCTGTCGATCGCGTTCGCCGGCGAGGGCCAGCACCAGGACGCCGGCGCCAAGATGGTGCACGTCGCGCCGAACACGTCCTCCACGATCATCTCCAAGTCGGTGGCCCGGGGCGGCGGCCGTACCTCCTACCGCGGGCTGGTGCAGGTGCAGGAGGGGGCGCACGGCTCCCGCTCCACGGTGAAGTGCGATGCCCTTCTGGTCGACACGATCAGCCGGTCCGACACCTACCCGTACGTCGACGTCCGCGAGGACGACGTGTCGATGGGGCACGAGGCGACCGTCTCCAAGGTCAGCGAGGAGCAGCTCTTCTACCTGATGAGCCGCGGGCTGACCGAGGACGAGGCGATGGCCATGATCGTCCGCGGGTTCGTCGAGCCGATCGCCCGCGAGCTGCCGATGGAGTACGCGCTCGAGCTCAACCGGCTGATCGAGCTTCAGATGGAAGGGGCAGTCGGCTGATGTCCGCGCAGGACGCCGCCACCGACGAGGCGGCGGCAGTGTT
>JBBWZH010000128.1:0-6631 GCA_039648995.1 Mycobacteriales bacterium
GGTCGTCGGCGCTGGCCAGCAAGGCGACCGGCTTCCCGATCGCGAAGATCGCCGCGCGGCTGGCGATCGGGTACACGCTGGACGAGATCCGCAACGACGTGACCGGCGAGACGCCGGCCAGCTTCGAACCGGCGCTGGACTACGTGGTGGTCAAGGTGCCGCGGTTCGCGTTCGAGAAGTTCCCGGCCGCCGACCCGGTGCTGACCACCACGATGAAGTCGGTCGGCGAGGCGATGGCGATCGGCCGTAACTTCACCGCCGCGCTGCAGAAGGCGATGCGGTCGATGGAGACGACCGAGGCCGGCTTCTGGACCGTGCCGGACCCGACCCCGCACGGCCGACCGTCCACAGTGGACGACCTGTTGGCCGCGCTGCGCGTCCCGCACGACGGCCGGCTCTACACGCTGGAGCGGGCGCTGCGGGCCGGCGCGACCGTCGAGCAGGTCAGCGCGGCCAGCGGCATCGACCCGTGGTTCGCCGACCAGGTGCTGTCGCTGGTCGAGCTGCGCGCCGGGATCTCCGACGCGCCGGCCCTGGACGCCACGCTGCTGCGCCGGGCCAAGCGGGCCGGCTGCTCGGACCGGCAGGTGGCCGCGCTGCGGCCCGAACTCGCCGGCGAGGACGGCGTCCGGCTGCTGCGGCAGCGGCTCGGCGTCCGGCCGGTGTTCAAGACCGTGGACACCTGCGCGGCCGAGTTCGCCGCCCGCACGCCGTACCACTACTCGGCCTACGAGTGGGGCGACGACGGTGAGACCGAGGTGGCCGCGCAGCGGGACATGCCGAAGGTGCTGATCCTCGGCTCCGGGCCGAACCGGATCGGGCAGGGCATCGAGTTCGACTACTCCTGCGTGCACGCCGCGCTGGCGCTGCGCGGGGCCGGTTACGAGACCGTGATGGTCAACTGCAACCCGGAGACGGTCTCCACCGACTACGACACCGCGGACCGGCTGTACGTCGAGCCGCTCACCTTCGAGGACGTGCTGGAGGTGGTGCACGCCGAGCAGGCCGCCGGCACGGTGGCCGGCGTGATCTGCCAGCTCGGCGGGCAGACCCCGCTCGGTCTGGCGCAGCGGCTCAAGGACGCCGGCGTCCCGCTGGTCGGCACCCCGCCGGAGGCCATCCACCTGGCCGAGGACCGGGGCGCGTTCGGCCGGCTGCTGGCCGCGGCCGACCTGCCGGCGCCGCGGCACGGCATGGCGACCACGCTGGCCGAGGTGCGCGAGGTCGCCGCGGACATCGGCTACCCGGTGCTGGTGCGGCCGTCCTACGTGCTCGGCGGCCGCGGCATGGAGATCGTCTACGACGACGCCGCGCTGGAGTCCTACGTGGACAAGCACGCGGACGGCGACCTGCTGGCGCACCCGATGCTGGTCGACCGGTTCCTTGACGACGCGGTCGAGATCGACGTGGACGCCCTGTTCGACGGGGAGGCGCTGTACCTCGGCGGCGTGATGGAGCACATCGAGGAGGCCGGCATCCACTCCGGCGACTCGGCCTGCGCGCTGCCGCCGATCACGCTCGGCGCCCGGGACGTCGCCAACGTCCGCCGGGTCACCACCGAGATCGCCCGCCGGGTCGGCGTCCGCGGCCTGCTGAACGTCCAGTACGCCCTGAAGGACGACGTCCTGTACGTGCTGGAGGCCAACCCGCGGGCATCGCGTACGGTGCCGTTCGTGTCCAAGGCCACCGCGGTGCCGCTGGCGAAGGCGGCCGCCCTGATCGCGCTGGGCCAGACCGTCGACGGGTTGCGGGCTACCGGGCTGCTGCCGTCCGAAGGGGACGGTGGCGACCTGCCGCTGGACGCGCCGATCGCGGTCAAGGAGGCGGTGCTGCCGTTCCACCGGTTCCTGACCGCGGACGGCCGTGGCGTCGACACGGTGCTCGGCCCGGAGATGCGCTCCACCGGCGAGGTGATGGGCATCGACGCGGTCTTCGGCACCGCGTTCGCCAAGTCGCAGGCGGCCGCGTACGGCTCGCTGCCGACCAAGGGCCGGGCGTTCGTGTCGATCGCGAACCGGGACAAGCGGGCCGCGATCTTCCCGATCAAGCGGCTGGCCGACCTCGGCTTCGAGATCCTGGCCACCGAGGGCACCGCGCAGGTGCTGCGCCGCAACGGGGTCCGGGTCGAGCTGGTGCCGAAGGTGCACGCCGGCCCGGACGACTGCGTGCAGCGCATCCTGCGCGGCGACGTGGACCTGATCTTCAACACGCCGTGGGGCAGCCCGGGCAACTCCGGCCCGCGTCTGGACGGGTACGAGATCCGCACCGCCGCGGTCGCGGTCGGCATCCCGTGCATCACCACCGTGCAGGGCGCGGCGGCCGCGGTGCAGGGGATCGAGGCGCTGCTGCGCGGCGAGGTGGGGGTGCGCTCGCTGCAGGACCTGCACGCGCAGCTGCACTCCCAGCGGGCCGCGCGGTAGGGGGCGGGGATGGCGCCGGTCCAGGTGCGCGGGGAGGTGCTCGGCCGCCGCCGGGCCGGCGCGTACCACCTGCTGGAGATCGCCGCCCCAGGGGTGGCCGACTCGGCCCGGCCCGGCCAGTTCGTCGCGGTCACCGTCGGCGGCCCGGCCAGCAACATGCTGCTGCGCCGGGCGCTGGCGATCTACCGGTCCACCCCGGTCGGCGCCTACTCCGGCACCGTGACCGTCGTGGTCGCCGTGCACGGGCGCGGCACCGAGTGGCTCGCCGGGCTGCGCCAGGGCGACCAGCTGGACGTGGTCGGCCCGCTGGGGACGCCGTTCCGGCTGCCGCCGACCCCGGCCGGCTGCGTGCTGGTCGGCGGCGGCTACGGCTCGGCCGCGCTGTTCGGGCTGGCCGACGCGCTGGCCGCCCGGGACTGCCGGATCGACTTCGTGCTGGGCGCCGGCACCGCCGACCGGCTGTTCGGTGAGCTGGAGGCCAAGCGGGCGGCCGCGTCGGTCACGGTCACCACCGACGACGGCTCGGCCGGGGCGGCCGGCCTGGTCACCGACGCGCTGCCCGAGGTGCTCGACCGGACCGGCGCGCTCTGGGTCTACGCCTGCGGGCCGATGCCGATGCTGCGCGCGGTCGGCACCATCGCCGCGTCCCGCGGGCTGCCCTGCCAGGTGGCCGTGGAGGAGTCGATGGCCTGCGGCGTCGGCGTGTGCATGAGCTGCGTGCTGCCGGTGGTGGGCGACGACGGGGTGACCCGGATGGTGCGTTCCTGTGTGGACGGTCCGGTGTTCCGGGCCGACCAGGTGCGCTGGGCCGACGTCGGCACGGTGCCGCCGGACGCGCTGGGCGCGCCGGTGGGAGGGAGGGCCTGACGATGTCCATCGTGGACAGACCAGTGGACAAACCGGTGCCGCGCGCGGCACCGGTCGACCTGAGCACCGCGCTCGGCCCGCTGCAGCTGCCCAACCCGGTGCTGACCGCGTCCGGCTGCGCGGCGGCCGGCCGGGAGCTGGCGCCGTTCTTCGACCCGGCCGAACTCGGCGCGGTGACCACGAAGTCGGTGCAGCTCCTGCCGCGGTCCGGCCGGGCCACCCCGCGGATGGCCGAGACCGCGAGCGGCATGTTGAACTCGATCGGCCTGCAGGGCCCCGGCATCGAGGCGTTCTGCGAGCACGACCTGCCCTGGCTGGCCGAGCGCGGGGCCCGCGCCGTGGTCAGCATCGCCGGGTCCACTGTGGACGAGTACGCCGAGCTGGCCGGCCGGCTGCGCGGCGCCGCCGGGGTGGCCGCGGTCGAGGTGAACATCTCCTGCCCGAACGTCGAGGACCGCGGCCAGGTGTTCGCCTGCGACCCGGACGCCGCGGCCCGGGTGGTGGCCGCGGTCCGCCGGGAGAGCTCGCCGCTGGTGCCGGTGCTGGCGAAGCTCTCCCCGGACGTGACCGACATCGTCGCGATCGCGCGGTCGTGCGTGGCCGCCGGCGCGGACGGGCTGTCGCTGGTGAACACGCTGCTCGGGCTGGTGATCGACCCGGACACCCAGCGGCCGGCGCTGGCCGGGCGGACCGGCGGGCTGTCCGGGCCGGCGATCCGGCCGGTCGCGGTGCGCTGCGTCTGGCAGGTGCACGCGGCGCTGCCGGCGGTGCCGATCGTCGGCATGGGCGGCATCATGACCGGCCTGGACGCGCTGCAGTTCGTGCTGGCCGGCGCGTCCGCGGTGGCGGTCGGCACCGCGATCTTCCACGACCCGAAGGCGCCCGTGCGCATCCTGGCCGAGCTGCGCGACGCGCTGACCGCCCGCGGCTTCCGCCGGCTGGCCGACGCGGTCGGCTACGCGCACCGCGCGCCCGACGCGCCGGACGAGCACCGGCCCCGGCCGGCCGCCGACCGCCGGCCGGTGCACCGGTTGCTGTCCGTCGACTGAGCCGCCGATGACCGGACCATGCCAGGCCCCGGGCTGCCAGGCCCCGGGCACCCGGGGCGGCCGGCCCGCGGTGACCGGGGGCGGGCCGTGACCGAGGCGTTCGGGGCCCGGCTGCGCGCCGCCGTGGCCGCCCGCGGACCGCTGTGCGTCGGCATCGACCCGCACGCCGCGCTGCTGCGCGACTGGGGGCTGCCGGACGACCCGACCGGCCTGGAGCGGTTCGCCCGCGCCGCGGTCGACGCGATCGCCGGCGAGGTGGCCGTGGTCAAGCCGCAGTCGGCGTTCTTCGAGCGGTTCGGCAGCCGGGGCATCGCGGTGCTGGAGCGGGTGCTGGCCGACATCCGGGCCGCCGGCGCGCTGGCCCTGCTGGACGTGAAGCGCGGCGATATCGGCAGCACCATGGCCGCCTACGCGGCCGCGTACCTGGACCCGGCCAGCCCGCTCGCCGCCGACGCCGTCACCGCCAGCCCCTACCTCGGCCTCGGCTCGCTGCGGCCGCTGTTCGACGCGGCCCGCGCGGCCGGCGCGGGCGTGTTCGTGCTGGCGCTCACGTCGAACCCCGAGGGCGGGCAGGTGCAGCGCGCGGTCGGCCCGGACGGCCGCACGGTCGCCGCCGGCATCCTGGCCGGTATCGGCGCGCTGAACCAGGCCGAACTGGCCGGCCCGGCCGCCATGCCGGCGCCCACCGCGGCGTCCGGTCTGCCCGGCGGGGCCGGTCTGCCCGGCGGGCACGTGTCGCGCGGCGGGACGGCGCGGGCCGGGGCTGCGGCCGGCGGGGGGTTCGGGGCCGGGCCGTGGCCGGATCCGGCGGGCGATGGCGCCGAGCGTGGTCCGGGCCCGGCCGGCGGCGCGGCGGCGGTGCCCGCTGGCGGCCCTCAGCGGGACGCTGAGCCGCTGTTGGGGTCGGTGGGGGCGGTGATCGGGGCCACCCTGGCTGACGGGCCGGATCCGGCCGATCTGGCGGCGCTGCGCGGGCCGATCCTGGCGCCCGGCCTGGGCGCCCAGGGCGGCACGGTCGCGGACCTCGCCCGGCTGTTCGGGCCGGTGCTCCCGGCCGTGCTGCCGTCGGCCTCCCGGGAGGTGCTGGCGCACGGCCCGGACCCGGCCGCGCTGCGGGCCGCGGTCGGCCGGTTGGCCGGCGAACTGGCCCGGCTGGCGGTGCCGCGGTGACCGATCCGCCACACACAGGAAAGACGTCCGGGACGTCGGGGCGGCGATGCGCCTTCGTGTCGCAGAGTTGCCGGATATGGACTGAGCGCGTCCATTCTGCCGTGATGGTGCCGCGAATCACCCGAGTCGTGGTAGACACGGTGCTCAGGACCGGTGTCGGGCATTGCCGCGACGGCGGCCGGTCGCTAGGTTGCCCCTCACTACCCACCCCTGCGAGGAGATTCCGCGTGCCCCTGCCGCCCCTCACCCCGGAGCAGCGCGCTGCTGCGCTGGAGAAGGCCGCTGCCGCCCGCAAGGCCCGAGCGGAGATCAAGGAGCGCCTCAAGCGCGGCGGCGCCTCGATCTCGGAGGTCCTGTCGGCCGGCGAGACTGACGACGTGATTGGCAAGATGCGTGTCTCTGCCGTGCTGGAGTCCATGCCGAGCGTCGGAAAGGCCCGAGCGCAGCGCATCATGGAACGGCTTGAGATTTCCCCGACGCGGCGCGTCCGCGGGTTGGGCGCCAAGCAACGCAGTGCGCTTGAGCGCGAATTCGCCAAGCCCGACGCGAACTGATCGGTGGGCGAAGCGCGACTCACTGTCCTCTCCGGAC
Source organism: Mycobacteriales bacterium (assembly GCA_039648995.1). Lineage (GTDB taxonomy): Bacteria > Actinomycetota > Actinomycetes > Mycobacteriales > CADCTP01 > JBBWZH01. The sequence continues at coordinate 6,098 of JBBWZH010000128.1, forward strand.
CCTCCGGGGTCGGCAAGGACGCGGTCGTCGCTGCCGTACGGCAGCTGCATCCGGAGGCGTGGGTGTCCGTGTCGGTGACGACGCGGCCACCCCGCCCCGGGGAGACCGACGGGGTTGAGTACCACTTCGTCGACCGGGACGAGTTCCACCGCCTGGTGGAGTCGGGCGACCTGCTGGAGAGCGCCGAGTACGCAGGCAACCTCTACGGCACGCCGCGGCGTCCGGTGGAGCAGCGGCTGGCCGTCGGCCTGCCCGCCCTGCTGGTGATCGAACTGCAGGGCATGCGCCAGGTCCGCAAGGTGATGCCGGACGCGCAGTTCGTCTTCCTGGCCCCGCCGTCGTGGGACGAGCTGGTGCGCCGGCTGGTCGGCCGGGGCACCGAGCCCGGGCACGTCGTGCAGCAGCGGCTGGACCAGGCGAGGATCGAACTGGCCAGCGAGGCCGAGTTCGATGTTCGAATCGTCAACGACTCGGTCGAACACGCCGCCGACGAGTTGGTACGATTGATCGAGAATCCCGTCAACAGAGAGTGAC
>JBBWZH010000142.1:0-18132 GCA_039648995.1 Mycobacteriales bacterium
CGCACGGTCCGTCAGCGGTGGGTCAGCAGCCACTTCTCGGCATAGTCGACGGCGTGGGCGAGCGGGAGGAGGCGGGCTTCCGCGGCGCCGACGCGGCCGCGGGTGACCAGGTCGGTCTCGGCTTCCAGGTCGTGGCCGAGGGTGACGAAGTCGGCCGCGCGCAGGTGCACGGCGGTGAAGGCGCGCCAGACGCGGCCGGTCGGGGTGAGCAGCGCGCAGGCGTCCGGCCGGGTGGGGGGCGCGGGCATCCGGTGCTCGGCCAGATGGAACGCGGTGCACCGGTCGTAGCCGACGCCGAGCAGCAGGACGCGGGCGTCGGTGCCGGCGAGCCGGCCCAGCGGGGACGCCTCGCCGAGCTGCGCCTCCAGTTCGTGCGGCCGTAGCAGCCCGGTAGCGGCCGGCCCGACCGCGGCGAACGAGGTCTGCGGGTGGGCGCTGCGGATCGCGCCCGGCCAGGTGCGCACGCATTCGGCTATCGCGCCCATCCGGCGGCTCGGCGTCACGGCCGGGTCGAACCCGGTCAGCTGGCTACGGATCTCCGCCCACCACGACTCCGGCGGCGGGTCGTCCCAGGTGGACGGATCGCGGTTGTCCGCGGTCTGGGCCGGGACCACCACCGTGCCGGCCGGCCCGAGCACATGCAGCACCGCCCGGACCACCGCCGGCGCGGCGCCGGCGACCCAACCCAACGACCGCAGCGAGGAGTGCACGAGCAGCGTCTCACCTGGCCGCACGCCCAGCCGGCGGAGATCGTCGGCGAGCGTCGCGGTGGTCAGCGCCGGGCGCCTTCGCGCCGGCAGGACGGTCACGAGCCGGCATTAGACCACGGCCGGATGTCGGAAGTCTGCTACTGGCCGGTTCAGTGCAGCGCGGCGGTGAGCCGTGGGTAGATCTCGCGCACCGCCGGCTGCCGGAGCCGGCGGGCCAGGGTTCGGGCCAGCCGGCGCAGGTCCAGCCGGATGGTCGCGGAGTCGACCAGCTCGACGGTGTCCAGCAGTTCGGTGGCGAGCACACAGGCCTGGTCGACCTCGCCGGCGTCCGCGTGGGCGAGGGCCTGCCGCACCCCGAACCGGGCCCGGGCCCGGCGGGCGCTGACCGGGATGCGGGGCAGCTCCCGGTCCAGGATCGTGGCGGCGTCCTGCGGCCGGCCCAGATCGTGCAGGCACCAGGCGGTGATCACCTCGTCCAGGTTCGGCACCGTGGACGAGCCCAGCATCGGGTGCGCGGCGGTCGCGCTCTGGTCGGTGGCGAGCAGGTTGGCCGCCTGGTCCAGGAGCCGGCGGCAGGCGTCGTAGTCGCCGGCCAGCGCGTGCCCCTGGGCCTCCCGCTGCGCGGCCAGCCCGCGTACCCGGGGCAGCGTGCCGGGGCGCTGCGCCGCGCGGGCCAGCGCGATCGTGTGCCGGGCGTCGTCGCGGTAGAGCGCGATCTCGGCCTGCCGGATCAGCGTGTACGCCGACAGGTCGCCGTCGCCGGCCGCGCCGGCCAACTCGCCGGCGCGGTCGGTCCACCATCCCGCGGCCCGGTCGTCGCCCGCCTCCTGGGACATCCAGCCGGCGTACTCGGCACACCGGCCCGCGAGCAGCAGCAGGCCGCCGCGGGTGTCCGAGCCGGCCGCGCTGGCCATGCCGCGCAGCGCCTGGGTCATCGTGATCACACTGGGCAGCACCGCGCCGGGGCTGGTCAGCTGGCCCAGCCGGCGGGACTGGTCGAACATCGCCCGGAACGCCAGCAACGCGGACTCGTCCCGCGCCGCGGCGCTGGTAGCCCGGGTGGAGAAACCGATGCCGAGGAATGATGCCGCGCCGAGGGACAGCACGTCACGCCGTCGCATGGGGCGGAATCCGCCCGCGCCGTCAGCCGCAAGACTCACTACCCACACCTCGCCGTCGTCCACTGGGTCGAGCGGCACCGGTGCGGGTCGCGTCGAGCGCGCCAATGCGCTCAGTTCGCCACCCGCGTTGAGCGCGGCGTCACAGCGCCGCGCCAATGCGGCGCCGGCCGGCTTCTGACCGGTCTCGACCTTGCTGAGATAGCTCTTGCTGTAGTGGACCTGTTCGGCGAGCCGGGCGAGGGAGAGGCCTGCCTCCTGGCGCCGGCGCCGTAGCTCCGGACCGAACAGTGACAGCTCAGCGGTCACGGCACCCCCTGTTTCCCGTTGCCCGCTAACGGTGGGTGCTAGTCACCCCTCGCCAGCGTGATGAGAAAGCAGCAAGTCTGATATCTCAGGCAACGTAATGCTGTGGACCCGCCACTAACAGTAACAGAGCGTGAGCGCGAATCACCAGGAGGACAAATGGTGACAGAGCAACGTCGGCTGCGCCCGGCGGCGGTGCCCCGGGAGCGACCCGATCTCACCAGCCGGATGGTGATCAGCGTCCTGTTCACCGCGGTACAGGCGTGGGCGATCACCGTCGCGGTGCTGCACGTGCCGGTCGGCGGGGTGGAGCGGGTCGCGCTGGCCGCCGCGCTGGCCGCGGCGGTACTCACCGTGCTGGACGCCTGGCGGGAGATCTGGGCAGTGGCCCACCGGGCGACCCACCGCCAGCACCTGGTCTGGGCGGCGGCAACCGGCCCGGGCGGGGTGCACGAGCTTCCGCCGAGCCCCAGATAATCCACCCAGACTCCACCGGGTCACCGGGTCTGCGGCCGGCCGGCCGTGGCGGTCGGCCGGCCGACTGCGCACGCTCGAGCCGCAGCCACTCGACCCCTCGCGCCGTCGCGCCGTCGGCGGCTAACCAGCCGGCGCGGCCGGGGCCGGCTCCAGCACCTTGATGCGGACCGCGCGGAACTGCTTGGCCGCCTGCTCCAGCACGCGCAGCCGCGGATCCGGCACCTCCAGGTGCGGCTCGGCCAGCAGCGGGCGCAGCCTGGCCAGGCGCGGGTCGGCCAGCACCGTCTCCACGGCTCGCCGGTCACCACCCGCGATCAGCGCGGCCAGCCCGGGCAGTGCCGGCAGCAGCGTGCCGACCGCGACGTCGGCGGCGGCCGCCAGGGCCGCTCGAACCTGGCCTTCCCGACGCCGGGCGAACCGTTGCTGGGACCAGCCGCCGGCCGCCGACCTGCCGTGCACCTGGCGGGACCCGACCTTGGACGCGACCAGGCGGGGCCCGGCGAACACCCCCGCCGCGTACCCGCCGAGCCGGACCAGCAGCACGCCCACCCGTCGTTCCGCCAGCGCGTGCGCGACCAGGCCGCCGTCCGGCGCGTCCGGGTCAACCCCGAGCGGCGGGAACGGCACCCGGCACGCGGCGACCGCGCCGTCCGCCGCGGTGAACAGCACCTCGGTCGGGCCCGGCACGCACTCGGCCGGACCATGCCGCTCCGCGAACCGGGACAACCAGCCGGCCAGCCGCTCCGGATCAACGCTGACCCACCGTCCCTCAGCGGGGACGGCGTCGGCTGGACGGGGCATCTGCCCAGCCTAGGGCGCAGCCGCTACCGCCGACCGATCCGCCGCCGGTGATCAGCCGGCCGGCCGCGGTCAACTCGCCCGCACCAGCTCCAGAATCTCGTTCAGCTTGCAGCGATGTTCCGCCAGGAGCTGGCCGTGGCCGGTCAGCAGGTGGCCCTGCGACTTCTGGGTCGCGGCGACGTCGTCGAGCTTGGCGCCGTGCCCGGTCAGCAGGACGGTCTGCTCGACCAGCGTCGCGCCCTGCTCCACCTGGGTCGCGGCGACGTCGTCGAGCTTGGCGCCGTGCCCGGTCAGCAGAGCCGTCTGCTCAGCCAACGTCGCGCCCTGCTCCTCCTGGGTGCTGGCAAGTTCGTCCAGGCGGTTGTTCTGCCGGGCCAGCGTGGTCTGGATCGAGGTCAGCTCGGTGGCGTGCGCCTCCTGACCGGCGGCCAACTCGTCGAGCCGGTTGTACTGCCGCAGTAACGTGCCGCCGAGCCGGGTCTGGCCGGTGGCGAGGTCGGTCAGCTGAGCGCTGTGGCCGCCCTGCGCCTTCTGGATGTGGTTCAGCATGTCGTAGATCGAGGTCACGTCGTTCTCAAGCTGGCGAACTCTGCGCGGCACGTCCGCGGGGCTGTAGGTCATGGCAGCAATCGTAACCAAAGTTCGGCAAATGACGGCTAATGCCCTGTGGATTGTGCATTTAGCATCTAGCGACGTTGTGGATGATCCGGTGGATAACCATCGACCCGGGCAACCCTTGTGTCCCCGTGTCCCCCGGCCTACGCTCCGTTGCACCACGCGGGTGTTGTCACCCTGGTCCGCGCATTCGGCCGCGCGGATCCCGGTTCCGGTCGTCGAGGTTCCCCGACGATTCCCGGTCCCGCCCCGGCTGCGGTCGTGCTCCGGCCGCAGCCCCGGTGCGGGAACCCAGATCCCCCCGCGAGGAGAGCACGATGTCACGACGCTTCTGGCGTCCCCGGCCAACGATGGCCGGGATCGCCGCGGCAGGCCTGCTCACGGCCTCCGCGGTCGCACTGACCGCATCCCCGGCGTCAGCCGCGCCGGGCTGCAAGGTCGACTTCACCGCGAACAGCTGGGACGTCGGCTTCACGGCTAACTTCGTCCTTACCAACACCGGCGACGCCTTCAGCAGCTGGACGCTGACCTTCACGCTGCCGAACGGCTCGCTCACGACGAACAACTGGTCGGCCAACTGGTCGCAGTCCAGCACCACCGTCACCGCGACCAACATGCCCTGGAACGGCTCGCTGGCCACCGGTGCGAACACCACGTTCGGCTTCAACGGCTCGAAGGCGGCCGGCTCCGCGAGCCCCGCGCCGACCAACTTCCGGGTGAACGGCACCGCGTGTGGCGGCACCCCGCCGACCAGCCCGCCGCCGACCTCGCCGCCGCCGACCAGCCCGCCGCCCACGAGCCCGCCGCCCACCTCCCCGCCGCCCACCTCCCCGCCGCCGACGACCGGCCCTCCGGGGACGCACTTCGACAACCCGTACGCGGGCGCGAAGTTCTACGTGAACCCGGAATGGTCGGCGAAGGCCGCGGCCGAGGCCGGCGGCAGCCGTATCTCGAACCAGTCGACCGGCGTGTGGCTGGACCGGATCGCCGCGATCGCTGGCAACGCCACGTCACGCGGCTTGGCGGCGCACCTGGACACCGCGCTGACCCAGGCCACCGCCACGCAGCCGGTGGCGATCGAATTCGTCATCTACGACCTTCCCGGCCGTGACTGCGCCGCGCTGGCGTCGAACGGCGAGATCGCCGCAGCTGACCTGCCCAGGTACCAGACGCAGTACATCGACCCGATCGCCGCGATCATGTCGCAGCCCAAGTACGCCAGCCTGCGGATCGTCACCGTGATCGAGCCCGACTCGCTCCCGAACCTGGTGACCAACGTCAACAGCGCCGGCGCGACGCCGGAGTGCGGCGTGATGAACCAGAACGGCAACTACGTGAAGGGCGTGCAGTACGCGCTGAACAAGCTGCACGCGATCTCGAACGTCTACACCTACATCGACGCCGGGCACTCCGGCTGGCTGGGTTGGGACACCAACCTCGGCCCGGCCATCTCGCTCTTCGCCCAGGTCGCGCAGGGCACCACGGCCGGCTTCGCGTGCGTCGACGGCTTCATCACCGACACCGCCAACACCACCCCGACGACCGAGCCATTCCTGCCCAACCCGACCCTGAACGTCGGTGGCAATCCGATCAACTCGTCGAACTTCTACCAGTTCAACCCGTTCAACGGGGAGCTGCCGTTCGCGCAGGCGTTCGCCGCCCGGGCCAAGGCAGCCGGTTTCAGCCAGAACCTCGGCATGCTGATCGACACCTCGCGCAACGGGTGGGGCGGCCCCAACCGGCCGACCGCGGTCAGCACATCGACCGACACAAACACCTACGTCGACCAGTCCCGGATCGACAAGCGCTTCAGCCGCGGCAACTGGTGTAACCCCAGCGGAGCAGGCCTGGGCACCCGCCCGGTCGCGACGCCGGCCGCCAGCATCGACGCGTACGTCTGGATCAAGCCGCCGGGCGAGTCCGACGGCTCCAGCACGGCGATCCCGAACGACCAGGGCAAGGGCTTCGACCGGATGTGCGACCCGACCTACGGCGGCAACCCCCGCAACAACACCCAGCCGACCGGCGCGCTGCCCAACGCGCCGCTGTCGGGTGACTGGTTCCCGGCGCAGTTCCAGCAGTTGATGGCCAACGCGTTCCCGGCGCTGTAACTCGCTGAGGACGTAACGCTCCACGCGGGCCCTGCCGCGGCCACTCCGGTGGCCGCGGCGGGGCCGCTGCCGGTTAGGCGCGGTGGACGTCCCGGGCGCTGGCCTGGTCACGCGGCAGCAGATCCATCCGGGCGATCGTGAAATGCGCCGGCCGGGTCACCGCGAACGTGATCGCCTCAGCCACGTCGTCTCCGCTCAGCGGCGTCATGCCGGCGTAGACCTGGCCGGCGCGGGCGGTGTCGCCGGTGAACCGGACGGTCGAGAACTCGGTGTCGACCATGCCCGGGGCGACCTCGATCACCCGGACCGGCTGATCCAGCAGCTCCAGCCGCAGCGTGTCGGCGACCGCCGCGGCGGCATGCTTGGCCGACGTGTACCCGCCGCCGCCCGGGTAGATCTCCCGGCCAGCGATGCTGGTCACCACGACCAGCCGGCCATCTCCGCTGGCCACCAGCTTGGGCAGGAACGCCCGCACGGTGCGGACCACGCCCAGCACGTTGGCCTCCCACATCCAGCGCCACTGCTCGTCGGCGATGGCCGGTACCGGGTCGAGGCCGAGCGCGCCGCCGGCGCTGCAGACCAGCACCGCGCACTCGGGCACCGCCGCGGCGAACGCGGCGACCGAGTCGGGGTCGGTGACGTCCAGCGGGTGCGCGCGGGCGGCCGGGCCGATACCGGCCGCGACCTCGTCCAGCCGATCCTTGCGGCGGGCCCCGAGCACGACGGCGAACCCGGCGGCGGCGAGCTGTCGCGCGGTCGCCGCTCCGATGCCGCTGCTGGCCCCGGTCACCACCGCCGTGCCCCGGCCCCCCGGGGCTGCGTCCTCTGCCATGGTCTCGACCCTAGACGAGTGGGTATGGCTGCCTCATGACCATGCCAGCCCGGCGACCCCCGACGCTCCGCTCCGCGGCGCCCCAGCCGGCCCCTGCGATGCTCACGACGGAGGCCGCCTCATGACCGAGATCGACGACGCGCTGAGGTTGGACGAGCCGGTCGACGCCGGCAGCGCTGCCCGCGCCGCCGAGGAGGCGCTGCGCAGCGCGGTGCACGCCACCGACGCGTCCACCGGCTGGCCGGGGCTGACGGGCGCCGCCGACGTCTACGCCGTGCTCGGCGCGCTCGGCTACACGTTGGAGCTGCTGCCGCAGCTACTCGGCCAGCTCACCGGCTGGCTGGACGCGCACGCGCCGCGGCTGCAGGTGGACGGCTCCCCCGGGATGCCGGCCGACCTGCTGGCGGCGATCCGGGCCGACCTGGACGCGGCACTGCCCTCGCTCGACCAGGGTCGGGACCGGCTGGCCGCAGCCCAGGCGGCCCTCGCCCCGGTCAGCGGGCCGGTGGCCGCCGACTAACCGGCCGCGGTTATCCACAGTCGGATCCGTCCTCCACAGAATGCGGTTCGGTCGCCCGTTCCGGCCGCCGAGCGGGTTGACTTGGCCACGCCAGTCGCACGCTTTGCCGATCATGGAGGACGTTGTGACGACCGCTGTCGTTGACCTTGACACGCTGCGCGAGCGAGCCGAGCGGTGCCTGCGCGCGCTGGTCGGGTCCGGCTCGGCGCGGTTGCGCGACGACCAGTGGGCGGCCGTGCAGGCGCTGGTGGCCGGCCGACGGCGGGCGCTGGTCGTGCAGCGCACCGGCTGGGGCAAGTCGGCGGTCTACTTCGTGGCCACCGCGCTGCTGCGGGCCGCCGGTGCCGGCCCGACGGTGATCGTGTCGCCGCTGCTGGCGTTGATGCGCAACCAGATCGCCGCCGCCGAGCGGGCCGGCATCCGGGCGGTGACGATCAACTCGACGAACACCGAAGACTGGTCGGCCATCCACGGCCAGATCGCCGCCGGTGGCGTGGACGTACTGCTGGTCTCGCCCGAACGGCTGAACAACCCCGGCTTCCGGGACGAGGTGCTGCCCGGCCTGGCCGCCGCGGCCGGCCTGCTGGTGGTGGACGAGGCACACTGCATCTCTGACTGGGGGCATGACTTCCGGCCTGACTACCGGCGGATCCGGACGCTGCTGGCCGACCTGCCAGCGGGCATCCCGGTGCTGGCCACCACGGCGACCGCGAACGCCCGGGTCACCCGCGACGTCGCCGAGCAGCTCGACCCGCGCGGCGACGCCGACGTGCTCGTGCTCCGCGGCCCACTCGACCGCGAGTCGCTGCGGCTGGGTGTGCTCAGCCTGCCCGACCACGCGCACCGGCTGGCCTGGCTGGCCGAGCACTTGGACGACTTCGCCGGCTCCGGCATCATCTACACGCTCACCGTGGCCGCCACCGTCGACGTGGCCGACTACCTGTCGGCGCGCGGGCACCGGGTCGCGGCGTACTCCGGGCAGACCGACCCGGCCGACCGGCTGGCCGCCGAGGAGGATCTGCTCGCCAACCGGGTGAAGGCGCTGATCGCCACGTCGGCGCTCGGCATGGGCTTCGACAAGCCCGATCTCGGCTTCGTCGTGCACCTCGGCGCACCGCCGTCCCCGATCGCGTACTACCAGCAGGTCGGGCGGGCCGGGCGCGGGGTCGAACGGGCCACCGTCGTGCTGCTGCCCGGCCGGGAGGACCGGCAGATCTGGGACTACTTCGCCTCGCTCGCCTTCCCGCCGGAAGAGGACGTCCGCGGCACGCTGCGGGTGCTCGCCGACGCCGGCCGGCCGGTGTCGACGGCCGCCCTGGAGACGTACGTCGCGCTGCGGCGCACCCGGCTGGAGACGATGCTCAAGGTGCTGGACGTGGACGGCGCGGTCCGCCGGGTGCGCGGCGGCTGGGAGTCCACCGGCGCCGGCTGGGAGTACGACGCGGAGCGGTACCGGCGGGTCAACGCGACGCGGCAGGCCGAACAGCAGGCGATGCTCGACTACATCGACACGGCCGGCTGCCGGATGCGCTACCTGCGTACCGCGCTGGACGACCCGGAGGCCGCCGAGTGCGGGCGCTGCGACCGCTGCGGTGGGCTGGCGCTGCCGAGCTCGGCGAGTGACACCGCGGTGGCCGCCGCGACGCAGCGGCTCGGCCGGCCCGGGGTCCCGGTCGATCCGCGGCGGCAGTGGCCGACCGCGATGCGCACGCTCGGCGTCGACCTGGCCGGCCGGATACCGCCCGCCGAGGCCGCCGAGCCGGGCCGCGCCATCGCCCGGCTGACCGACCTCGGCTGGGGCGACCAACTGCGGGCGTTGTTCGGCCCCGGCAGCGCGGACGGCGAGGTGCCGGTGCCGCTGCGGCACGCCGCCGTGGCCGTGCTGGACGCGTGGGAGTTCCCGACCACGCCGACCGGCATCGTGGCGATCGACTCGGCCACCCGGGGAGAGTTGGTGCGGCACCTGGCCGCCGGGCTGGCCCGCTACACCGGTTGGCCACTGCTGGCCCGGTTCCGGCCCGACGGGCGGCCACCCGGGCCGGCGGGCGTCAACTCGGCACAGCGGCTGCGCGCGGTGTACGACCGGCTCACGCTCGCCGACCCGGCCGCGGTCGAGGGTCAGGCCATCCTGCTGGTCGATGACTACACGAACGCCGGCTGGACGTTGACCGTGGCCGCCCGCGCCCTCCGCCGGGCCGGCGCGACCGCGGTCTACCCGTTTGTCCTCGCGGTCGACGGCTGATCCGCCGGCGGGCGCCTGCTCGCGTCGGGCCGGTCGGGCACTACGCTGACGGTCGCTGGTGATGATCTTGGAGGGTCGGATGGATGTCGCGGCACGGATCGCGGTCGGTGCCATCGCCGCGCTGCACGTGTACATCCTGGTACTCGAGATGTTCCTGTGGCGGACCGAGCGCGGCCGGCGGGTGTTCCGCACCACCCCCGAGTTCGCCGAGGCGAGCGCCCCGATGGCCGCGAACCAGGGCCTCTACAACGGCTTTCTCGCGGCCGGTCTGGTCTGGGGCCTGATCGCGTCCGACCCGACCGGGTACGCGGCCCGCATCTTCTTCCTCGTCTGCGTCATGGTGGCCGGCGTCTACGGCGGCGCCACGGTCAACCGGCGCATCCTGCTCGTCCAGACCGTGCCGGCCGGGGTTGCCCTGCTGCTCGTGCTGCTCTCGCGGTAGCGCGGCGCCGCCGGGCCGCCAACGACCTCGCCGGCTACGGCACCGAGCGGTTCGGGATCGGGATGTACGCGCGCGAGCCGACTCCCATGCTGATCATCGGGTGGTAGACCGGCCGCAGCCAGCGCATCAGCCAGACCAGGTTCGCCTGCGGGATCGCGACGCAGCCGGCGGTCGGCCGGCCGTTGCTGACATGCAGGAAGAACGCCGAGCCAGCGCCGGCGCGGACCGGGCTGCGGTTGTAGTCGATCACCATCGCGTTCGCGTAGACCGCGCCGACCGCGCTCAGCCGTTCGGACACCCGCTCGTTGAACGGACAGTGCCCCGGCACGCAGCGCTGATGTGTGTTGTACAGCGGGGAGTGCACGTCCGAGACCCACCAGTCGTACCCGTCGAGCTTGCGGTAGGGCATGGTCGTGCCCGGATTGGCGGCGATGCCGAAGCCCTCGGTCAGCGTGAACTGGCCGGCGGGCGTGCGGCTGAGCGTCTCGCTGGCGGCGCCGATGCCCTGCGCGCCGATGTGCGCGGCGACCGGGCCGTAGACGCGCCGGTACGAGCCGGCCGCGGTCCGCTGCCAGGCCTCCAGCACGGCCGTCGTCGACGTGGCCGTCGCCACCCTGACCGTGATCACCTGCAGCGGCACTGCCGCCGCGCCGGCCGGCGCCCCGGTCAACGCGGTCACCCCGGCCACCGCCCCACCGGCCACGACCATCGCCACGCCGGCCCGGACCACGCGGCTGTGTAGGGCGCGCCTGCCGACGCCGCGCCGCGCGGCACCCGGCCGCACGGCACCGGACCGCGGGGCACCCGGTCGCGGGTCACCCTCGGCGACCACCCCGCCGGCCGGCCGTGCCCCACCCAGGCCAGCCCCGCCAAGACCCGCCCCGACCAAACCAGCCTCGCCCAGACCCGCCCCGGCCAGACCCGCCCCGCCCAGACCCGCCTCGCCCAGACCCGGCTCGCCCGGGTGGGTGGCCGGGCGGACGCCGGCCGGGCGCCAGGCGGCCAACCGGGTGGCGGCCGACCGGGCCGCGGCTGCGAACGGCCAGCGGATCTGACTCATGTGGAAAACCCCTGTTTCAGTGACGCGATGCCCGGCGAGGGATGGTAGCGCTACGCCGTGCGGTGGCGGATCTGAATGGGGCCGTCCGGGCTGCCCCGGGTCCGACCCGGTCTCAACTTTCGGCGGCCGGCGCCCTCGACCAGAATGGTCCGGTGCGATACGTGCGACTAGGAGCGTCCGGGCTGAAGGTCTCGCCGATCTGCCTGGGCATGATGAGCTACGGCGACCCGGCCCAGCGGCCCTGGGCACTGGATGAGGAAGCGGCGCTGCCGATCGTCTCGGCGGCCGTGGACGCCGGGGTGAACTTCTTCGACACCGCGGACGCGTACTCGGTCGGTGTCAGCGAGGAGATCACCGGCCGGCTGCTGGCCAAGCTGTTCCCCCGCCGGGACGCCTACGTGCTGGCCACCAAGGTGTTCTTCCAGATGGGGCCGGGGCCGAACGACCAGGGCCTGTCCCGCAAACACATCCTGTCGGGCATCGACGCGTCGCTGCGCCGGCTCGGCACCGACTACGTCGACGTCTACCAGATCCACCGGTGGGACTACACCACCCCGATCGAGGAGACGATGGGCGCGCTGGACGAGGTGGTGCGCTCCGGCAAGGCGCGCTACATCGGCGCGTCCAGCATGTTCGCCTGGCAGTTCGCCAAGGCGCAGCATTTCGCCGCCGACACGGGGCTGACCCGGTTCACCTCGATGCAGAACTACTACAATCTCGTCTACCGCGAGGAGGAGCGGGAGATGATCCCGCTCTGCCTGGACCAGGGGGTCGGCCTCATCCCGTGGAGCCCGTTGGCCCGCGGGCTGCTGGCCGGCAGCCGCGACCGGGACGGCGTACGGCACACGGTCCGCGCGCAGACCGACGAGTTCGGCGACACGCTCTACACCGACGAGGACTTCGACGTGGTGGACGTGGTCCGCGCGGTGGCCGCCGAACGCGAACTGCCGGCGGCGCAGATCGCGCTGGCCTGGCTGCTGCGCAAGCCGGCGGTCAGCGCCCCGATCGTCGGCGCGACCAAGCTGGGCCACCTGCAGGACGCCGTGGCAGCGGTCGACGTCACGCTCACCGACGACGAGGTGACCCGGCTGGAAGCGCCGTACAAGCCGCATCCGATCCTCGGGCACGGCTAGCCACCTACCGCCAACCCGCCCGGGTCGCCGCCAGCGCGACCCGGGCGGCTTCGCGTCTGGCGCGAGGGAACCGGACCCGCCCACCCGACCGGAGCCATCCGCCCGGCCATCCGCCCGGCCTGGGCCGTCCACATCCGCCCGGGCCGTCCACACCGCGTGCGCCGTCCACACCGCCCGGACCGTCCACACCGCCCGGTCGCCCGGAGCGGCGGGCGCCCGGCCCGCGGGAGGACTTGTGGACCAGTTGACCCCGGGCGACCGGGGATCTCGATATTGCCGGGCAGGAATTGGACGTCCTGGTCGCGGCGGCCGTGAGCGGGAATCAGCAGGGGACGGCTGGCCCTGCGGATCACCCCGCGGAGCGCTTGAGTGCCTGGCGGGCGATGACCAGCTGCTGGATCTGGCTGGTGCCCTCGTAGATCCGGAAGAGGCGGGCGTCCCGGTAGAAGCGCTCCACCGGGACGCCGCGCATGTAGCCGGCGCCGCCGTGCACCTGCACCGCCCGGTCGGCCACCCGGCCGACCATCTCGCTGGCGAAGTACTTGGCGGCGGACGGGCCGAGCCGGGTGTCGGTGCCCGCGTCGTAGCCGCGGGCGACCTCGAGCACCAGGCTCCGGCCGGCCAGGTGCTCGGTGACCGAATCGGCCAGCAGCCCCTGCACCAGCTGGAACTCGGCGATCGGGGTGCCGCCCTGGCGCCGGTCCCGGGCGTAGCCGACCATCTCGTCCACCAGCCGGCCGGCCATCCCGACGCAGAGCGCGGCGATCTGGATCCGGCCGTGGCCGAGGCTGCGCATCGCGGTCACGTACCCCTGGCCGACCCCGGCGTCGCCGCCCACCACCGCGCCCGCCGGCACCCGGACGCCGTCGAGGTACACGTCCGCGGTCCAGGCACCGAACTGACCCATCTTGTGGTCCCGAACGCCGACCCGGAGACCCGTGGACGACCTCGGCACCAGGAACGCGGTGATCCCGGCCGGGCCGGCCGCGGCCGGGTCGGACCGGGCGAACACCATGAACACGTCCGCCACCGGCGCGTTGGTGATGTAGCGCTTGGCCCCGTCGATCACCCAGCCGTCCCCGTCCCGGGCCGCGGCGGTGCGCAGCCCGGCCGGGTCGGAGCCGGCCTCCGCCTCGGTCAGCGCGAAGGCGGACACCACCTCGCCGCTGGCCAGCCGCGGCAGCCAGGCATGCCGCTGCTCCGGGGTGCCGCCGAGCAGGACGGTGCGGCCGGCGATGCCGTTGTTGGTGCCGAACAGCGAGCGCAGCGCGGGCGTCGTGTAGCCGAGCTCGAACACCAGCCGGACCTCCTGCTCCGTCGTCAGGCCCAGCCCGCCGTACTCGGCCGGCAGCGCGTACCCGAACAGGCCGATCTCCTTGCACGCCGCGACGAGATCCGCCGGCACCTCGTCCCGCTCGTCGATCTCCGCCTCGAGCGGCAACACCCGCTCCCGGACGAACCGGCCGACGCTGGCCAGGATGTCGACGAAATCGGCCTCTTCCACCGCTGCCTCCCGCTCCGCCCACGCGCAGAACCGACGGGCCGCTAGAACAGAATGGCGTTCGGTCAGATCCTGCCAGATCAGCCGGCCAACGCCGCCCGAAGTTCGGCGTACGCGGCGGTGAGCGCCGGCTGCTGATAATGCGCGTTCAGGCCGCTCGGGTTCGGCAGCACCCACAGCCGCGCGCCGGCCAGCCGGCCAGGTTGCCGACCGACCCGGGCGGCCGGCTGGCCGAACGCGATCCGGTAGGCGGTCACCCCGAGGACCGCGACCAGCGGCGGCCGCCAGCGCTCCACCAACGCGCGCAGCGCCACCACGCCCGCCCGGATCTCCTCCGGCGCCAGCTCGTCGGCCCGCGCGGTCGCCCGGCTGACCAGGTTCGTGATGCCGATGCCGGCGGCCCGCAGCGCGTCGGTCTCGTCCGGGCGCAGCCGGCGCGGGGTCAGCCCGGACTCGTGCAGCGTCACCCAGAGCCGGTTGCCGGGCCGCCCGAAGTGCCGCCCGCACCAGGCCGAATACAGCCCCGGGTTGATCCCGACCAGCAGCAGCCGCAGGCCGGGCCCGCCCAGGTCCGGCACCGTCCGGTCGGCCGCCGCCAGCAACTGCGCTCGGGACGGCCCAGCCATCCGGCCATCCTCGCACCGCGGGCTGGCACGGGTCGGAGGTGGGCGACGGGGTGGACCTGGGTAAGCCAGCCACACTCACCGCGGCCCCCTGCCCCCGGGCCGCGACGTCGTTCGACCGAAGGGGGCACCCATGGAATCCACCAGCGCCGCCGGCCGCCCGGCCCGCCGCCCGATGCAGCGGCGGGCCTTCCTCGCCGGCTCCGCGGCGGCGCTGACCGCCGGCTGGATGCCCTGGACCCGGCTACCGGCGGCCGCCGACCCCGGCTGCCCCGCGCCGTCCGGGTTCCCCGCGACCATCGAGCTGTTCCGGCAGGCGTACCGCAACTGGGTCGGCGAGATCCGGGTGGACGAGGCCTGGACCTGCCTGCCCCGCACCGCCGGCGATGTCGTGCTGCTGGCCGGCTGGGCGCAGGCCGCCGGCTACCGGCTCCGCGCCCAGGGCCACGCGCACGGCTGGTCCCCGCTGACGCTGACCACCGGCACGAGCTGCGCGAACCGGACGGTGCTGGTCGACACCACCCGCTACCTGACCGGCATGCAACTCGTGGCGGCCGACCCGGCAGCGGTCCGGGTGCAGGCCGGCGCCGCGATGGAGGACCTGCTGGCGTTCCTGCGGGACGCCGGCTACGGGCTCACCGCGGTGCCGGCACCGGGCGACCTGTCGGTCGCCGGCGCGCTGGCGGTGGACGCGCACGGCACCGCGGTCCCGGCCGCCGGCGAGGCACCCGTGCCCGGGCACACCTACGGCTCGCTCAGCAACCTGGTGGTCTCGATCACCGCGGTGGTCTGGGACGCCGCGACCGGCGGCTACCGGCTGCGCACGATCGACCGGTCCGAGCCGGACTGCGCGGCGCTGCTCACCCACCTCGGGCGGACCATCGTCACCGACGTCACGTTACGGGTGGGCGACGACCAGAGCCTGCGCTGCGTCAGCGACCTGACCGTGCCGGCGTCCGAACTGTTCGCCGCCGACGGCAGCCGGACCCTGGCCGGCTACGTCGAGCAGGCCGGCCGGGTGGAGGCGATCTGGTTCCCGTTCACCGACCGGCCCTGGCTCAAGGTGTGGTCGGTCAGCCCGACCCGGCCGCTGACCTCGCGCCCGGCGCTGACCCCGTACAACTACCCGTTCTCCGACACCGTGCCGGAGCCGGTGGCCCGGCTCGCCGGCCGGATCGTGTCCGGCGAGCCGGAGCTGGCGCCGGTGTTCGGCCAGGCGCAGTTCGACGCGACGGCCGCCGGCCTGGCCGCGACCGCGTCCGCGGACCTGTGGGGCCCGTCAGCGAACGTGCTGCTCTACGTCCGGCCCACCACCATGCGGCTGACCGCGAACGGGTACGCGGTGCTGACCGGCCGGGACAGCATCCAGCGGGTGGTGTGCGAGTTCATCGCCGCCTACCAGGACCTGCTCACCGCCTACCGGGCCGACGGCCGTTACCCGGTGAACGGGCCGGTGGAGATCCGGGTCACCGGGCTGGACAACCCGGCCGACGTCGGCGTGCCCGGCGCCCGGCCACCCGGCCTGTCCGCCCTGCGCCCGCGCGGCGACCGTCCGGAGTGGACGGTCGCGGTCTGGCTGGACCTGCTCACCCTGCCGGCCACCCCGTACGCGAACGAGTTCTACCGGCGGCTGGAGGAGTTCGTGCTTACCAACTACACCGGCTACGCGACGGTCCGGCCGGAGTGGTCGAAGGGGTGGGCGTACACCGACGCGGGCGCCTGGACCGACCAGACCGTGATCACCGGCACCGTGCCGGCGGCCTACCGGCAGGGCCCCGACCCGAGCTGGGACGCCACGTTGGCCACGCTGAACCGCCTGGACCCGCACCGCGTCTACGCCAACCCGTTCCTGGACACCCTGCTCCCGTAGCGGATCAGACCCGGGCCGCCGGGCCGGCGTAGCGAGCAGGCCCGGCCCGCCGGGCCGGTCAGGGCAGCGGGCGGATGCGGACGCTCAGCGCGGCCGGGTCGATGTCGTCCACCTGCCGGGTCACGAAGGCCGGCGTGGCCGGCGTCCGGCACGCGCTGTCCAGGTACAGCAGGATGGCCTGCTCGGCACCGCGGTTCACCGCCGACCGGACCGCGGGCAGCCCGAGGCTGGCCGCCGAGCGGCAGCCGAACCCGCCGGGCAGCACCGCCTGCGTGCCGGTCTCGGCGGTGCCCGAGTACACGCAGGCGCCGCTGATCGGGCACGCCGCGGCCGCCCCGGCCTGCCCCGTGCCACCCACCACGGCCGCCGCGACCACGGCCGCCGCCACCGCCAGACGCCGCAGGACCGTGCCCCCCGGCGGTCTCCCCCGCTCCGCACCCCACGAAAACGCTCCGCGCGCGGGGCGCACTCGACGTTTGGCCACCCCACGAAAGCGCTCCGCGCGCCGGGGCGCGGTCCACGCTTCCGCGGGGACCCCGGACCTCCGCGGGGACCCCGCGGCTCGCTCGCCGGGGTTCGCTGCGATGCCCACTACGGAGGCCGCCTCCATGACCACTCCTGTCCGGCTCGCCCTGTCCGGCCCGACATGGTTCCACCTGACCGGGGTGCCCGGTCCGTCCGGCGCCGAATCGGCATAACCCGCCGGGCCACCCGCGCAGCCGCGCGGTCGGGGCAGGATGGTCACCATGCGGGTGGCATTCGAGGCGGATGACGAGAACGGGACCACGGCGGCGGTGCTGGCCAGGCTGGTCGAGGCCGGGCACGAGGTGGTGCGGCCGGCGGCCTCGAAGGACTGGCCCGAGGTCGGCGCGAGCGTCGGCCGCGCGGTGGCCGGCGGGGCGGCCGACCTGGGCGTCGTCATGTGCTGGACCGGCACCGGCGTCTCGATCGCGGCCAACAAGGTGCCCGGCGTGCGCGCCGCGCTGGCCTGGGAGCCGTGGGTGGCGCGCGGCGCCCGGCGGTGGAACGACGCGAACGTGCTCGCGCTCAGCCTGGCCCGGCTCGCCCCGGACGTGGCGGTCGAGGTGCTGGACGCGTTCCTCGCGGTAGCCGGCCCGGACGCCGACGAGCAGGCGTCCATCGAGGCGCTCGGCCGGCTCGACCGGGCAGAGTGACCTGCGCAACGCCCCGATTGCGGTCTCCTGGACGGCCTCCGTAAGGTTACCGGTGAGTAGCTTTGGAGGCGATGACGATGCCCGGGTTCACCCTGGAGCTGACCGACGAGCAGCGGCAGCTGCGCGACTGGGTGCACGGCTTCGCCGCCGACGTGCTGCGCCCGGCCGCCGCCGAGTGGGACGAGCGCGAGGAGACTCCGTGGCCCGTCATCCAGGAGGCCGCGAAGATCGGCCTCTACAGCTTCGAGGGCCTGGCGCAGTTCTTCGCCGACGACACCGGCCTCACGCTGCCCGTCGTCAACGAGGAGCTCTTCTGGGGCGACGCCGGCATCGGCATGGCGATCATGGGAACGACGCTCGCCGTGGCGGGGATCTTCTCCGCCGGCACGCCGGAGCAGCTCGGCGAGTGGGTGCCGCAGTGCTACGGCACGGCCGACGACCCCAAGGTGGCCGCCTTCTGCGTCTCCGAGCCCGACGCCGGCTCCGACGACTCCGCCCTGCGCACGACGGCGCGCTACGACGAGGCCAAGGACGAGTGGATCCTGAACGGCCAGAAGGCCTGGGCGACCAACGGCGGCATCGCCGACGTGCACGTG
>JBBWZH010000241.1:0-6683 GCA_039648995.1 Mycobacteriales bacterium
GGGGTGGGCCGGGGCATCCGGGTGCCCGGCTCGCGGCGCACCCGGGTCCGCGGCCTGCCCAGTACGCTCGGCGAGTTCCCGACCGCGGTGCTGGCCGAGGAGATCGACACGCCGGCCGAGGACGGCACCCGGTTGCGCGCGCTGATCACCGTGGCGGGCAACCCCGCGCTGTCCGCGCCGAACGCGACCCGGCTGGACGCGGCGCTGGCCACGCTGGACTTCATGGTCAGCGTCGACCTGTACCTGAACGAGACCACCCGGCACGCGGACGTGATCCTGCCGGCGCCGTCCCCGCTGGCCCGGGCGCACTACGACCTCGCGTTCACCGGGCTGGCGGTGCGGAACGTGGCCCGGTACTCGCCGGCGCTGCTGCCGCTCGGGCCGACCGAGCGGCCGGTGTCGAGCACGCTGCTACGGCTGATGTGCGTGCTGCTCGGCAACGGGCTGACCGCCGACGCGCTGGACGACACGATCGCCGGCGAGCTGGCCCGGCGGCTGGTGACCAGCCCAGCCAGCCGGGTGGCCGGGCGGTCGGCGGACGAACTGCTCGCCGCGGTCGCGCCGCGCCGCGCCGAGGACCGGCTGCTGGACCTGATGCTGCGCGCCGGTCCGTACGGCGAGGGCCTCGGCAGCGACCCGGACGGGCTCAGCCTGGACGTGCTGGTCGAGCAGCCGCACGGCGTCGACCTCGGCCCGCTGCGGCCGCGGCTGCCCGAGGTGCTGCGCACGCCCAGCGGCAAGGTCGAACTTGCCCCACCGCAACTGCTGGCCGACCTGCCCCGGCTGGCCGGCGCGCTCAGCCGCCCCGACCCCGGCATGCTGCTGGTCGGCCGGCGCGACGTGCGCTCCAACAACTCCTGGATGCACAACCTGGAACCACTGGTGAAGGGACGCAACCGGTGCACGCTGCAGGTGCACCCGGCCGACGCCGATCGGCTGCGGCTGCGGCCCGGCACGCCGGCCCGGATCGAGTCTGCGGTCGGCGCGGTCGAGGCCGAGGTCGAGATCACCGACACCGTCCGGGAAGGCGTCGTCAGCCTGCCGCACGGCTGGGGGCACGACCGGCCCGGCACCCGGCTGGCAACCGCCGCCACGCACGCGGGGGTGAACAGCAACATCCTGACCGACCCAGGGCCGCTGGATCCGCTCTCGGGCACCGCCCGGCTGAACGGCATCCCGGTCACCGTCTCCCCGATCTGAGCCGAGATGACTGACAACCCCGACCCGCAGGCGACGACCGCGTTCCCCCGGCGGCCGGAACCACCGCCGGCCGTGGAGCAGACCGTGCCGATCACCGGTCTGACCACTGTGGACAGTCCATATCCGATGGTGCCACCGGGCGCCGGCCCGCCGGCCGGGGTGGGCCCGGCGCCGGGCGGGGGGCGCCGGGGCGGTGCCGACCGGCGCTGGCTGTGGCTGGTCGGCCTGGTGGTGTTCGCGCTGCTCGCGGTCTCCGGGATCATCGCGCTGATCAGCGCGGTGATCCCGCAGGGGTCGCCGCGCCCCGCGGTCACGCTCGGCCCGGCGCCCGTCACGGCCGTGAGCCCCGTGGTGCCCACCAGCGCCGAGCCGCCGATCACCGCGCTGCCGAGCCTGCCGACCACGGCGGCGGCGACGCGGACCCCGACGATACCGCCGCCGATCACCGCGACCCCGCCGCTGCCGACCTCGACGCCGACCCGGCCGCACGACCAGCAGGTCGTCCAGGTGCCGGACGTGGTCGGGCTACCGGTGCAGGCGGCGACCAACCGGCTGCGCGCGGCCGGCTTCGCCGTGAACGTGGTGTCCGCGCCGATCGGCCGGCCCCGGCAGGCGAACCGGGTGTTCCTGCAGTCGCCCCGCGGCGGGCAGACCGCCCGCGCCGGCTCGACCGTGACGATCGTCATCTCCGCCCAGCTCCAACCGCGCTGACCACGGCGCCGCGGGTGCCCGGTGGTCGCGGGTAGGGATGCCGGGGCTGCGGTCGAGACGGGCTGACCTCGGCCGGCCGGGGTCAGCCGCGGGGCTTGGCGCGGGCTTCGAGGACCGCGACCCGGGGTGCGGCAGCCGCCCAGCCGCCACGCCAGTGCAGCACCGCGACCGCGGCCGTCCGCATCTCCACCGGCTCACCGGACAGCAGCAGCACGAGGTCGGCCATGCCCGGGTTGTGCCCGATGATCAGTGCGGTATCCGCTCCGTCCGGGAGCGCGCGGATGATCGTGAGCAGGTCGCCGGTGCCCGCGCCGTAGAGGCGCTCGTCCTCGCGGGACGGCGGCGGGGCGGCGAGCTCACCCCCGATCAACTGCCAGGTCTGCCGGGCCCGCCGGGCCGGCGAGCACAGCACCAGGTCGATCTGGCCGACCTCGGCGCGCAGCCAGCGGCCGGCGGCCGGCGCGTCCACCCGGCCGCGGTCGGCCAGCGGCCGGTCCGCATCCGGCACGCCGTCCGGCCAGCTCGACTTCGCATGCCGGACGAGCACCAGCCGGCGGTACGCCTCAGCCACCCCGGCAGCCTCCCAGATCCGCCGCACACCCGTCCGCCACTGTCAGGTGTTGGCGGCGTCCCGCGGCTCGGCCGGCGCTGCCTGGGCCGCGGCCGGCTGGCCCGGCTCGCGTGCCGGCGCGGTGGGTGCGGTGGGTGCGGTGGGTGCGGTGGTGGTCAGGTCGACGGCGGCGGCCCGGGCCAGCAGCAGCACGCCGGGGATCTGGGCGAGGTGTTGCAGTGAGCGGCCGTCCATGCCGAGGTGGCGGCCGACCCCGGCCGGCAGGGCGAACGCGACCGCGGAGAGGCCGCAGCCGACGATTGCCACGATCATCCGGGCGGCCCTGGGCTGCCGGTTGTACAGCGCGTAAAGCCAGAGGCCGACGATGCTGGCCATCGTCACGCTCTCGCTGAGTACCAGCGGCAGCGTCCGGCCGACACCGGTGGTGGAGATGACCACGACGTACGCGATCAGCCCGGCGATCCGGACCCGGATGAACCAGCGGGCGGCGCGCGGCGGCAGGAGTTCAACGGCGGTGGCCGCCAGCAGGTAGGAGATGCCGGTGGCGATCAGCACGCCGACGACCACCCAGCTCAGGTCGGCCGATCGGGGCGACCCGGCGAAGACCAGGTGGTGTACGGTGCCGGCCCAGGCGCCGGCGCCGGCCGTCCACATGGTGAGCGTCCAGTATCTGTGCACCCACGGCAGCGCCTGCAACCGCAGGGCGCATCCAACCAGCACCGCGCCGAGCAGCAAGTCGGTCAGGCCGGCCGCGACATCGTCCACACCGGCAGGGTAGGCGCTCCACCCGGCCCCGGCTCGCCCCGGCCCGCGCGGCCTGCCTCGGAAGCCGGCCGGCCAACGCCGGCCGGGCTGTCAGGCGGCGACGGGCAGGGTGATGCGCAAGTGGTGGCTGGCGTCCAGGTGCGCGCCGACCAGCCGGTAGATCATCGGAGGATCGGACACCGCCAGCTCCCACCGGGCCAGCGCGCGGGACGGGCAGGTCTTGGGCGAGACCGAAACCCCGGCCTCGGCCAGCAACGTGCGGGCCACCTCGTGCAGGCTTTCCCGGGCGGCCTCCTCGGCCGGCTCGCAGGCCCAGCCACGGCCGGCGCGAATCGCGCCACCGGCGGCGAGGATCAATGCCTGCGTCAAACTCGTCGCCCCAGTGCTGATGTCAATGCGCCGACCGGAGTGGTAAGGGCAATGTTCCAGGGTGCGGGCGGCGACTGCTCGAATTTCTTCGCTACGGCTGGCGAAGCGGACCATTCCTGCGGCCCTCCGGTTGGAGTGGGGCAACGTCTCTGCTGCTGTATACGTATGAGCTCGCTGCCAGGCTCATCGATACGTGCGTCCGCCCGCCATTGGAGGTCGCCATCCGCAGTGTGCCCCACCGGGCAGCCAAACTCGACGGCCCCGGCCGGTGATTGCCCGGGAGAAGTGACCTGTTGCCCTGGTCGCCGCGCCGGGTTCACTCGACCGAATAGGCCGCACCCCACCGTCAGTGGCCGCGGAACGCCTCAGCCAGCCACCAGGCGCCGTCGTCGGCGGTAACCTTCGCGTCCAGCACGAGCGGGGCGTCCCGGCGGCCGGCCAGCCAGTCGGGCAGCGCCGCCAGGTCGTCCGGGGTCCGGATCGTGACGCCGGTGGCGCCGAAGCCGCGGCCGACCGCGGCGAGGTCGGTGTCCGGGAAGCGGACGGTGTCCAGCGGAAAGCCGTCCGGTCCGAAATGGTGTACTTCCGCGCCGTACGCGCTGTCGTTGTAGATCACCACGACCAGCGGCAGCCGCAGCCGGACCGCCGTGTCGAGTTCGGCGATGCTCATCAGCGCGCCACCGTCGCCGAGCGCGGCCACGGTCAGCCGGCCGGGCTGGGCCAGCGCGGCCCCGATCGCGGTGGCCAGGCCCAGCCCGATCGACTGGAACGCCTGGGTGAAGCAGAAGCCCTGCTCGTCCGGCACCGCGAGGTACATGCTCGGGTAGCCCATGAAGTTGCCGGAGTCGACCGCGACCAGCCGTTCCGCCGGCAGCAGGTCGTCCAGCGCGATCGACAGCGTGCGCGGGTCGATCGCGGTGGCGGTGCTGGTGTCCTGGTACGGCACGTCCCGCCAGCGGAGGCTGGTGGCGAGCCGGTCGGCCACCGCCTGACCGCGGTAGCCGGCGGACCGGTGGCCGCGGCCGGCCATCTCGGCGTCCACCGCGGCCGCCGTCGCCGCCACGTCGCCGAGCGCGCCGACCTGCACGGGCCGGTGCGCGCCGATCGCGTCCGGGTCCAGGTCGACCTGCGCGACGGTCGTCCGCGGGCTGATCAGGCGGTCGTGCCGGGTGGTCCACATGTTCAGCGCGCAGCCCCAGGCCACGATCACGTCCGCGCCGCCTATCAGCTCGGCGGCCAGCGGCGAGGCGAAGCCACCGGAGACGTCCAGCGACCACGGGTGCCCGGCGAACAGGCCGCGGGCGACCGCCGAGGTGGCCAGCAGCGCGCCGCAGCGGTTGGCCAGCGCGGACAGCTCCGCGCCGGCCAGCCGGCCACCGCGGCCGGCCAGGAACACCGGCCGGCGGGCGCCGGCGAGCAGGTCGGCCAGCGCGGTCACCGCCGCCGGAGCCGGAGCCGGCAGGTGCAGCTCGGGCGCCGGCGGCAGCTCGTCCGACCCGTCGGGCAGCTCCATCGCCTGCACGTCGAGCGGCAGGCTGAGCACGACCGTGCGCCGCTCCAGCAGCGCCCGGCGGGCCGCCCGGGCAGTGTCGGCCAGCGCCGACCCCGGCGAGTGGACCCGCTCGGCGACCGCGCCGGCGGCGATGACCAGGCCGGACTGGTCGATCCGGAAGTTCGACCGGACCGCGGCCGCGCCGGTGTCGGCGGCCAGCACGAGCAGCGGCGTCCGGCTCTTGGCCGCCTCGGTGATGCCGGTCATCGCGTTGGTCAGCCCCGGGCCCTGGTGCACCGAGAGCACGCCGAGCCGCCCCGACATCCGGGCGTACGCGTCGGCCATCGTCGCCGCGCCACCCTCGTGCCGGGCCGCGACGAACGGGGCGCCGGCGGCCACCAGCGCGTTGGTCACGTGGAAGTTGCCGCTGCCGACCACGCCGAACACGCGGTCGGCACCCAGCGCCGCGACCGCCCGGCCGACGGCCTCCGCGACGAGCACTCAGCGTTCCACGAGCGCGAGGACCCGGGTGGGGCTGCCGGAGCCGCCGACGATCGGCAGCGGCGCGGCCAGCACGACCGCCCCGGTGACCGGCAGCCGGGCCAGGTTCTGCAGCTGGGTGAGGCCGTACTTGCCGGCGCCGAGCAGGAACGAGTGGCACGGGAACGGCGGGTCGAACGAGTGTGCGGTGCCGGCGTCGGTGCCGACCGTCTCCACGCCGACGCCCAGGATCGGCGTCTCGGTCGCCAGCCAGCGGGCGCACTCGACCGAGATGCCGGGCGTGTGCGGGCCGGTCTCGTTCGCGTTCAGGAACGCGGCCTGGTCGGCCGAGCGGGCGTCCCAGCCGGTGCGGTAGAGCAACCAGCCACCCGCCGGCAGCGGGCCGTTCTCCTTCTCCCACGCCCGCACGTCCTCGACCTGCAGCAGGAAGTCGGCGTCGGCCGCGGCCCGGTCGGCGACGTCGAGCACCACCGCGGGCGCGATCAGCTTGCCCGGCGCGACCTGCGCGACGTCTTCGGCGTCCCGCCCGGTGATCCAGTGCACCGGCGCGTCGAAGTGGGTGCCGGTGTGCTCACCGGTGTGGATGTCGTTCCAGTACCAGGCCGGCCCGCGGTCGTCGTACCGGCTGATCTCAGCCAGCTGGAACGGGATCGTGTTCCCGAACGGCTCGGGCAGCCGCAGGATCGGCGTGCTGTCCGACAGCGGCGCGGTGAGGTCGACGACCTCCACCTGGCCACCGCTGATCGCGTCCAGCAGGCCGGTCAGCACTGACATCGGGGTCCTCCTAGGCGGGTGGGGTCGGGGCCGGTGGGGTCGGGCGCCAGCGGGCGTGCCGGGTGCCGGGGACGCCGTCGCGGACCAGCCGCAGCCGGGGTTTCGGCCCGTCGGTGCGGCCCGCCTGCGGCCGGCGGCTGCCGGCCTGGAACGGTGGCACCCAGCCCGCTCCGGGACCGGCGTAGCCCTGCTCGGCCGCCGCGTGCAGCGTCCAGTGTGGATCGTAGAGGTGCGCCCGGCCCAGAGCGCACAGATCGGCGCGGCCGGCCAGGATCAGCGAGTTCACGTCGTCGTAGGACG
>JBBWZH010000276.1:0-4227 GCA_039648995.1 Mycobacteriales bacterium
GCCGCGATCACCGCGAACCCGAGCCCCATCGCCGCCGACCTCGAGTCGACCACGCGCACCCGGTCGGTGCCGCACTCCTGCGCCGCGAGCCGCGCCGAGTCCCACGTACCGGACAGCTCTCCCGACAGGTGGATAGAGACCACGCCGGTCGCGCCGCCGCTCAGGGCGGCCCGGTAGGCGGTGACGAACTCGGTCGGCGGCGGCCGGGAGGTGCTCACCGGCCGGCGGCCGGCCAGCGCCGCGGCCACGTCCGCCGGGGTGACCTCGCTGCCCTCCGCGCCGGCCACCCCGCCGAGCACGACCTGCAGCTGGATCGTCGTGATCCCCAGCCGGTCGGCGAGGCCGTCGGGCAGGTACGCCGTCGAGTCGGTCACTACCGCCACGCGTACGCCCATGCCGCGACCCTAGATCACCCAGCGCGAGCCGGCGCTGCCCAGCGCTACCGGGCGCGGACCTGCCGGATCAGCGCGGCGACCGCGTCCGGGTCCGTCAACGCGGCGAAGTGGTTCAGCTCGGCGCGGACCACCGGCCAGCCGAGCTCGGCCGCCCGGTCGGCGTACAGGCGGTAGGTCTCCGACAGCTGCACATACCCGCAGCGCACCCGCCCCGGCAGCGCCCCGGCCGGCAGCGGCTCGGCGAAGAAGTCGCCGCCGCGCGGGCGCATCCCAGCCACCACCGCGGCCGGGTCGGGCACCAGGCCGGCCAACTGCTCGGCGGTCCAGTCCGGGAACCGGCCGCCGTGCCCGAGCAGCTCCCGCAGCCCCGCGGCGGCGGCCGGGTCCTCCGCGTCGAGCAGGTCCAGCCGGCCGGCCGGCACCGGCAGCCCCGGCAGGCAGGCGGTCGGCAGGCCGGCGTCCAGGAAGATCGCCTCGGCGACCGGTGTGCCGGCCGCCTGCAGCGCCGCCAACAACGCCGGCAGCAGCGGGCCGGCGCCGCTGTGCGCCACCGCGGTGACCGCCGACCGGGTGGGCCAGCGCGGCCGCACCTGGTTGAGCACCGCGGCCACGTAGCTGGCAGCGAACGGCTGGGTCTCGTCCTTGCGCACGTCCGGGACCAGCACCGGCTCGCCCAGCCGGGCGGGCAGCTCACCCCAGGTGGGCCCGGCGGCGAGCAGCGGCGAATGCGCGAGCAGGACGGTCACCCGACGATCATCCCGCCTTCCCGTTGGCCGGCAAGCCGTTGCACCGAGGGCGGGCGGCCGCGGCGCACCGCCCCTGGACGGCGGTGATCAGGCCGGCACGATGTTGACCAGCCGCGGCGGCCGCACCACGACCCGGCGCACCGCGCGGTCGGCCAGCGCCCGCTGTACCGCCGGGTCGGCCAGCGCGGCGGCCTCCAGGGCGTCCGCGGTGATGTCCGGCGGAACCTCCAGCTTCGCCCGCAGCTTGCCGGCGATCTGCACCACGCAGGTCACGCTCTCCTCGACCAGCAGCCGCTCGTCCACGGACGGCCACTGCGCCAGCGCGATCGTCGGCTGGTGACCCAGCGTGGCCCACATGTCCTCGGCCACGTACGGGGCGAACAGCGACAGCATGACCGCGGTCGCCTCGGCCGCCTCGCGCACCGCCGGGTCGGCCGGCCCGGGGCCCGAGTCGATCGCCCGCCGGGCCGCGCTGACCAGCTCCATCAGCCGCGCCACCGCCACGTTGAAGCGGAACCCCTCGATCAACGACCGCACCTCGGCGACGGTCTTGTGGGTGACCGTGCGCAGGGCCAGGTCGCCGCTGGCCGGGTCGGCGCCGACGGGCGCGGCCACATCCTGCGCGACCCGCCAGGCCCGGGCCAGGAACTTGCCCGAGCCGGTGGGCGACAGGTCGGCCCAGTCGATGTCCTCGTCCGGCGGACCGGCGAAGATCATCGTCAGCCGGATCGCGTCGACCCCGTGCGCCTCCAGCTCCTCGCCCAGGTCGATGCCGTTGCCCAGCGACTTGCTCATCGACTTGCCCTGGTTGATGACCTGACCCTGGTTCAGCAGCGCGCGGAACGGCTCGGTGAAGTCGACCATGCCCATGTCGTGCAGCACCTTGATGAAGAACCGGCTGTACAGCAGGTGCAGGATCGCGTGCTCGACGCCGCCGACGTAGTGGTCCACCGGCATCCAGCGGTGCACCTCGTCCCGGTCGAACGGGACGTCGTCGCGGTCCGGCGAGCAGTACCGCAGGTAGTACCAGGACGAGTCGACGAACGTGTCCATCGTGTCGGTGTCGCGGCTGGCGTCGCCGCCGCAGCGCGGGCAGGTGGTGCGCACCCAGTCCTTCGCGGCGGCCAGTGGCGACTCGCCCTTCGGCGACAGGTCGGCGCCGCGCAGCTCGGGCAGCCGCACCGGCAGCTGGTCGTCCGGGACCGGCACCTCACCGCACTGTCCACAGTGGATGATCGGGATCGGGGCGCCCCAGAACCGCTGGCGGGACAGCAGCCAGTCACGCAGCCGGTAGTTGACCGCGGCCTGCCCGCGCCCGTTGGCGGCCAGCTCCTGGGTGATCTTCGTGATCGCCGCGGCCTTGCCCAGCCCGTCCAGCGAGCCGGAGTTGACCAGCGCGCCGTCGCCGCTGGTGGCCACGCCGGTGGTCGCCGGGTCGTCGCCGCCGGTGTCGACCACTACCCGGACCGGCAGGTCGAAGGCGCGGGCGAAGTCCAGGTCGCGTTGGTCGTGCGCGGGCACCGCCATGATCGCGCCGGTGCCGTAGTCGGCCAGCACGTAGTCAGCCGCCCAGATCGGGACGCGCTCGCCGTTCACCGGGTTGATCGCGTACCGGCCCAGGAACACGCCGGTCTTCGGCCGGTCGGTGGCCAGCCGGTCGATCTCGGTCTCCCGTGCGACCTGTTGCACGTACGCGTCGAACTCGGCCCGCTTCTCGTCCGCGCACAGCTCGGCGGCCAGCTTGGAGTCGGCGGCGACGACGAAGAAGGTCGCCCCGTACAGCGTGTCCGGCCGGGTGGTGAAGACGGTGACCGGCTGGCCCCGGCCCTCGATCGCGAACTGGACCTCGGCGCCCGTCGAGCGGCCGATCCAGTTGCGTTGCATGGTCAGCACGCGCTCGGGCCAGCGGCCCTCCAGCTGCGCCATGTCGTCCAGCAGCCGGTCGGCGTACTCGGTGATGCGGAAGAACCACTGGGTCAGCTCGCGCTTGGTGACGATCGTGCCGCACCGCTCGCAGGCGCCGTTGATCACCTGCTCGTTGGCCAGCACGGTCTGGTCCTTCGGGCACCAGTTCACCGCCGACGCGCGCCGGTACGCCAGGCCGCGCTCGTAGAAACGCAGGAACAACCACTGCGTCCAGCGGTAGTACTCCGGGTCGGACGTGTGCAGCCGGCGGGACCAGTCGAACGAGATCGCGTACCGGTGGAACGAGTCGGCCTGCGTCTCGATGTTGCGGTACGTCCACTCCGCCGGGTGCTCGTTGCGCTGGATCGCGGCGTTCTCCGCGGGCAGGCCGAACGAGTCCCAGCCGATCGGGTGCAGCACGTCGTAGCCGCGGGTACGCCAGTATCGGGCGACGACATCGCCGATCGCGAACGCCTCGCCGTGGCCCATGTGCAGGTCGCCGGACGGGTACGGGAACATGTCCAGCAGGTACCGGCGCTCGGCGTCCGGCCCCCGCTGGCCGGCCCTGAACGGGTCCAGCTTCTCCCACACCGGCAGCCAGTGATCCTGGATCGCCCGCCAGTCGTAGCGGCCGGCGCTCGGCTCGGTCATCGTCGTCTCTCCTGTCGGCTCATTCTCGGTTCGGCTCCGGGCTGGTCACCGGCTGCGGTCGGGCACGAAAAAAGCCCTCGCGTCCGCAAGGGCTCGCCGCGCTGCCAGAACGACGTCGGTCAGCGCGGCCCGAGAAGGAGCAGGCGTGCGAAACTCACGCCCGCATGGTAGCGCACCGCGCCTGCCGGCTGCCGCCGACTATTCGCCGCCCGCCGACCCGCCGGCGGCGGCCCCGCCGCCGGCCAACCCGCTGCCGACCGGCGCCGTCCGCAGCCCGAAGCCGGCCGCAGCCCAGCGGAGCCGGTCATCCCAGGCGACCATGATCGGCCCGTCCCCGCCCGACGGCGAGCCCAGCCGCAGCGCCGACGCCAGGTGGACCGCGTCGAACCCACGCAGCGCGCACGCCTCGGCGAGCTCGCCGGCCGCGTCGAGCACGTGCGGCGCCGCGTCGACCAACCGGAGCTGCGACCACAGCAGCCGCCACTCGGCCTTGGCGTCGGCGTAGCTCTCCGCGTCGAGCCGGCGGCCGC
>JBBWZH010000336.1:0-3505 GCA_039648995.1 Mycobacteriales bacterium
GCAGGTGTTCCAGTGCCTGCCCGATGCCGTCCCGGTCGTCGGGCAGCACCACCGGGACCGCGGCGGCCGCGTCCCGGGTGGTGCGGTTGGCGAGTACGAGGGGCACGCCGTCGGCGCGTAGCTGGGCGACGGTGGGGTCGGTGGCCCAGGCGGTGAGCATCAGGAAGCCGTCCACCTGGCGGGCGCGCAGCGCGGCGGTGGCGGTGACCTCCTTGCCGGGGTCGCCGTCGGTATTGGCGATCAGCGCGGTGTAGCCCTGTTCGCCCAGCACGTCCTCCACGCCCCGGATCAGCGGCGGGAAGATCGGGTTGGTCAGGTCCGGCAGCAGGATGCCGACGGTGTGCGTGCGGCTGGTGCGCAGCGCCCGGGCCACCGCGTTCGGCGCGTAGCCGAGCTCCCGGGCGGCGGTCGCCACCCGCTCCACGGTCTGCCCGGACAGCCGCCCCCGCTGCCTGGGGTCGAGCGCGCGCGACGCCGTCGCCGGGTGCACCTGGGCTCGCCGGGCGACGTCCGCCAGCGTGACGGGCTCGGCCACGCCGGGAGTGTAGGCCAGTGAGCAATCGATCGCACAGTGACCACGGGCACCGCGGACCGTCCTTGACACGCTGCCGAAACCGGAGACAGGATGGCCGGAGCGGCGCCGGACAATCGATTGCACAATTGCCTGATTCGAGGGTCGCCGCCCGCAGGTCTCCCGGTGCCGAGGAGGCGCGATGACGTCCGCTGGCCCACTGGTGCCCACCCCGGGCCGCACCGCCGTGGATTTCGAGGAGCGGGTCGACTTCGGCCGGCTCCGGGCGTACCGGCTCGGCCGGGCCCGCGACGCGCTGGACCGGTCCGAACTCGGCGCGGTGCTGCTGTTCGACAACAACAACATCCGGTACGTCACCGCCACGATGATCGGCGAGTGGGTCCGGGACAAGATGGCCCGCTACGCGCTGCTCGCCCGCGGCGCCGAGCCGGTGGTGTGGGACTTCGGCTCGGCCGCCCGGCATCACCAGCTGTACGCGCCGTGGCTGCGGCCGGAGAACTCGCGGGCCGGCATGCTCGGCCTGCGCGGTTCGGTCGCCCCGGACGCGGGCCTCTTCGAGCGCGCCGCGGCCGAGATCGCCGGCCTGCTGCGCGACGCGGGGGTGGCCGACCAGCCGATCGGCGTCGACATCGCCGAGCCGCCGATGCTGTTCGCACTGCAGGCCGCCGGTCTCGACATCCGGGACGGCCAGCAGGTGATGCTGGACGCCCGGCAGATCAAGTCGCCGGACGAGATCTCGCTGCTGGCGACCGCCGCGGCCATGGTGGACGGCACGTACCAGTCCATTGTGGACGCTCTCAAACCGGGCATCCGGGAGAACGAGGTCGTGGCGCTGGCCAACAAGCGCCTGTACGAGCTGGGTTCCGACGACGTCGAGGCGATCAACGCGGTCTCCGGCGAGCGCTGCAGCCCGCACCCGCACAACTTCACCGACCGGATCATCCGGCCCGGCGACCAGGTCTACTTCGACATCATCCAGGCCTTCAACGGCTACCGGACCTGCTACTACCGGACGTTCGCGGTGGGCCGCAGCACGCCCGCGCAGCGGGACGCCTATACCAGGGCGCGGGAATGGATCGACGCGGCGATCGAGCTGGTGAAGCCCGGCGTGACCACCGACCAGGTGGCCCGGCTCTGGCCGGCGGCGACCGAGTTCGGCTTCGGCGACGAGATGGCCGCGTTCGGGCTCCAATTCGGACACGGCCTCGGCCTGGCCCTGCACGAGCGGCCGATCATCAGCCGGCTCAACTCGCTGGAGCACCCGGTCGAGCTGCAGGAGGGCATGGTCTTCGCGCTGGAGACGTTCTGCCCGGCCGCCGACGGCTACTCGGCCGCCCGGATCGAAGAGGAGGTCGTCATCACCGCCGACGGCCCGCGGGTCATCACTCTCTTCCCAGCAGAGGAGCTGTTCGTTGCCAACCCCTACTGAGCTGGGCCTGCCCGCCACCCCGGCCTTCGAGTCCACAGTCGACACCGAGCGCGGGCTCGCCCTCTACACAGCGATGCTGCGGATGCGCCGGTTCGAGAAGCGCGCCTACGACCTGTTCATGCAGAGCCTGGTGAAGGGCACCAGCCACCTGAGCCTCGGCCAGGAGGCCATCGCCGCCGGCGTCGGCGCGACGCTGCGTGCTGACGACTGGACCTTCGCCACCTACCGCGGCCACGCGCACACGCTGGCCCGCGGGGTGCCGATGGAGCCCGTGATGGCCGAGCTGCTCGGCCGGCGCACCGGCCTGATGGCCGGCAAGGGTGGCTCAATGCACCTGACCAGCGTCGAGCACGGGGTGATGGGCTCGTACGCGATCGTCGGCGCGCACCTCACGATCGCCAACGGCGCGGCGTGGTCGGCGAAGCTGCGCGGCACCGATCAGGTCGCGGCCTGCTTCTTCGGCGACGGCACCACGAACATCGGCGCCTTCCACGAGGCGCTGAACCTGGCCGCGCGCTGGCAGCTGCCGGTGGTCTTCGTCTGCGAGAACAACCAGTGGATGGAGTACACCGCGATCGGCGACGTGACCGCGGTGCCCCGCCCGGCCGCCGACCGGGCCAGCGCGTACGGGCTGCCGCCGATCGTGGTGGACGGCAACGACGTGCTCGCCGTGCACAAAGCGGCCAACGAGGCCGTCGACAGAGCCAGGGCCGGCGGCGGGCCGAGCCTGATCGAGGCGCTGACCTACCGGCACGGCGGCCACTCCCGGGCCGACCCGGGCAGCTACCGGGCCGACGCGGAGATCCAGGCCTGGCTGGCCCGCGACCCGATCGACACGTTCGCCGCGCACCTGACCGCGGCCGGCGTGGAGGAGACCGTGCTCAAGCAGATCGACGTGGACGTGCTGCGCGAGCTGGACGCGGCGACCGAGGCCGCGAAACAGGCCGAACCGCCGGACATCTCGGTGATTCCCCAGGACGTCTGGGCGGACGGGAGCTCGACATGGCGCAACTGACCTACCGGGACGCGGTCAGCCGCGGCATCGCCCAGGAGATGGCCCGGGACGAGCGGGTGGTGTTCCTGGGCGAGGACGTCGGCGCGGCCGGCGGCGTGTTCAAGGCGACCGGCGGGCTGCTGAAGCAGTTCGGGCCGGTCCGCGTGGCCGACACCCCGATCAGCGAGCAGGCGATCCTCGGTGCCGCGATGGGCGCGGCGATGACCGGCATCCGGCCGATCGCCGAGATCATGTTCTCCGACTTCCTCGCGGTCTGCTGGGACATCGTCGCCAACGAGATCGCCAAGACCCGCTACATGACCAACGGCCAGGTGACGCTGCCGCTGGTGATCCGCACCGCGAACGGGGGAGGGCTGCGGTTCGGCGCGCAACACTCGCAGAGCGTGGAGAACTGGGCGATGGCGGTGCCCGGGCTCAAGGTCGTGGCGCCGGCCACCCCGGCCGACGTGATCGGCCTGCTGGCCGCGGCCGTCCGCGACGAGGACCCGGTGATGTTCTTCGAGCACAAGGGCCTGTACCCGACCAAGGG
>JBBWZH010000347.1:0-13490 GCA_039648995.1 Mycobacteriales bacterium
GGGAGCCCTGATGGATCCGGCCGGCTTCGCCGGCATCGGGCTGGCCTTCGCGGCCATCTTCATGTCGATGATCCTGGAGGGCGGCAACCCGGCCTCGATCATCCTGATCCCGCCGATCGTCCTGGTGATCTTCGGCACGCTCGGCGCCGCGATGGCCGGCGGCCTGCTCAAGGACACGATCGGCCTGGGCAAGCTGCTGCAGCGGACGCTGATGACCAAGGTCACGCCGCCCGACCACCTGGTCGACGCGGTCGTGAAGCTGGCCGACCGTGCCCGCCGGGAAGGGCTGCTGGCCCTGGAGGACGCGGTCAAGGCGGTGGAGGACCCGTTCCTGCGCCGGGGCCTGGAGCTCGCCGTGGACGGCACCGATCCGGAGGAACTGCGCGAGATCATGGAGGCGCAGGTCGAGGCCAAGCGCAAGGCCGACCAGGTCGGCGCGAAGATCTTCGCGGACATGGGCGGCTACGCGCCCACGATCGGCATCATCGGCACCGTCCTCGGCCTGGTGCACGTGCTGGAGAACCTGAGCGACCCGGGCAAGCTGGGTCACCTCATCGCCGGCGCGTTCGTGGCCACGCTGTGGGGCGTCATGACCGCCAACGTGGTCTGGCTGCCGCTGTCCAACCGGGCCAAGCGCCTGTCCGGGTTGGAGGCCGCGCAGATGGAGCTGGCCATCGAGGGCGTCGTCGCGATCCAGGCCGGCGCCAACCCGCGGCTGGTCGCGCAGAAGCTGCGCAGCCTGCTGCCGCCCGGCTCGGAAGCGAAGAAGGCCGCATGAGCCACGCGTCGAAGAAGCACCACAAGGGCGGCGGCCACGAGGAGGAGCACGAGAACAGCGAGCGCTGGCTGCTCACCTACGCCGACATGATCACCCTGCTGATGGTGCTGTTCATCGTGTTGTTCGCGATCAGCGCGGTGGACCAGAAGAAGTTCGCCGCGCTCAAGAACGGCCTCGCTGCCGGCTTCGGCGCCCAGACGGTGTTCAACGGCGGCACCGGCGCCCTGCAGGACGACGGGCAGCAGAACTCCGCCTTCACGGTCAACCCGGATGTCCCGTCGGCGCCGCGCAACCCGGCGCAGCAGCAGGCCATCCAGGAGGCGGTCTCGGCCGCCGACCGGGCCCACATCGAGGCGCAGCTGAAGGCGGCCCAGCGCGAGGTCAGCGACTTCAAGAAGGTGCAGAAGCAGATCGAGCAGGCGCTGGTCAAGAACAAGGTGAACGCCGGCGTCCAGTTCCGGATCGACGAACGCGGCCTGGTCGTGACGATCGTGACCAACTCGGTGGTGTTCGCCGGAGACCGGGCCGACCTGCTGCCGGCGGGGCAGCGGATCGTGGGCGCGATCGGCGGCCCGCTGCGCCGGCTGCCCAACCGGATCGAGGTGGACGGGCACACCAACCAGCTGCCGGTGCCGACCCGGCGGTACCCGTCCGCGTGGGAGCTGTCCACCGCGCGGGCCTGCACGGTGGTCCGGTACCTGACCGGGTACAACGGGCTGGCCGCCGGCCGGCTGTCCGCGGTCGGGTTCGCCGGCGAGCGGCCGCTCTACCCGCCGAGCGACCCGCGGGCGCCGACCCTGAACCGGCGGGTCGAGATCGTGGTCGCGTCCGCGCTGAGCGCCGAGCAACGCGCCCTGCTGCCGACGGCGGCGGCCGGTTGACCGCCCGCCGGTCGCCCGCCCCCGCCGACGAACCGGAGAGGACCCGGAGAGGACCCGATGGCCACCACGACGCCGATCAAGCCGGCCAAGGACGAAGCCGCGGCGGAGCCGAAGAAGAAGAAATCGAAGAA
The DNA here is from genome assembly GCA_039648995.1 of Mycobacteriales bacterium. Classification (GTDB taxonomy): domain Bacteria; phylum Actinomycetota; class Actinomycetes; order Mycobacteriales; family CADCTP01; genus JBBWZH01. Next base: position 1,791 of record JBBWZH010000347.1, read on the forward strand.
GAAACTCATCATCGTGGTGGCCGTGCTGGTGCTGGTCGGCGGCGGCTACTTCATGTTCGGCAGGAAGAGCGGGCCGAAGCCGGCGCCGAAACCGGGGGCGGTGGTAGCCATGGACGCGATCACCATCAACCTGACCGGCGGGCACTTCCTCAAGCTGGGCCTGGCCATCCAGGCGCCGCTGACGAGCAAGACCGCGCCGGACGGCAGCGAGGCCCTGGACCTCGCGATCGCCGAGCTGAGCAACCATTCGGTGGCCGAGCTGTCGACCAACAAGGCCCGGGAAGCGATCAAGGCCGCCTTGAAGAAGAAAGTGATCGAAGCGTACGACGGCGAAGTCATGGACCTCTTCTTCACCGAGTTCGTCATGCAGTGAGCTGACCGCCGGATGTCTCAGGGCCGTGACCGATTGGACGATGGGTAGCGGCATGACGACGTCGCAGCCACCGGCCGGCGGTGCCCGCGCCGGTCGGGCGACCCGTCGCGGCAAAGCGGACGGTCCGCTGCTGTACGACTTCCGCCGGCCGACGAAGCTCTCCCGTGAGTACGTCCGCCGGCTGCAGATCGTCTACGAGACGTTCGCCCGGCGGTACGGCACGCTGCTGACCTCGACGCTGCGGGTGGTGTCGCACGTGACGCTGGTGTCGATCGAGCAGTTGACCTATGACGAGTACATCACCTCCCTGGCCAGCCCGACGATGCTCGCCCTCGTCACGCTGGAACCGCTGCCCGGCACCGCGGTGCTGGAGTTCTCGCTGACCGCCGCGATGGCCAGCCTCGACCACATGCTCGGCGGCCCGGGCGGGGACCAACCGCAGCGGCCGCTCACCGACATCGAGGAGCCGCTGCTGCGCCGGCTGATCGACCGCATCCTGGACGAGCTGCGGCTGGCGTACGAGCCGATCGTCGACGTCGTCCCGCTGCTCGGCGGCATCGAGTACAACCCACAGTTCGCGCAGGCCGGTGCGCCATCGGACGCGGTGGTGGTGGCGTCGTTCGAGCTGCGGGTGGGCGACCACGAGACGGTCGCGACCTTCTGCCTGCCGCTGGCCGCGATCTACAGCAAGCTGAATGAGGACAGCGACATCACCTATTCGGCGGCCCAGCGGGAGGCCCGCGCGCTCGCGCACCGCCGGGTGGTGGCCAGCCTGGAGGACACCCCGATCGAGGTGTCCGTCCGGTTCTCACCGCGGACGATGCGCCCGGTCGACCTGGCCGGCCTGCGCCCCGGCGACGTGGTCCCGCTGGAGCATCCGGTGACCGCGCCGCTGGACGTGATGGTGGCCGGCGTGACCTTCGCGTACGCCGTGCCCGGCAATCAGGGCTCCCGGCTGGCCTGCCTGGTGGTCCCCCCGCCGAAGGAGCCCGACGACCGATGACCGTGCCCTCCCCGACCGGCCGGACGACCGCGCAGCAGCCACTGACCGCGGTGCCGGACGACGGGCCGCTGGCGGAGGCGGCGGCAGCGGCACGGGCGCTCGCGGCGGCGCTGCCCTCCGGCGCGGTGCTCACCGCCGGGGCGCCCACCCGGGACCGGCCGATGGCGCCGGCCGGCCAGGCCGCCTGCGCGCATTTCGGCGGCACCACCTCCGGCGAGGTGGTAGTGGTCGTCGGGCAGGACCTGATCGACGCGCTGGCGGACACCCCGATGGGCGCGCTGGACCTCGCCAGCGCGGTCCAGCCGGCGCTGGAGGCCGCGGTCGGCACGTTCGGCCCGGTTGTGGTCGACCCCGCCACCGTGCTGGAGGCGACGGCGGCGCTGGACGCGATGGCGACCACCGGCGCCGCGGTCTACGTCCCGCTGCTGGACGGCGACACGGTGCGGGCGATGCTGGCGCTGATCATCGGCGGCAAGCCGACCGGCGGCCCGGTGACGCAGCCGGCGGCCGCTGCCAGGCGGGCCACGCCGCCGGCCGCCCGCAGCGGGCTGGACCTGCTGCACGACGTCGAGATGGAGGTCACCGCCGAGCTCGGCCGGACCCGGATGACCGTCCGGGAGCTCCTCTCGCTGACCCCCGGCACGATCGTCGAGCTGGACCGGGCCGCCGGCAGCCCGGCCGACCTGCTGGTCAACGGCCGGGCGATCGCCAGCGGCGAGGTGGTCATCATCGACGAGAACTTCGGCCTGCGGATCACCGACATCGCCGGCCCGGGTGAGCGGTAGGGCGCCCCGTGCTGGAACTGGTGCTGCGGATCAGCTTCTCGCTGCTGGTCGTGCTGGCGCTGATGTGGGGGGTGGCCCGGCTGGTCCGCCGGCCGCTGGCCCGGCGCGGCAACACGACGGTCGCGCTGCTGGCGCGGCAACAGCTCGGCCGCGGCTCGTCGGTGGCGGTGTTGCGGGTGCTGGACCGGGCGCTGGTGCTGGGCGTCACCGAACAGAACGTCACGCTGCTCGGCGAGGCCGACCCGGCGCAGTTCGCCCAGCCCGCACTGCCCGACCGCCGGGTACCGCTGCCGGTGGACCAGCTCAACGGCCTGATCCGCGCCGACCGCCGGTTCTGGCCCCGGACGCTGGACTACCTGCGCGATCGGACCGGGCGGCAGCCGTGAGGGACCGACTGGCCGGTTCCCTCCTGCTCGCCGGCGTGGCGCTGGTCGGTGCGGCCCTGGTCACGCTGCTGCCGCCCGGCCGGGCTGGCGCGACCACCGCGCCGGCGGCGCGGGTGCTCCCGGCGCCGGCGCTCGCGGCGCCGGTGCCGGCGCTCGCGGCGGCGCCGGTGCTCGCGGCCGTGCCGGTGCTGGCGGCGGCGCCGGTGGCGGCGGCGCCGGTGGCGGCGGCGCCGGTGGCGCCGACGCGGCCGGCCGGGCCGGCCGGGCCGGCCACGCCGTCGCCGACACCGTCCGGGTCGGTGTCGGTGAACGTGAACGGGATCAGCAAGCCGAGCACGTCGATCGTCATCCTGCTCGCGCTGACCGTGCTGTCGGTGGCGCCCGCGCTGCTGCTGCTGTGCACCAGCTTCACCAAGGTGTTCGTGGTGCTCAGCATCACCCGCAACGCGATCGGGCTGACCAGCGTGCCGCCGAACCAGGTGATCGCCGGGCTGGCGCTGTTCATCAGCCTGTTCATCATGGCGCCGGTGCTCACCGAGATGAACCGGCTCGGCGTGCAGCCCTACCTGAAAGGTGAGAAGAGCCAGACGCAGGCGTTCAACGACGGCGTCGTCCCGCTGCGCACGTTCATGGTCAGGCACACCCGGCCGGACGAGATCGCGCTGCTGACCAAAGTGGCCAACCAGCCGCTACCCAAGACCCCGCAGGCGGTGCCACTGTCCACTTTGGTGCCGGCGTTCGCGCTGTCCGAGCTGCGCGCCGCGCTGATCATCGGGTTCGCCATCTACGTGCCATTCCTGGTGATCGACATGGTGGTGTCCGCGTCGCTCATGTCGCTGGGCATGATGATGCTGCCGCCGATCACCGTGTCGCTGCCGTTCAAGCTGCTGCTGTTCGTCCTGGCCAACGGCTGGGGCCTGGTGATCACCGCCCTGGTCGCCAGCTACCACTGACCGGCGCGCATCCGGGGGGTCGCGATGACCGACACGCAAGTCATCCACATCGGAATGCAGGCGATGATGGTCGCCGCCAAGCTGGGCTCGCCGGTGCTGCTGACCGCGCTGGTGGTGGGCTTCGCCGTCTCGCTGTTCCAGTCGGTGACGCAGATCCAGGAGGTGACGCTGTCGTTCGTGCCGAAGGCGATCGCGGTCGGCATCGCGCTGCTGCTCGCCGGCAGCTGGATGCTGCACGAGATGGTGTCGTTCACCACCGCCCTGTTCGCCCAGATCCCGGAACTGCTCGGCTGACCGGTGGGCGGGCCGGTGTCGTTCCAGGTGGGAGGGCCGCTGCTGGTCGCGCTGCTGCTCGCCTCGGTGCGGGCGGCGGCCTGGCTGGTGATCTGCCCGCCGTTCAGCTACCGGGCCATCCCGGGGCCGGTGAAGGCGCTGCTGTCGGTGGCGATCGCGCTGCCGATCGCGCCGCGGCTGACCGGCCAGGTGCCCGGGTACACGGTCGGGCCGCTGCTGTTCGGCGTCGCTCAGCAGGCGTTGGTCGGTGTGGCGCTGGGGTTCGTCACCGCGCTGCTGTTCGCCGCCGTGCAGAGCGCCGGCGACCTGGTCGACCTGTTCGGCGGCTTCTCCATCGCGTTCGCCTTCGATCCGCTGGCGCAGAACGGGAACTCGGTGTTCGGCCGGTTCTACGGGCTGCTGGCGAGCACCCTGCTGTTCGCCACCGACGGGCACCAGCTGGTGTTGCGCGGGTTCACCCAGTCCTACCAGGCACTGCCGCTGAATCAGGGGCTGTCGATGAGCGAGCTGGCCCGGGTGCTGACCACCGGGCTGAGCCAGCTGTTCCTGGCCGCGGTGCAGATCGCCGGCCCGCTGATAGCGGTGCTGTTCCTGGCCGACCTCGGCCTGGGCCTGCTGTCCCGGGCGGCGCCGGCGCTGAACGCGTTCTCGCTCGGCTTCCCGGCGAAGATCCTGCTGACGCTGAGCCTGGCCGGCTTCGGCCTGCTGCTGCTGCCGCAGGCGGTCGGCACCCTGGTCGACCAGGCGGTGCGGGCGGTCGTCGGGCTGGCCGGCCGATGACCGGGGCGACCGGCCGCGGGCGGGGGTGGGCACGCTGAGCGGCGAGAAGACCGAGAAGCCGACCCCGAAGAAGCTGCGCGAGGCCCGCCGGGAGGGCCGGATCGCGCGCTCGCCCGACCTCGGCGCCTGGGCCGGGATCCTGGTGGCCAGCCTGCTGCTGCCGCTGGCCGCCCGGCACCTTCTGTCGGTCGGCACCGGCCTGCTGGTCGCGCTGCGCGACCTCATCGCGGCCCCGACGCCGGATCCGACCGCGGTGCTGGCGCTGCTGCGCCGGGCCGGGCTGGCCGCGGCGCTGGCCACCGCCCCGCTGGCCGGCTCGCTGCTGCTGGTCGGCATGGTCGCGGCGATCGCGCAGGGCGGCCTGCATCCGGCCACCAAGATGCTGAAACCAAAGGCGAGCCGGCTCAACCCGGTCGCCGGGTTCAAGCGCACCTTCGGCACCCAGGCGCTGTGGGAAGCGGCCAAGGTGGTGCTGAAGACCGTCGTGATCGGCCTGACGATGTACCTCTCGGTGCGCGCGCTGATGCCGCTGCTGCTGGGCGGCGGCACGCTGCCGCTGGCCGCGGTGCTCGGCGCCGTACAGGGCGCGGCGACGGCGCTGTTCCGCACCGCCGCGGTCGCCGGCCTGGTGCTGGCCGCGGCCGACTACGCGGTGATCCGGCGGAAGCTGGGCAAGCAGCTGCGGATGACGAAGCAGGAGGTCAAGGAGGAGCACCGGCAGGCCGAGGGTGACCCGAACCTGCGCAGCGCGATCCGGTCCCGCCAGCTCGCGATGAGCCGCAGCCGGATGATGGCGAACCTCCCGCAGGCGGACGCGGTGGTGGTGAACCCGACACACGTCGCCGTCGCGCTGCGGTACCAGCCGGGCGTGGGCGCGCCGACCGTGCTGGCCAAGGGCGCCGGCGTGATCGCGGCCCGGATCCGTGCGGTCGCCACCGAGCACCGCATCCCGCTGATCGAGGACGTACCGCTGGCCCGGGCCCTGTTCGCGGCGTGCGAGATCGGGCAGGAGATCCCGGCCGAGCTGTACTCCGCGGTCGCCCGGGTGCTCGCGTTCGTGCTGACGCTGCGCGCCCGCGGCTCGGCCGCCGGCACGCACCGCCCGCGGGCGCTGCCCGCGGCCCTGCCGCCGGGCCGGGCGGACTGACCGGCCCGGCGCGACTGACCGACCCGGCGCTTCTGTCCGAAGTAGACCGTTGCCGATCCGGAGTGGACGGATCAGTCCGGAGTGGATGTCGGGGTGGTGGGGGCGAGCAGTGTGCTGAGCGCCTGCTCGGCCTGCTCGGTGGACGACGCGGCCTCCAGGTTCGACCGCTGCAGCTCGCGGAAGACTTCCTCGCGGTGCACCTGGATCGACCGCGGTGCCCGGATACCGAGCCGGATCACGTCACCGCGGACGTCCAGCACGGTGACGACGACGTCGTCGCCGATGCATACGCTCTCGCCGGCCCGCCGGCTCAACACCAGCACTCAGACCGCCACCAACGGCGCGCGCAGTGAGAACTCCTCGCGCAGCAGCACCTGCGCGGCCCGCCGGCTGACCCGGTCCACCACGATCGGCGCCAGCAGGTTCACCGTCGCCTCGGCGGCCGACGCGCCGGCGCTGACCACGAGCAGCACGAGCAGCCGGTCGGCGTCGTGCACGTCGAGCAGGTCGAGCGTGTCGTCGTCGATCTCGGGCGCGTAGTCGGGGAAGAACGGCAGCGGCGCGATCACCAGGAACCGGACCGGCGGCTCGTCCAGCGACCGCAGCACGTACAGCGGCCCGTCCTCGGCGACCCGGGTCAGCACGTACTGGTACTGGTCCGGGAAGCCGGGGATCGGCCGGACGAACTGGATGACCGGCAGCTCGTCGGTGGCGGTGGCGGCGATCTCGCGGGGCATCAGAGGGCCGGCTAGCGGAGGAAATCCTGCAGCGACGGCTGGATCACCTTCGCGGTGGCACCCAATGCCACCTGGTACGCCGTCTGCTGCAACTGCAGCTCCATGATGGTCTGCGGCACGTCGATATCCTCCACATCGGACAGATTCGACTGCAGTTGGATCACGCGGTCGCTCGCGGACTGCCCTAGCTGCACCAGCTGATTGTACCGGGCGCCGACATCAGACAGCTGCGACTGCATCAGCTCCGTCGCCGTGTCGATCTGGTCCAGGTCGCCGCCGAGCGCGGCCGGGTTGCCCCGCAGGTCGGCCGAGACCTGGGCCAGCACGGTGAACAGCTGGGTCGGGCCGGAGCCGTAGGTGTTCGCCGCCGGCGAGTCCACCCGGACCTTGATGCCCGGGGCGACGGTGCGCCGCACCTGCCCGGGATCGCCGACATAGACGCCATTCTGGTCGAACGCGGCCGTGCCGGTGACGGTGCCGCCGAACACCGGCCGACCGAGGTAGTTCGTGTTCGCCAGGCCTATCAGCGTTTCCCGCACCCGGTCCACCTCCGCGGCCAGCGCGTCCCGCGCGTTCTGGTCGGACGACCCGGCGGACATCCCGGTCAGCGCCTTCTCGCGGGCCTGGTGCACCAGGTCCATCGACGCGGTCAGCGCACTGTCCACACTGTTCAGCCAGCCCTTGCCGTCGTCGGTGTTGCGGCCGTACTGCTGCAACTGCCGCAGGTCGCTGCGGATCTGCATGGCCGCGATCGTGCCGGTCGGCGAGTCGGACGGCCGGGAGATCAGCCGGCCGCTGGACAACTGCTGCTGCAGCGTGCCGAGCCGGTTCAGGTTGGCCTGCAGGCCGCGCATCGAGGCGTCCGCCAGCGAGCGCTCGGTGACTCGCATCGAGGTGAGCATCAGTGTCTCCAGGTGTGTTCGATAGTCCACTCAGATCATGTTGATCAGGGTGCCCAACATGCTGTCCACTGTGGACACAACCCGCGCGGCCGCCTCGTACCCGCGCTGGTAGGTGATCATGTTCGTCATCTCCTCGTCCAGGCTGACCCCGGAGGCCGCGGCGACCGCGGCGCCCGCGTTCTGGGTCACCGTGGTCTGGATGGCGGCCCGCTGGTTCGCGCTGGCCGTGGTAACGCCGAGGTTGGCCACCAGCTGCCGGTAGGCCAGGTCGACGCCGCCGGCAGCGGTGGCCAGCCCGGCCATCGCGTCGGCGTTGCCACCGTCCAGGTTGCCGCCGGGCGTGCTGGCCGCGGCCACCAGCGCGGGGTCGGTGATGGCGACGCCGATCAGGCCCGCGGTGGTGCCGGTGAAGAACGCCCCGCCGCCGGTGCCGGACAGGTCGTAGCCCGCGGCGTGCTGCGTGTTCACGGTGCTCGCCAGCGTCGCGGCGATCTGGTCCAGCTGGTCCGAGTAGTACGGCACGGTCGTGGTGAGCGTCTGCAGCACCGAGCTCACCTGCCCGGACGGGATGACCGCCGGCGTACCGGTGTCCTGCCACTGCAGGCTCACCGGTGACGTCACCTGGTTGTCCAGGGCGCGCGCGCCGGTGACGGTCAGGTTCCGCACGGTCTGCCCGCTCACCAGCGCCGCGCCGCCGAGCAGGACGTCCACCCCGCCGTTGGGCTGCCGCAGCGTGGTCGCGCCGGTCAGGTCGGCCAGGTGCAGCACCAGCTTGTCCCGCTGGTCGGCCAGCTCGTTGGCGGGCACGCCACCGCCGCTGGCCCGGACGACCGCCTGGTTCAGCTGCGCGATCTGGGCCGCCGTGGCGTTCACGTCGGCGACCACCGCGTCCAGCTGGTCACGGGTGGCGGTGAACAGCGAGCTCAGCCCGTCATGCCGGCTGTTGAGGCTGTTCGTGATCGTTGTCGCCTGCTGCAGCAGCGCGTTGCGGGCGGCCAGATCGCCCGGGTTGTTGCCGACGTCGTGCCAGGCGCCCCACATGTCGGCCAGCTGCGCCTGCAGGCCCTGGTCGCCGGGTTCGCTGACGAGCTGCTCGAGCTGCCCGTACAGCTGCTGCTCGTTGCTCAGGTACCCGGACCCGGCGTGGCCGGCGTTGTTGCGGGCGTCCAGGAAGGCGTCCCGCAACCGGTTGATGTCGGCGACCATGACCCCGTCGCCGGGCCCGCGGTAGGTGGACCAGAGCGCCGGCACCGCGGTGCCGCCGAGGGACTCCAGGTCGGCTCGCTGCCGGCTGTAGCCCTCGGTGTTGGCGTTCGCGATGTTCTGTGCGCTCACGTCCATGCCGCGACGGTTCGCGGTCAGCGCGGTCAGCGCGGTGGAGAGTCCGGAGAAGTTGCTGGCCATCTACATCGCCTCATCCAGGAGCCGGGCCGACGGCGCGCCGGCGGTGGTGCCGCCGTCCCGGCCGTAGGTCTCGAGCGAACCGGTAACGCTGAGCATGGCCTCGCGCGCCGAGCGCTGGCCGGTGGTGAGCAGGTCGCGGTTGGCCTCGGCCAGCGCGGTGATCTCCGCGGTGAGCGCGAGGAACGCCTTGCGGTGCTCGCGCAGCAGGTCCGACCACGGCGAGCCGGCCGAGTCGGCCAGCTGGCTGAGGCTGGGGTTCGGCGGCAGGCCGAGGCCGGGTGCCACCGCGGCCACTTCGCCGGCCCGCAGCAACTCGGTCTGCCGGATGCGGTCGATCACCAGCTCGACCTCGCGGGTGGCGTGCCCCAGCCAGCGGGTGCGGCCCGCGGCGAGCACCAACTGCTCCTCCTCCAGCTTGAACAGCAGCAGCTCCAACGTCTCCCGTTCCCGCCAGAGGATGTTCGCCACCTCCGCGAGTCCCATCCCAGTCCCTCCACTGTGGTCAGTCCAATGTGGTCGGCGCGTCACCCGATACTTCGCGGATCGGCATCAGCCGGCCGGTGCTGAGGAGTTACCGGCCCCGGACCCCCGATCTCGCAACTGTTCTGCAATCCAGGGCTCCGGTTCGCGCACCCGTCCGAGCCGAGGCTCCTTCCTGCCAAGCCGGTTCCGCTACCCGAGCCAGGCAGCGACCACAGGAAGGTGCCCCTCTGTGACGACGATGACGGCCGCCCGTCCGACCGCCCGCAACCTCGACACCTTGACCCGCGAGCACCTGCCGCTGGTCGGACACCACGTCCGCGAGCTGCTGAACCGGGTGCCGGCGCACGTGAACCGGGACGATCTCGTCTCCGCCGGCATGATCGCGCTCGTCACCGCCGCCAGGTCCTACGACCCGGACCGCGGGATCCCGTTTGGACGGTTCGCCTCGGCCCGGATCAAGGGGGCGCTGCTGGACGAGCTGCGCGGCCTGGACTGGGCCAGCCGCTCGGTGCGTACCCGGGCCCGCCGGCTGGACACGGTGCAGCAGGAGCTGACCGCGGCCCTGGGCCGGACGCCGACCAGCTCCGAACTCGCGCAGGCGCTGGGTGTTTCGGTGGACGAGATCGACGCGGTCGAGGAGGACGTGCAGCGCGCGGTCGTGCTGAGCCTGCAGGGGTTCGCCGCCGGCACCGCGGAGGACGCGGTGGCCGAACACGGCCCGGGCCCGGAGGAGCTGCTGCTGTACCGGGAACGGCTCGGCTACCTGTGCGACGCCGTCGCCGCGCTGCCCGACCGGCTGCGGCTGGTCGTCACCGGCTACTACCTGCACGAGCGCCCGATGGCCGAACTCGCCGTCGAACTCGGCGTTTCCGAGTCGCGCATCTCGCAGCTCGGCGCCGAGGCGCTGACCCTGCTGCGGGACGGCATGAACGCGCAGCTCGACCCCGAGATGGTCGCCTCGCAGCGCCGGCCGGACGGCTGCATCGCCCGCCGCCGGCAGGCGTACTACGCCGAAATCGCCACCCGGGGCGATCTGCGCAGTCGGCTTGAGGCCAGCGACCAGCACGGCCTTCCCGTGGCCAGGACCGCCTAAGCCGGAAGAAACCTGATGGCGGACGTAGGCGCCGTCACGGTTTCCCTCATGCTCCCGACCGGTCAGTCGATCGGAAGGGCAGGCCGGACCACGGATGGTCCGGCCAGGACCCCACTCAAGGAGGAAATGACAATGGGTCTCCGTATCAATCAGAACATTGCGGCCACCAACGCGTACCGGAACCTGACCATCACCGACGGCCAGATGCAGAAGTCGCTGGAGAAGCTGTCCTCCGGCTTCCGCATCAACCGCGCCGCCGACGACGCGTCCGGCCTGTCCATCAGCGAGGGCCTGCGGGCCCAGGTCGGCGGCCTCAAGGTGGCTGTCCGCAACGCACAGGACGGCATCAGCGTCGTGCAGACCGCGGAAGGCGCGCTCACGGAGACGCACGCCATCCTGCAGCGCATGCGCGACCTGTCCGTCCAGGCGGCGAACGGCGGCTCGCAGGACGCCAGCGCGCAGACCGCGGCCGACACCGAGTTCCAGCAGCTGAACCAGGAACTGGACCGGATCGCCAACACGACCCAGTTCGGCACCCAGAAGCTGCTCGACGGCTCGTTCGGCTCGCAGGTCAGCGCCGTCGGCTCGGTGAACGTCGCTGCCAGCAACACGCTGACCACCGCCGCCCCCGAGACCTTCACGCTGACCTACATCAAGGGAGCCACCACCGTCACCGGCACCGTCTCGCTCGCGGCGCAGACGAACAGCGGCGCCAACACCTTCGCCCAGAACCTGCAGAACGCCGTGGACGCGGTCTCCACCGCCAACGGCGGCGCGGCCGGCGACGTGCAGGTGAAGGTGCTCGACACGGGCAACAACGTCTGGAAGGTCTCGCTGAACTCCGGTGTCGCCAGCTCGCTGACCACCACGGCGGACGTCAACATCGGTGTCGCCGCGGTGACCGGCGCGGCGCCGACCGGCACCGGCGGCACGTTCCAGGTCGGCGCGAACAACAACGCCAACGAGCGGATCAACGTGGCCATCGGCAAGATGGACTCGGTGACGCTCGGCATCTCCGCCCAGTCGCTGACCAGCACGACGAACGCGCAGGCCGCCATCACGGCGGTCGATGCCGCCATCGGGTCGGTCTCCAGCATCCGGGGCAACCTCGGTGCTTTCCAGAACCGGTTCGAGCACACCATCAACAACCTCAACGTCGCGGTGGAGAACCTGTCCGCGTCCGAGTCCCGCATCCGGGACACGGACATGGCCTCGGAGATGGTGCAGTTCACAAAGTCGCAGATCCTGTCACAGGCCGGCACGGCGATGCTCGCGCAGGCCAACCAGGCGCCGCAGTCGGTGCTGCAGCTCCTGCGCGGCTAGCAAAGCACCGGACCGGGGGTGGTCGACGCGCCACCCC
>JBBWZH010000402.1:0-19838 GCA_039648995.1 Mycobacteriales bacterium
CAGGAGTTCCGCAAGGACGTCGTCATCGACATGGTCTGCTACCGGCGGCGCGGCCACAACGAGAGCGACAACCCGTCGTTCACGCAGCCGCTGATGTACGACATCATCGACGCGAAGCGGTCGGTCCGGAAGCTGTACACCGAGGCGCTGATCGGCCGCGGCGACATCACGCTGGCCGAGGCGGAAGAGGCGCTGCGCGACTACCAGGAACAGCTGGAGCGCGTGTTCGTGGAGACGCGGGACGCGTCCGGCAAGCCGAAGGCCGACCCGGTGATGGCGCCGCCGGCCGCCGAGCCGGTGCACACGGCGGTCAGCCACGAGGTGGTCAAGCGGATCGGCGACGCGTACGCCTCGCTGCCCGACGGCTTCACCGTCCACCCGCGGCTCAAGCCCCAGCTGGACCGGCGGGTCGCGATGGCCACCGAGGGCGGCATCGACTGGGCGTTCGGCGAGCTGCTGGCGTTCGGCTCGCTGCTGCTGGACGGGGTTCCGGTGCGGCTGGCCGGGCAGGACAGCCGGCGCGGCACGTTCGTGCAACGGCACGCGGTGCTGGTCGACCGGCACACCGGCGAGGAGTACACCCCGCTCAAGAACCTGGACGAGGGCCAGGCGCCGTTCTGGGTGTACGACTCGCTGCTGAGCGAGTTCGCCGCGATGGGCTTCGAGTACGGCTACTCGGTGGCGAACCAGAGGGCCCTGGTGGCCTGGGAGGCGCAGTTCGGCGACTTCGCCGATGGCGCGCAGACCATCGTGGACGAGTTCATCTCCTCCGGCGAGGCCAAGTGGGGCCAGCGCTCGCGGCTCGCGCTGCTGCTGCCGCACGGCTACGAGGGCCAGGGGCCTGACCACTCCAGCGCCCGTCCGGAGCGGTTCCTGCAGATCTGCGCCGAAGACAACATGACTGTCGCGATCTGCACCACCCCGGCGAACTACTTCCACCTGCTGCGCCGGCACGCGCTGGCCCAGCCGCAGCGGCCGCTGGTGGTGTTCACGCCGAAGTCGCTGCTCCGGCTCCGCGCCGCGGTGTCGCCGGTCGACGATTTCACCACCGCCGGGTTCGCCCCGGTGCTGGCGGACGCCGGCGTCGGCGACCAGCCACTCGACCCGGCCGCGGTGCGGCGGGTGCTGCTGTGCACCGGGAAGGTGTACTACGACCTCGCCGCCCACCGGCAGCAGCAGGGCATCCGGGACACCGCGGTGCTGCGGGTGGAGCAGCTGTACCCGTTGCCCGGCAAGCGGATCGCCGAGCTGCTGTCCGGCTACCCGCAGGCCACCGAGTTCCGCTGGGTACAGGAGGAGCCGGAGAACATGGGCGCCTGGAACTTCATGGCGCTCCGGTTGCCGGCCGTGCTGCCTGACGGCGGGCGGAACCTGCGGGTGCAGGCCCGGCCGCAGTCCGCGAGCCCGGCCGCCGGCTCCTCGACGGTGCACGAGCAGCAGCAGAAGGCCCTGGTCGCGGCCGCGTTCACGGGCTAGCCCGGTGTACTTCACCGACCGGGGCATCGAGGAGCTGGCCGACCGCCGCGGCGAGGAGACCGTGAGCCTCGCGTGGCTGGCCGACCGGCTGCGCGCGTTCGTCGACCTCAACCCCGAGTTCGAGACGCCGGTCGAGCGGCTGGCCACCTGGCTGGCCCGGGACGCCGACGAGGAGTGACTGAAGTCGCGCTCGTGAGGTGAGGTCGTGTCCGGCGCGGGCAGGATGGGCGCATGGACCGGTGGGTGGCGACCGTGCGGCAGGAGTGGCGCCGGTTCCGGTCCCGCGGGGTGCGTAGTTGGCTGACGCTGGAGCGCGACACGGTCCGGCAGGTGGCGAAGACCGCGCTGGCCGCGACCATCGCCTGGGAGCTGGCCCGGGTGGTGCTCGGCAGCGCGCTGCCCGCGCTGGCCGCGCTGGGCGCGATCATCACGGTGCAGATCACCGTGCGGCAGACGGTGGCCCGCGGGCTGCAGCAGGTGGTCGGCGTGGTGGTCGGGGTCGGCGCCGCGATCATGCTGGCCCGGTACCTCGGCGTGCACGCGTGGAGCGTCGGGCTGGTGATCCTCGGCGCGCTGCTGCTCGGCCGGCTGCTGCGGCTCGGCCCGCAGGCGAACCAGGTCGCGATGAGCGGGCTGCTGGTGCTCTCGCTGGGCACCGGCTACGGCGCGGCCCGGGTCTGGGACACGCTGCTCGGCGCGGTCATCGGCGTGGTGGTGAACATGCTGATCGCGCCGCCGACCTACGTCGACGCGGCCACCGGCGCGTTGCGTGGCGTCGGCGAGGACCTCGGCCTGCTGCTGACGGAGATCGGCGCGGCGCTCTGCCGGGGCGCCTGGGACGACCGCGCCGCCCGCGGCTGGCTGGACCGGGCCCGCGCGCTGAACCGCGACCAGCAGGCCGCGGCCGCCGCGGTCGCGCAGGCCGACGAGAGCGTCCAGTTCAACCCGCGCGCCCGGCCGGTGGCCGAGTCGGTCGCCCGGCTGGTCGAGGCGTCGCTGGCGCTGGAACACGCCACCACCCAGACCAGCGGCATCGCCCGTACGCTGCTCGAACTGGCCCGTGACGACGGGCCGACCCGGTCGGTGGCCGCGGACCGGGCGCTCGTCCGGTACGGCGAACTGCTGTCGGTGGTCGGCGCCGCGGTCGCCGGGTTCGGCCGGGTGCAGTCGGGGCCGGCCGGCGAGCGCAGCCGGGCCGCGCGGGAGGAGCTGACCCGGGCACACTCGGCCGGCATCGCCAACCGCGGCCTGGTCGAGCGGGCGCTCGCGGAGATCCCGCCGGCCGACGGGCTGGCCGCCCGGACCGTCGCCGCCGTGCTGGTCGACGCCGACCGGATGCTGCACGAGATCGACCCGGAGCACGGCGCCCACACCGCCGCCGTCCCGCCCGGGTAGCCGCCGGCGTCAGCGCCAGTCGGCCCATCGCGGCGGTCTGGTCGGTGGCGGTGGTCGCAGCCGCTGGCCGCGGATCGCCACGTACGCCACGCCCATCGCGAACCCGATGACGTGCACCAGGTACGCCACCTCGCCGCCACCGGACACACCGGCGCCCCGCGCGTAGACGGCCTGCAGCACGAACCACAGACCGAGCACGACCCATGCCGGCAATCGCAGCGGCAGGAAGAACAGGAAGCTGACCAGGCTCAGCACCCGGGCCCGCGGGAACAGCAGCAGGTACGCGCCCAGCACGCCGGAGATCGCGCCGGACGCGCCGACCAGCGGCTCCAGCGAGTCCGGCCGGGTGACCGCGAACCCGTAGGTCGCGACCACGCCGACGAGCAGGTAGAACAGCAGGAACCTGATCCGGCCGAACCGGTCCTCCACGTTGTTGCCGAAGACCCACAGGTAGAGCATGTTGCCGACCAGGTGCAGCCAGCCACCGTGGATGAACACCGAGGTCAGCGCCGACAGCCAGGGCAGCTTCCGGGCCGGTGCCGGCACCCGGAAACAGCGGCCGGGCGCGGCGGCCGGGCCGTAGGTGAACTCCAGCGGCTTGTTGTGGGTCAGCTCGTCCGGGATCGCGCCCCACTTCAGGAAGTACGCCTGCTGCCGGCACTGCTGATCGGTGGACGGCTCGTGGAACAGCGGCGCGCGGGCGATCGGTGAGAACAGGAACACCACCAGGTTGATCGCGATCAGGGCCCAGGTGACGTACGGCTGGCGACGCGTGGGGTTCTCGTCATAGATCGGGACTACCACGACCCCTCCGCCCTCTCCGTCACCGCCTGCGCGCACAACCGTACGGGATCAGTCACGGCCGCCGCGGAGCCGGCGGCGGCCAGCGCGGCCGCCCGGTACGCCGGTTCGGCCAGCACCCGGACCAGCGCCGCGGCGAGCCGGCGGGGGGTCGCGTCGCGCTCGATGACCACGCCGGCGCCGAGCCTCGCCACCCGCCGGGACAGGTCGCGCTGGTCGCCGCCGCCGGGCACCAGCACCAGTGGCACGCCCGCCGCCAGTGCCTTGCCGAGCACGCCGTGCCCGCCGCCGGCCACCACCACCGACGCGGCCGCCAGCAACGGCCCCTGCCGCCCGGGCCCGACCGCCGCCCACCCCGGCAGCTCCCCCGACACCTCCCCCGGCACGGGCGCCAGCACCGTCGCGGCCAGCCGCGGGCCGCCGGCCGGGCCCCCGCCGGCCGGTCCGCTGGTGCCGGCCCATCCGCCCCGACCGGCCCGGCCGCCCCGGCCGGCCCGGCGGGCGGCGACCGGCCGGCCGGCACAGCCCGTCGCGGCGGCCGGGTCGGGGCGGGGCGGGCCGGCGGTCCGGAGCCCGGCCACGGCGGCCAGCACGGCCGGCAGGATGCCGGGGCGGCCGGACACCGCGGTGGGTGGTGAGACGAGGATGAGCGGGCCGGTGCCCGGTGGCGGCGCCAGGTCGACGACCGCCGGCTCCCAGTGCAGCGGACCGACGACGCCGGTTCGGTCCGGCCAGTCCGGGCGGTACGGCTCCAGCGCCGGCAGGGTGGCGACCAGCCGGTACGCCGGCCCCGGGTCCACCGCCGGCAGGCCGATCGAGACCCGCGCCGCGGACCGTTGCCGCCGGCCGAGCTCCGCCGACCGGGCCGTCAACCGGCGCAGCAGCGCGTCCCGGCCGCGGCCGAGCGGGGTGCGGCCGGGGGCGAGCCCGGTGCCGGGCGGTGGCAGCGCGATCGAGGGCAGCTGCAACGCGTGCGGCAC
Source organism: Mycobacteriales bacterium (assembly GCA_039648995.1). Classification (GTDB taxonomy): domain Bacteria; phylum Actinomycetota; class Actinomycetes; order Mycobacteriales; family CADCTP01; genus JBBWZH01. The sequence goes on from JBBWZH010000402.1 coordinate 4,653, forward strand.
CAGCTCGACCCAGGGCAGCCCGACCAGTTCGGCGGCGAGCCCGCCGGTCGCGGTCAACGTGTCGGCCACCACCAGGTCGACCGGGTCGGCGCGGAGCAGATCGGCCAGGGCCGGGGCGGCCGCGGCGGCCCGGCCGTGCAACCGGTGGCCCCAGTCGGTGTCCGGGTCGTCCGCGGCCGCCCGCAGGCCGGGCAGCTCGACGGCGGCCAGGCCGTCCGCCTGCAGCCGGTCGAGCCAGCGGCGTCCGGTGTAGACAGTGGGCCGGTGGCCAGCGGCCAGCAGCCGCAGCGCCAGCCCGGCGGCCGGGAAGGCGTGCCCGGGGTCCGGCCCGGACACCACCGCCACGCGCATCCCGGCACAGTATCGGCCCCCGCGCCGGCCGCTGATATCGCGATGACCGGCCCGCGGGTGACCCACCTCGGCGGGTGAGGCCGCCGGGGCGGGCGGGGCGGGGCGGGTCAGCCCGGGTCGTCCGGGGGGACCGCGGTGCCGTTGACGCGTGCGGCCGGCAGGCTGAGCACCATGGTCAGGCCGCCGCCGGGGGTGTGCTCCGGGTTGAGGGTGCCGCCCATCGCCTGCGCCAGGCCGCGGGAGAGGGCGAGACCCAGGCCGACACCGACGCTGTTGTCCCGGTCACCGAGCCGCTGGAACGGCACGAAGATGTGTTCCCAGTCGGCTTCGGCGACGCCGGGGCCGCGGTCCACCACCCGCAGCTCGACCCGGTCGTACAGCGTGCTCGCGGAGATCAGCGGGCCGGCCGTCGAGGTGCCGTACCGCAGCGCGTTGCCGACCAGGTTGACCACGATCCGCTCCAGCAACCCGGGGTCGGCGCTGACCTCCGGCAGGTCGGCGGGGATGCGCAGGTCGACCGACCGCGCCGCCGGGCCCAGGTCGTCCAGCGCGCGCGGCAGCACATCCTCCAGCCCGACCGGACGGGGGAACGCGGACAGCGCACCGGCCTGCAGCCGGCTCATGTCCAGCAGGTTCTCCACCAGCCGGGTCAGCCGGTCCATCGACTCGTCCGCCGTGGCCAGCAGCTCGGCCTGCTCGGCCGGCGACCAGGTGACGTCCCGGCTGCGCAGGTTGGTGATCGCGGCCTTGGCCGAGGCGAGCGGACTGCGCAGGTCGTGGCTGACCGCGGCGAGCAGCGCGGTGCGGGTCCGGTCGGCCTCGGCGAGCGGGCCGGCCTTGGCGGCCGCCTCGGCCAGCCGGCGCTGCCGCAGCGCGACCGCGGCTTCGGCGGCGAACGCGGCCAGTACCCGCCGGTCGTCCCCGGGCAGGACGCGGCCGCGCAGCACCAGCGCGAGGTCGGTGCCGACCGGCATCTCGGTGTCGCCGTCCGCCGGCCGGGCGCACGGGTCCGCGCCGGAGAACGCGACGCACCGCCAGCCCGGCCGCCCCGACCGCCCCGCCCCCGGCCCGCTGACGGCGCTCGCGGCGTCGGGCCGGCCGCCGGCCTCGGTGGGCGCGCGTTCCAGCAGCGCGACCGACGTCATCCCGAACGTCTCCCGGACCTGCTCCAGCAGCGCGTCCACAGCGGACTCGCCGCGCAGCACGCTACCGGCCATTGTGGACAGTGTGGCGGCCTCGGCGGCGGCCCGGGCGGCCTGGCTGGTGCGCCGCGCGGCCAGGTCGACGACCCGGCTCACGGCCGCGCCGACCACGACGAAGACCACCAGCGCCAGCACGTTGTTCCGCTCGTCGATCGTGAAATTGTGCAGCGGCGGCGCGAAGTAGTAGTTCAGCAGCGCCGAACCGAGCACGGCGGCGAGCAGCGCCGGCCACCAACCGCCGATCAGCGCGGTGCCGACGACCGCGAGCAGGAACAGCAGCATGTCGCTGGTCAGGTTGAGCGTGCCGCGGGCCCGGCTCAGCCCGAACGTGAGCAGCGGGAGCAGCACGACCGCAACGGCCGTGCCGAGCAGCCGGCGGCGCGGGGTCAGCCCCGGCGAGATCGGGGGCAGCCGCCGGCCCAGGCTGACCCGCTCGTGGCTGACCATGTGCACGTCGATCGACCCGGACCGCTTGATCGTGGTGACGCCGATGCCCGGGCTGACCAGCTGGGCGATCCGGCGCCGGCGGGACGCGCCGAGCACCAACTGGGTGGCGTTCTCGGCCTGCGCGAACGCGAGCAGCGCGACCGGCACGTCCTCGCCGACGACCTGGTGGTACGTCCCACCGAGGCTCTCGGTCAGCGACCGCTGCCAGGTGAGGTTCGCCGGGTCGGCACCGGCCAGGCCGTCGGACCGGGTCACGTGCACCGCCAGCAGGTCGGCGCCGCTGCTGCGGGCGGCGATCCGGGCCGCCCGGCGGATAAGAGTGTCCCCTTCCGGACCGCCGGTCAGCGCCACCACCACCCGCTCCCGGGTCGCCCACGGGACGGCGATGCCGTGCTCGGCCCGGTACCGGTCCAGCTGCTCCTCGACCTTGCCGGCCACCCAGAGCAGGGCCAGCTCGCGCAGCGCTGTCAGGTTGCCGGCCCGGAAGAAGTTGCCGAGCGCGGCGTCCACTTTGTCCGGTGCGTAGATGTTGCCGTGCGCCATCCGCCGGCGCAGCGCCTCCGGGGTGATGTCGATCAGCTCGACCTGGTCGGCCGCGCGGACCACCGAGTCCGGCACGGTCTCCCGCTGCGGCACGCCGGTAATGGTCTGGACCACGTCGGTCAGCGACTCCAGGTGCTGAACGTCCACTGTGGACAGCACGTCGATGCCGGCGGCCAGCAGCTCCTCGACGTCCTGCCAGCGCTTGGCGTTCCGGCTGCCCGGCACGTTGGTGTGCGCGAGCTCGTCCACCAGCACGAGCCGCGGCCGGCGAGCGAGCACCGCCTCGACGTCGAGCTCGGCGAACACGCCGCCCCGGTATGGCAGCGCCCGGCGGGGCACCATCTCCAGGCCCGCCAACAGCGCGGCGGTCCGGTCCCGGTCGTGGGTCTCGATCAGCCCGACCACCACATCCGCGCCGCGCTCGGCCCGCCGGTGCGCCTCGCCGAGCATCGCGTAGGTCTTGCCCACCCCTGGCGCCGCGCCCAGGTAGACGCGCAGCTCGCCACGGGCCGACCGGTCACCGACCGGCGGTGGCCGGCCCGGCCCGGTCACGGCGGCACGCTCCGGCCGCGGACACGACCGCCCCGCTCGACGCCCGCCGCCGGCGCGGCCGCACAGCAACCAGCGTCCGCACCACCGGCATAGCGCCGCCCGACCGCGTCGGGCCGCCGGCGGTCATCGCGCCCGCGCGGCACCGGCCGCCGACGAAGCAACCGACACGTACGCCGCCGGCGCTCCGCTCCACCGGGCCGGGAGCGGTCACGGCTCCCGCGTACTGCCGGATCGACCGGCGTGCTGCGCCGGATCACGACCCGCTGGCCGGCGGACACGTCGCCACCGTACCGGTGGCCCTCCGCGCGAGGCACGCTCGCCGGCGGCCCTGGTCGCGCGGGAGCCCGGCGGCTGCCGTCCTGCGCCGTTCGGGCGGGTTCGCCAGCACGTGACAGGCAACGGTTTCTTACCGTGCGCATTCGGCTGACTGCGGACTGTCCTGATCGGACGGTGTCGCTTCCCGCTCACTTGACCGGTGACGTCTCCGGCCGGTTGTATGAGTTTCATGGGCGCTCCTGACCTCCGTGGGCAGTGAGCGCGTCGTTGTCCCAATCAGACTGGCGATCCCGCACCGCCGTCCCGCCCGCGGCCCGCGTCGGGTTGGTCGGTGGCACCGGTGCGCTGGTGCTGCTGACGGGTGCCGTCGTCGGTGGCCGGCATGCGGGTTCGTCCGGCGCCGGGATCGGTGCCGGCGTCGGCGCGCTGGCCGGCTTCCTGATCGGCGGGCTGGTCAGCAGCGTCGTCGATGAGATCGATCGCGACGGCCGGACCGGCTTCAACCGCACCGCGCTGGCCGTCGGCGCCACGCTCGGCGCGGTCACGTTGCTGGTCGTCGGCGCGGCCCTCGGCGGGCGGTTGGCGGGCGATATCGGCGCCACCGCCGGAGCTGTCGCCGGCCTCGCGCTGGGACTGCTCGGCGCCGGGCTGACCGGGTTCATCGCAGGGGCGATCTCCGACGTGGTGACCGCCGGTCGCGGCCCGAGCCGAATGTTCGGCATCCTGGCCGGTGGCCTCATCGGTGGCCTGATCGGCCTGATCGTCGGCAGCCGCTACGGCGATGTCGGCGTGATCACCGGCTTCCTGCTCGGCCTGGCGATCAGCGCGCTCGGCCTGGAGATGATCGCGATCGTGCGGCCACAGCGCCGGGCCCACCCGCGCCTGGTCCAGCAGGCCCCGCCGGCCCGGCGACCGGCCCGCCCTCGGCTCGAACCGGACCTGCCGCCCCGCCCCAGCCGGTCCGGCCGCGACCGGCCGCGCGCCGAACCGCCGCGCCCCGACCCGCTGCGTCCCGACCCGGTCGACGCGGACTGGCTGGCCGCGGACCGGCCCGACCGCACCGAGCGGTTGCGCCCCACCCTGCCGCCCCGGCCGGCGCGGGTCCGCCCCCGCCCGGCACCGGACGGCGCCCCTCGGCAGGCCCCGTCCGAGCCCATCCGACCGTTGCTGCCGCCGTACCGGCGCACCGGCCGGCCCGCCCCGAACGCGGCGCGGCCGGCCCAGCCACGGCCGGCCCAGCCCGAGCCACCGCACCCCGAGCCACGGCAGCCCGGCCCGGTGCCCTACCGCCGCCGATCCCGCGGCTTCGACTGACCCGGCTGCTCACTCGCGCACGAACCGCTCACCCCACGACTCAACCGCCCGCACGGGCGCCGCGACGCGGAACCCGTGCGAGCGGTGCGACAGCCGCGGGCGGGGCGGGGACGGTGAGCAGCGGCAGGAAGAGTTGGGCGAGCGGGCCGATCGCGACGGCGTAGATCACGGTGCCGGGCCCGATCGAGCCGCCGAGAAGGAAGCCGACCGCGAGCACGGTGACCTCGATCGCGGTCCGGACCAGCCGGATCGATCGGCCGCTGCGCCGGGCGTAGCCGGTCATCAGGCCGTCCCGCGGGCCGGGGCCGAGGCCGGCACCGATGTAGCAGCCGGTGGCCAGGCCGCCGACGAGCACGCCGAGCAGCAGGAACGTCCAGCGCAGCGGCCAGCCGTGCGGCACCGGCAGCACCGCCAGCGCCACGTCCACGACCAGTCCGATCACGATCACGTTGCTGAGCGTGCCGAAGCCGGGCCGCTGCCGGATCGGGATCCAGAGCAGCAGCACGGCCGCGCCGACGACGATCACCACGGTGCCGAACCGCAGGCCGGTGTGCCGGGCCAGGCCCTGGTGCAGCACGTCCCACGGGTCCAGCCCGAGGGCCGCCCGCACCTGCAGGGACGTACCCAGGCCGTACAGCACCAGCCCCACGTAGAGCTGCACCAGCGGGCGGCCGTAACGGGCCCTGGCGCGCCGAACCGTGAGTTCCGCGACCATTGTGGACACTCCCTCTTCAGGCGGAAGCGGCCCTTGCCCGAGCCGATCTCCCATGCCACTCTGGGTGCGATTGGTTCGCGATTCCATAGCCAAAAGTCAAGAAATGGTCTGGACGATGAAGGCCACCAGAAGCGTCAACCCGCGCCAACTCGGCAGCCTGCTCGGCGACTGGCGGGCCCGGGCGCCCGGCCCGACGTACGCCCGGCTGGCCGCCGCGATCACCCAACTGGTGCTCGACGGCCGGCTGCCGCTGCACTGCCGGCTGCCGTCCGAGCGGGATCTGGCCGCCGCGCTGGGCCTCAGCCGCACCACGGTGACGGCCGGCTACGACGCCCTGCGCGAGACGGGCTACCTGGTCAGCCAGCGCGGCTCGGGCAGCTGGACAGCGCTGCCGGCGGTGCACCGGTCCGCCGTCCCGACGTGGGCGACCGCGCCGGTAGGTGGCCCGCCGGCCGAGCTGCTCGACCTGGCCAGCGCCGCTCCCGGCGCGCCCGCGCTGGCCGTCGCGACCGCCGCCCGCGAGGCGCTCGACGACCTGGGCGGCCACCTCGACCAGGACGGCTACGACCCGGTCGGGCTGGCGGCCCTGCGCGGCCGGATCGCCGACCGGTACGGCCGGCGTGGCCTGCCCACCACCCCCGACCAGGTGCTGATCACCAGCGGCGCGCTGCACGGGCTCGACCTGGTGCTCCGGCTGCTGATCGGCCCCGGCGACCGGGTGCTCACCGACTCGCCGACCTACCCCACGGTGCTGGACGCGATCCGGGCCACCCGGGCCAGGCTGGTTCCGGTCGGGCTGACCGCGGCCGGCTGGAACGTCGACCTGCTCACCACCTCGCTGCGCCAGGCCGCGCCCCGGCTCGGCTACCTGATCGCCGACTACCACAACCCGACCGGGCACGTGATGACCGAGGCGGCCCGGGTGGCGGTGGTCGAGGCGGCCGTCCGGACCGAGACGTTCCTGGTGGTGGACGAGTCGTTCGTCGAGCTGGGCTACAGCGGCACGCCGCTGCCCGCGCCGGCGGCCTGCCACGACCGGGCCGGCCGGGTGCTCCTGGTCGGCTCGTTGAGCAAGCCGTTCTGGGGCGGGCTACGGATCGGCTGGGTGCGCGCGCCGGCCGACCTGATCCGCCGGCTGGCGGTGGTCCGGGCGGCCACCGACATGGCCAGCCCCGTGCTGGAGCAGCTCATCGGCGCGCGGCTGCTGGATCTGGCCGACGAGGTGCTGCCGGCCCGCCGGCGGCAGTTCGCGCGCCAGCGGGACGTGCTCGCCGCCGCGCTGCACCGGGAGCTGCCGGAGTGGCGCTTCGACGTACCGGCCGGCGGGCTGGCGCTCTGGGTGGAGCTGGACGCGCCGGTCAGCACCGCGCTGACCGTCGTCGCCGGCCAGCACGGCATCCGGCTCGCCGCCGGCCCCCGGTTCGGCCCGGACGGCACCCTGGAGCGGTACCTCAGGCTGCCGTTCACCCAGCCCGCCGACCTGCTGGACGGCGCCGCCGCCCGGCTGGCCACCGCCCGCGCGCAGGTCGACGGCACACCCGCGGGCGCCCCGCTGGTGGTCGCCTGACGCCACGCCGGCCCGCCGCCTGCCGTCGACCCGCGTGGCCGCCGGCGCGGGAACCCACCGACGACCGCGCGGGCCGACGCTCCGCACGGCCGCCGGACTCACCTCCGGAGCGACTACCTCCGGAGCGACTCACCTCCGGAGCGACTCACCTCCGGAGCGACCAGGCGCCGTCAGCGACCGAGGCGGGTCAGCGCCTCGCCGACCTCGACCCGGCCGCGCCGCACGTCCATCGCGACCCGGACCCGGTCCTGCTGCTCGTCGTCGAGCAGCCGCATCATGTCGGCCAGGGTGACCGGGTCGGCCTGTGTTGGCTCCATCTCGCCGGACGAGTCAAAGGCCAATTCGTAAGCAGTTTGCACAAGCAACCGCTGGTCCGCCGGCCAGCCGCCGGAAGCGACGATCAACCCGTGCCAGTTGATCTTCCGCTGGGCGAAGTCGATGAAGTCGGCGGTCAGGTCCCGGATCGGCGGGGCGCCCAGCAGCACAACCGCGACCGCCCACGGCCGGTCCCGGAACAGCCAGGCCGGCAGGTCCGACCAGCTCTTCGCCCGCCGGTCGGCGGCGCTGGCCGCCGCGGCGGCACCCGCCGAGCCCGCGGCGGCAACCGGCACCGGCGACACGAGCGCCGGTCTCGATCGTGACCGGGCCCGGCCACCGACCCGGCGCACGGTCCGTACGACCATGGCCCACACGGCGGCCATCATCGCGCAGTAGAGCACGATAGCGCCCACAACCGCGCAGACCATCCATACAACGCTGAAAACAGCCCGCATCGCTCCGCACCTCCCCCGTACCTCCCGTTGCGGTCGCGCGGTAATCATGAGATTACGCGCCGCAACGATGCTTCGCATCTGTTCCACCTGGACAGACGCACCCGGTTGCCGTTCGTAACGGTGTTCGAGGCAAATTTGTGACGGCTGGCCAAGAATAGGTAGTTGCGACCCGGCCAACAGGGCTAACGGAAAAATCACCGGAGAAGCCTATTGACCAGACGCGACCGCATCCTACGTGACCCGGCCACTCTGGGCCGGATCAACCTTGGAGTCCACCCCCGGGGTAGGGGGCGAGCCCGGCCCAGGCACGCCGAAACCGGGCAACCACGCCCGGCGAGCCCGGAATCGGGAGGTCCCGACGCCGGGCCGCCAGAACCCAGGGCCGCCAAGGCAGCCGGGTGATCAGACAGCCGGGCCGCCAGAGAGCCGGCCGGTCAGCAGGTGGACGGTCGACCGGCGGGGCTGTCCGCAGGTGGGCAGCCAGCCGGCAGGCGTCATCAGCAGGCGGGCCGTCAGCAGGGCGAGGGCGGTCAGCGGGCGGGCCGTCAGCAGGGCGAGGGCGGTCAGCGGGCGGGCGGTCAGGCCCGGGCGACCCCGTCCACCCGGGCGGCCGCGGATACCGCCGCCGCCACCGCTGGCGCGACCCGCTCGTCGAACACGCTCGGGATGATGTGGTCCGGGCGCAGCTCGTCGACGATGACGCCGGCGAGGGCGACGGCCGCGGCCAGCTTCATCGACTCGGTGATCGAGACAGCCCGGACGTCCAGCGCGCCGCGGAAGACGCCCGGGAACGCGAGCACGTTGTTGATCTGGTTCGGGAAGTCGCTGCGGCCGGTGGCCACCACCTTGGCGTGCCGGCCGGCGACCTCCGGATGCACCTCGGGGTCGGGGTTGGCCAGCGAGAACACGATCGCGTCCGGCGCCATCGCGGCCACCGCCGACTCCGGCACGCTCCCGGCCGAGACCCCGAGGAACACGTCCGCCCCGGCCAGCGCGTCGGTCACGCCGCCGGTGAGACCCAACCGGTTGGTGCTGGCGGCCAGGTCCGCCTTGACCGCGGTGAGATCGGCCCGGCCCGGGTGCACGATGCCGCGCGAGTCGGCCACCGCGATGTCACCGATGCCCGCGGCCAGCAGGATCTTCGCGCAGGCCACCCCGGCCGCGCCGGCGCCGGAGACGACCACGCGCAGGTCAGCCAGTTCGCGGCCGGTCACCCGGGCCGCGTTGCGCAGCGCGGCCAGCACCACGATCGCGGTGCCGTGCTGGTCGTCGTGGAACACCGGGATCGGCAGCCGCGCGCGCAGCCGCGCCTCCACCTCGAAGCAGCGCGGCGCGCTGATGTCCTCCAGGTTGATGCCGCCGAACGAGGGCGCCAGCCGGACCACCGTCTCCACCAGTTCGTCCACGTCGGTGGTCGCCAGCGTGATCGGCACCGCGTCCAGCCCGGCGAAGCGCTTGAACAGGCAGGCCTTGCCCTCCATCACCGGCAGCGCGGCGTGCGGGCCGATGTCGCCGAGGCCGAGCACGGCGGTGCCGTCGGAGACCACCGCGACCAGCCGGCCGGCCCAGGTGTACCGGGCCGCCAGGGACGGGTCGGCGGCGATCGCGCTGCACACCTTCGCGACCCCGGGCGTGTACGCCAGCGACAGGTCGTCCCGGTCGCGCAGCGGCGCGGTGCTGCGTACCTCCAGCTTGCCGCCCTCGTGCAGGGCGAACACCGGCTCATCGAAGAGGCCTCGGCGCGGATCGGGGGGCGGGTCCATGGGCGTCGTCGTCACCAGGGAGCTCAAATCCGGCTACCTTCCGTCCGCAGAGCGGTCGTCCGGCACGGTGCTTGGGTGGTCGGGGGTGCGACCGGTTCCGCACTCAGGCGCGGGACGGCCGAGGCGCTCCGGGGATCGCCCGAGGTGTTTCGAGTTTGCCATATCCGGCGGGGAGGCCGCAGGTGACTCCGGCCACCCCACCCGACCGGGCGGTTGAACGGCGGTCACGGCGGCTGCCCTATCGTCGCCGGGTATGAAGGTGCGCGCGCTCGCCATCCCAGGAGCCTGGGAGTTCACCCCGATCCAGCACGAGGACGACCGGGGCACGTTTCTGGAGTGGTACCAGGCCGGCGAGGTGGCCGCCGCGGTCGGTCACCCGCTCAACCTGGTGCAGGCCAACCACTCGGTCTCCCGACGCGGGGTACTGCGCGGCGTGCACTTCGCGGACGTGCCGCCGAGCCAGGCGAAGTACGTGTACTGCCCGCGCGGCACGGTGCTGGACGTGATCGTCGACATCCGGGTCGGCTCGCCCACGTTCGGCGAGTCCGAGGCGGTGCTGCTGGACGAGACCGACCGGCGCGCGGTCTACATCGCGGAGGGCCTCGGGCACGCGTTCATGGCGCTGTCCGATGACAGCGCGGTCACCTACTTCTGCTCCACCGGCTACGCGCCCGGACGCGAGCACGGTCTCTACCCGCTCGACCCGGGCATGGGCCTGCCGTGGCCGACCGACGTGCCCCGGCTGCTGTCCGGCAAGGACCGGGCCGCGCCCACGCTGGCCGACGCCAGAGCCCACGGCCTGCTCCCGGACTACCAGGCCTGCCTCGACTACTACGCCCAGCTCAGCGAGCGGTACCCGACGTAGGGCGCCGGCAGCTACGGCGCCCGGCGGGATATCCGGCCGGGCGGCCGGTACCGCCAGACCACCCGGCCGACGACGTCGGCCACGCCGTAGCGCCGGCTGTCGTCGCCGCCGGCGTACGGGTTGTCGCCCTCGATCCACCAGCCGCCGTCCTGCGGGCGGACCGCGCGCTTGACCACCAGATGGTCGACGCCGGCCCGGAACCGGGCCAGCACCACGTCGCCGGCGCGTATCCGCCCGCGACGCACGGCCAGCACCGCGTCGCCGGACCGCAGCGTCGGCACCATCGACGGCCCGGCGACCAGGACTGTGATGAAGGGGCTCCGCACCGGGTACAGGGTGCCGGTGCAGGGCTAACCGGCCGGCAGTAGGGTCGGCGGTAGCGAGATCATGGCACCCGGAGACGGAGGTCCCACCGATGCGGTTGCATCGACTATTCACCCCTCGCACCATCGCGTACGCCCACTGCGACCTGCCGTGTGGCGTGTACGACCCGGCTCAGGCCCGCATCGAGGCCGAGTCGGTGAAGGCGATCCAGGAGAAGTACCAGGCCAACGAAGACCCGGTCTTCCGCACCCGTGCCCTGATCATCAAGGAACAGCGTGCCGAGCTGGTCAAGCACCACCTCTGGGTGCTGTGGACCGACTATTTCAAGCCGCCGCACTTCGAGAAGTACCCGCAGCTGCACGACTTGTTCAACCGGGCCACCAAGGCGGCCGGCGCGGCCGGCGGCAAGAGCTCGATCGACCCCAAGCAGGGCCAGGAACTGATCGACCTGATCGAGGAGATCTCCACGATCTTCTGGGAGACCAAGAAGTAGCGATGGCTGGAACAACAGCCGAAGACGAGCCGGTGGGTATGCCCACCGGCTCGTCTGGCGTCGGGCCCGGGGTGACGCCCGGGCCGGCGCCCGCCGCGCCGGCCGCGGCCCATGAGCACGCCGGCCAGCTCTGGCTGATCCGGCACGGCGAGACCGGGTGGAGCAAGGCGCGGCTGCATACCGGCCGCACGGACGTCCCGCTGACCGAGTACGGCGAGGCACAGGCCCGCGGGCTGCGGCCGATGCTGCGCGGGCTGCGCCCGGCGCTGGTGCTGGCCAGCCCGCGGCAGCGGGCCCGGCACACGGCCGAGCTGGCCGGCCTGGGCGAGCAGGCGCCGATCGAGATCTGCGCCGACCTGGCCGAGTGGGACTACGGCGAATACGAGGGACGCACCACTCCGGAGATCAGGGCCGACCGCCCCGGCTGGACGATCTGGGACGGTGACCCGCCCGGCGGCGAGACGGCCGCTCAGGTCGGCGCGCGGGCCGACGCGGTGCTGGCGCGGGTGCGCCCGGCGCTGGCGGCCGGCCCCGTGGTGGTCGTCGCGCACGGGCACCTCGGCCGGGTGCTGACCGCCCGCTGGCTCGGTCTGGACCCGACCGGCGGCCGGTTGTTCGCGCTCGAGCCGGCCGCCCCGTGCGTGCTGGACGTGGAGCACGACCTGCCGGTGGTGTTCCGGTGGAACCTGCCCGTCCCGGCCGAGATGGCGGCCGCCGGGACGGGGTAGGTACCAGCATCCGAGTCGCGGGCTGCGGCGGCCGCCCGCGGCCGGCTACTCTGCCAACCCCCGGTGGCGGCTCGCCCGCGCCCGGAGTCCAGGAGGCTCAGCGTGACCGACGATTCCGAGGTGCCGATCGGCGACCGCCCCAAGCAGGGCGACGACGTGGTCGAGCTGCGGCTGCCCGCCGACGGCGCGTACCTCTCGGTGCTGCGCACGGCGACCGCCGGGCTGGCCGCCCGGCTCGACTTCACCTTGGACGAGATCGACGACCTGCGCCTCGCCGTGGACGAGGCCTGCGCGATGCTGCTCCAGGACGCGGTCGCCGGCGCCCGCCTGGTCTGCAACTTCGCGATGTCGCCGGCGTCGATGGCGATCACCGTCAGCGTGCCGACCCGGGGTGGCCGGCTGCCGCGCCGGAACACCTTCGCCTGGACCGTGCTCAGCTCGCTGGCCGGCGAGGTGGACGCGCAGGCCGCGCCCGACGGCACGGTGTCGGTGTTGCTGACCAAGCGGCGGGAGGGCCGCGAATGACCCCGTCGCCCGCCGCGAGACCCGGCGCGGAGGACGGCCCGGACGATCGCGAGGTCGCCCGGCGCCTGTTCGACGAGCTGGCCCGCCTACCCGACGACAACCCGACCCGGCTGCAGGTACGCGGCCGGCTGGTCGAGCTGCACCTGCCGTTGGTGGAGTACCTGGCCCGCCGGTTCGCCGGCCGCGGCGAGCCGCTGGACGATCTGATCCAGGTCGGCACGATCGGCCTGATCAAGGCGGTTGACCGGTTCGACCTGGAGCGCGGCGTGGAGTTCTCCACGTACGCCACGCCGACCGTGGTCGGCGAGATCAAGCGGCATTTCCGGGACAAGGGCTGGACGGTGCGGGTGCCGCGCCGGCTGCAGGAGCTGCGCGCGTCGCTGTCCAGCGCGACCGCGGACCTGACCCAGAAGCTGGGCCGGGCGCCGACCGTCGCCGAGCTCGCCGGGCACCTGGAGATCGGCGAGGAGGAGGTGCTCGAAGGGCTGGAGTCGGCGAACGCCTACACCGCGGTGTCGATCGAGGCCACCGATGGCGAGGGCGGCCTGTCGGTCGCCGACACCCTGGGCGAGTACGACGAGGCGCTGGAGGGCGTCGAGTACCGCGAGTCGATCAAGCCGCTGCTGGCGTCGCTGCCGGCCCGGGAGCGACGCATCCTGATGCTGCGCTTCTTCGGCAACCAGACCCAGTCGCAGATCGCCGCCGAGTTGGGCATCTCCCAGATGCACGTGTCCCGGCTGCTCGCCCGCACGCTGGCGCAACTGCGCGAGCGCCTGATGGACGGCGACTGACAGTGGCCGGCGGGCGCCCCCTCAGCGGCCGCGGTCAGCGGCCGCCCGGCGGCTCACGCCAGAACGCGGCGCGGCTCTCCGGCGTGAACAGCAGGTAGAGCGTCGCCACCGCCAGCAACAGGACCGGGCCGCCGTACGCGGGCAACCCGGCCTGGAACGCCAGGCTGTAGCCGACCGGTAACGCCAGCAGCTGCAGCACGACAACCGGCGTCCGGGCCCAGCCGCGCAGCCGCACCAGCCCGCGCGCCAGCAGCATCAGCAGCGCGCCGCCGGCGAGCGCGAACGCCGCGCCGAACAGCGCCCGCCCATAGCTGTCCGGCCGGTCCACCGCGGTCTTCGCCGCGTAGAAGGCACCGAGGCCGAGCAGCGCGCCGCCCTCGGCCGCCGCGAGCGCCGCCGCCCACCGCACCACCGGGGGCGGCGCGCTCTCCGGCTGGGACGCCGCTGCGGCGGGCTCGGTCGACGGCATGGGCGACGATCCTACGGCGCCCGCGCCGACCGGTGAGCCGGCGTACCCGCGGGTAGGCTCGGCCGGTGCGAGCCTTCCTGGTGGTCAACCCCACAGCCACAACGACCACCGCGAAGGAACGGGACGTGCTGGTGCGCGCGCTGGCCAGCGAGACGAAGGTCGAGGTGGAGGAGACCAGCCACCGCGGCCACGCCGCGGCGCTGGCCTGCCGGGCCGCCCGGGACGGGGTCGACCTGGTCGTCGCCCTCGGTGGCGACGGCACCGTGAACGAGGTCGTGAACGGCATCCTCACCGACGGTGTGCGGCCGAACCTGCCCGCGCTGGCGGTCGTGCCGGGCGGGTCGACCAACGTGTTCGCGCGCACCCTCGGCATCCCGGACCATCCCATCGACGCGACCGCCGAAATCCTGGAAGCCATACGTGCCAGGCGATCCAGGTCGATCGGGCTGGGCCGGGCGGACGACCAGTGGTTCACCTTCACCGCCGGCTTCGGCCTGGACGCGGAGGTCGTGCGCCGGGTGGAGCGGCGCCGGAAGGCCGGCGACGGGCTTACCCCCGCCCGGTATATGCGCACCGCGATCACGACGTACCTCACCCGGTATGACCGGCGGCACCCGGCGATGACCCTGGAGCGCCCCGGCGAGGAGCCGGAGACCGGCCTGTTCTACGTGATCGTGGCCAACACCACGCCCTGGACGTACCTCGGCCAGCGGCCGGTCGAGCTGAGCCCGGAGGCCTCGTTCGACAGCGGGCTGGACGTCTTCGCCCCACGCACGATGCGCGCCGGTCCGACGGCCTGGTACGTCGCACAGTTGCTCGGGGGCCGGTCGGCGGTCCGTGGCCGGCGGCTGCTGAGGCTGCATGACCTCGGCGAGTTCACGCTCCGTGCTGCCCGGCCGATGGCACTGCAGGTCGACGGTGACTATCTTGGAGAGCGAACTGTGGTGCGGCTCACAGTGGTTCCGGATGCCTTGCACGTGCTGGTGTGACGTCACCCCGGCTGGGTACACCTCGGCAGCATGTAGCCAGACAGGTGACGGGGAAAAGTCCAGCTAGTCCCGTCCGTCCTGATTGTCAGTGACGTCGAGGACACGGTGAGGCACCGGAATGCGCCCGAAGGGAGCATTGTGCGTGAGGCAGCCGCCTGACAGTCTGACGCGGAGTCACCCCACGAACGGTGACGTACGGCCTGGGTGTGCCCGCTGCCTCCACCACTCTTGACATCGGCACACCTCGTGAAAGGATTCACAAGCAGGTGCATTGGGGCGCCTTAGCGCGTTCCGGTGAGCACGGAGCGAAACCAACCCGATCAAGGAGTGTTGACGCAATGGACTGGCGCCACCGCGCGCTCTGTCGTGACGAGGACCCGGAGCTGTTCTTCCCCATCGGCAACACCGGACCCGCGATCCTGCAGATCGAGGAAGCAAAGGGCGTTTGTCGCCGCTGCACCGTCACCGAGGAGTGCCTGAGCTGGGCCCTCGAGAGCGG
>JBBWZH010000451.1:0-6318 GCA_039648995.1 Mycobacteriales bacterium
ACGAACACCGTCCAGCTGACCGTGTTCAACGCGAAGGCGCAGGCGATCGACCCACGCCAGGTGACGCTGGAGGTGCGGCTGGAGGCCGAAGGGATCGGCCCGCTCCCGGTGAAACTGGAGAAGGCCGGCGCCACCGGCGCGTACCGCTCGGCCGCCGTCTCGCTGCCCCGGCCGGGCACCTGGACGCTGACCGTTCGGGTGCAGACGTCCGAGTTCGAGGCGGGCGTCGGGTTCACCGAGGTGTCCATCAGCTGACCGCCGATGGTCCACATCAGACGTCCTTTTGCGACGTTCACCTGAAAGGAGTTGTACCTGCCATGTCCCGACTTGCCTCCCGGCTGGTAGCCACCACCGGGGCCGCCGCGCTTGCCGTTGTCGCCGCTGCCGGGCCGGCCCTCGCACACGTTTCGGTCACCTCGGCCGACGCCGAGCAGGGCGGCTTTGGGGTCATCACCTTCCGGGTCCCGAATGAGACCGAAAGCACCAACACCACCGAGGTGAAGGTGCAGCTGCCGGCTGACCAGCCGCTCGGATCGGTGTCGGTGGAGCCGAAGTCGGGCTGGACCTACACCGTGCAGAAGGCGAAGTTGGCCACCCCGATCAAGACCGACGACGGCGACGTCACCGAAGCGGTCTCGGTGATCGACTGGAAGGCAGCGGCGGGCGCCGCGATCAAGCCGGGCGAGTTCGGCCAGTTCTCGATCAGCGCCGGGCCGTTGCCGAAGGCCGGTTCGATGCAGTTCAAGGCGATCCAGTTCTACTCGGACGGCAAGCAGGTGCAGTGGATCGACGAGCAGGCGCCGGGCAGCACCGACGAGCCGGAGCACCCGGCTCCGACACTGCTGTTGCCCGCCGCGTCGGGCGGCACCGGGGGCGGGGCAACGGCGGGCCCGACGGTGAGCGCGACCCCGGGCGCCCCGGCGGCAGGGGCCCCGGCGGCGCCGGCGGCCTCGTCCGACTCGGCCAGCAGCGGCTCGGTGGTCGGCGCGTACGTGGTCGCTGCCCTCGGCGTGCTGATCGGCCTGGCCGGTTTGGCGGTCGGGCTGGGTGCGCGGCGCCGGCGGGATAACGTTGTCGCCGTGGAGTCAGCACGCAGCGTGGGTGCCGGGGCTGAGTGAGCCCGGAGCGGCCGGTCAGGTCCCGGGTGCGCGGCGGTCTCGCCGCGCGCCCGGGCGGTCGCGTCCACCCGGGTTTCGTCGCGGCGGTGGTGGTGTTGCTGGTCGGCCTGGCCGGGCTGACCTACGGCGCCAGCGGCCGGGCCGGCCAGGCGGCGCCGGCCGGGGGAGTGGCCGCCGCGCCGGCCACCTCGGCGGCGGACGCCGAGGCCGGTAGCGCGTCGTTCGGTGATATCACCGTCCGCGCCGCCTACATCCGGCAGCCGGCGAGCCCCGACGTCGCCGTCGCGTACATGACGATCACCAACCAGGGCACCCAGCCGGACACGCTGGTTTCCGTCTACAGCGGGGCGGCCCGGTTGACCGGGCTGTACAACGTGCCGGCGCCCGGCGCAACGTCGACCGCGCCACCGGCGGGGCACCAGCCGTCCGGCCCCTATCAGCTGGCCGGTGGGGCGACGCTGCGGCTGTCCGAGGGTGGTGGGCACATCCTGCTCTCCGAGCTGACCGGCCCGTTGAAGGCCGGCGACCAGGTCAGCATGGCGCTGACCTTCCAGCGCGCGGGGCAGGTGCTGGTCGAGGTGCCGGTGATCGGGCTGACCGCGCCCAGCCCGGACGGCGGTCGGTGACCGCTGTCGGTCGCCGGGTCACGCTGCTGCTCCTCGGCGTGGCCGGCCTGCTGGCCGGGTGCGCCCCGGCCGCATCGCCGGCGCCGGCCGGGTCCCCGCCGGCCAGGTCCGCGTCGGTCGGGTCCGCGCCGGTCGCGGCGTACCGGGGGCTGGCGTTGCAGCCAGCGCAGCCGCGGCCGGAGTTCACGCTGACGGACACGTCCGGGCGCCGGTACGACTTCGCGGCCCGGACCGGCGGCCGGCCGACGTTCCTGTTCTTCGGCTACACCGACTGCCCGGACGTCTGCCCGACCACGATGGCCGACGTCGCCGCGGCGCTTCGCGGCACGCCGGCCGGCGTACGGCGGGCGGTGCAGGTCGTCTTCGTCACCACCGACCCGCACCACGACACGGGGCCGGTGCTGGCCCGCTGGCTGCGCCGCTTCGACACCGACCTGCCGACCCGGTTCGTCGGCCTGACCGGCACCGAGTCGCAAGTGGACACGGCGCAGACGGCCGCCCGGGTGCCCGTGGCCAGCGATGGCGGCCGGACCCATTCCGCTGAGTTGCTGCTGTTCGGCACCGACGACTACGCCCGAGTCGTCTATCTGAGTGGGAGCAGCCCCGATGACATCCGGCACGACCTGCCCACCGTGGCAGGTTAGGCCGGCAGCGCAGGTAGAGGAGTTCAGCGTGCCGTCCACCACACCACCCGTGTCCCAAGCTGCCCGGTGGCCGGCGATCCGAGCCTGGCTGGGCGTCGTCGCCCGGCTGCTGCTCGCCGGCACCTTCCTGTGGGCCGGTGCCGGAAAGGTCGGCGACCCGGCGGCCAGCGTGCGCGCCGTGCGCGCCTACCGGGTGCTGCCGGAGTGGCTGGACAAGGGCGCCGGGTACGGGCTGCCGTACGTCGAGATCGCGCTCGGCATCCTGCTGCTGGTCGGGCTGGCTACCCGGCTGTCCGCGCTGGTGGCGGTCGCGCTGCTGGTGGTGTTCCTGGCCGGCATGATCTCGGCGGCCGCGCGCGGGCTGCGAATCGAGTGCGGCTGCTTCGGCGGTGGCGGCGATCTGGGTGCCGCCGGGGCAACCCACTACACCACCGAGATCCTCCGCGACACCGGGCTGCTGCTGGTCGCCGCGTTCCTGGCGTGCTGGCCGCGGACCCGGTTGGGCGCCGACGACCGGCTGCGGAGCAGCGTGCCCGATGTGGTGGACACCGCCCGGGTCGGCCCGCGCCGCGGCAAGGCCGCCCAGGAGCGGCTCGCGGCGCTGACCGAGCAGCGCCGGCAGCAGGGCGAGCGGCGGGTCTGGCTGGTCTCCGCCATGTGCGGCGTACTGCTGGTCGCGGTGGCCGGCGCCGGCGTCGGCATCCAGGCCGCTCGCGTCGCCACGCCAGCCGGCCCGCAGCCGCAGGCAGTGTCCGTTGAGGACGGTGTGACGGTGGGCAAGTCGACCGCGAAGATCACCATCGACCTGTACGAGGACATGCAGTGCCCGGTCTGCGCTCAGTTCGAGGGCAACTCGGCGACGCTGATGAAGCGGTACATCGACGCCGGCACGGTCAAGGTGCACTACTACGTGATCTCGTTCCTGAACGGCGCGTCGACGACGAACTACTCGTCGCGGGCGGCGAACGCCGCCTACTGTGCCGCCGATGCCGGCGTTTTCCAGCAGTACCACGACCTGCTGTTCGCGAACCAGCCGGCGGAGAGCAGCGCCGGGCTCACCAACGACTCGCTGATCGCGTACGGCCAGCGGGCCGGCGCCACGGGTGCGTTCGCCGACTGCGTCCGCACCGACAAGTACAACGACTTCGTCGCCCGGATCACCGAGCGCTCCAGCCAGGACGGCATCAGCGGCACGCCGGTCGTGCTGGTCAACCGCACCCAGGTGGCCAACCCGAACTCGGCCTCGCTGCAGGCGGCCATCTCGGCTGCCCTGTAGCCGCCGGGTCCGGCGTCGGGGGTTTCCGGGTCTGGGGCCGGTGCTGGTCAGCCGAGGGCGGCGAGGGCGGCGTCGACGTCGGCGGGTGTGTTGTAGATGTGGAACGACGCGCGCAGCGAGCCGGCCCGGGTGGCGGCGCGGATGCCGGCGGCGGCCAGCCGGGTGTCGGCGCCCGGCCGGTTCACCGTCACGATTGGACTGTCCGATTCGGACAGTCCAAGGCCGGCGCGGAACCGGTTCGCCAGCGCGATGTCGTGCCGGCCGATCGCCTCCACCCCGATCTGCTCGACCACGTCCAGCGCGGCCGCGGTACCGACCCAGGAGTGCCAGGCCGGCGACTGGTCGAACCGCCGGGCGTTGCTCGCCAGCCGCAGCGGCGGCCCGTAGTACGAGGCGTGCACGTCGGCGCCCGCGTACCAGCCGGAACCCGTCGGCCGCACCCGCTCCCGCAGCTCCGGCGAGATCACCATGAAGGCGCTGCCGCGCGGCGACATCAGCCACTTGTAGGCGCTGCCGATCAGCACGTCCGCCTGCGTCGAGTCCACCGGCATCCAGCCGACGGCCTGCGTCGCGTCGATCACCACCAGCGCCCCGCGCGCCCGGGCCGCCGCGCTGATCGCGGCGACGTCGGCGACCTCGCCGGTGGCCGACTGCACCAGGCTGAACGCGACCACGCTGGTGCGCTCGTCGATACCGGCGGCCAGCTGGCTCGGCGGCACCGTGTGAACCTGGACGCCGCGGTCGGCCTGCACCAGCCAGGGGAACAGGTTCGAGGTGAACTCGATGTCCGGCGCGAGCACCGTCGCCCCGTCCGGCAGTGTCTCCGCGATCAGCCCGACGAGCTGCGACACGGTGGCCGCGGTGGCCACGTTCGCCGGGTCCGCGCCGACCAGCCGCGCGTACGCCGCCCGCGCAAGGTCGACCGAGGCCGCCCACGGCTCCCAGCTGGTGCGGCCGGCCCGCCAGTCGCCCAGCGCGGCCTGCAGCGCGTCCCACGCCGGCCGCGGCGGCAGCCCGTAGCTCGCGGTGTTCAGGTATCCCGGTTCGGCGTCCCACAGGTCGGGCAACTGCGCCTCGATCATGTCACCACGCTAACCCGGGACCGCCCATTCGGCTCGGCGTCCTCGATGCTGCGGACCCGGCCGTGGTCCAGGCCGTCGGGGCGGTTGCCCCTGGCGCGCCGGGGCGGTTGCCGCCGGCCGCTGCTCAGACCAGACCGGGGAGCGGCGGTGCCTCGCCGGCGGACCAGTCCACCCGGCGCCGGGCCTTGCCGAGTTCCGTCCGGGGCACCGTACCGGCGGCGGCGACGACGACCTCTGCCCGCACCCCGAGGCGGCTGCGCAGCGCCGCGCCGAGCGTGGTGGCCGCCCCGTCCGCCGGACCGTCCACTTCGCACACGACGAGCAGCCGGGCGGTCGGCGCCCGGCGGTCGACCACGATCAGGTAGTGCGGCGCCACCCCGGGCTGGCCGAGCAGCACCGCCTCGATTTCGCTCGGGTAGACGTTCACCCCGCGGATCACGACCATGTCGTCCACCCGGCCGGTGACCTTGCTCATCCGCACCAGCGTCCGTCCACACCGGCAGGTGCTCGTGTCCAAAGTGGCCACATCGCCGGTCCGGTAGCGCAGTAGCGGCAGCGCCTCCTTGGTGGGCGTGGTGAACGTCAGCTCGCCCGGCGTGCCCGGCGGCGCCGGCTCCCCGGTCGTCGGGTCGACCGTCTCGACGATGAAGTGGTCCTCGTTCACGTGCAGCCCGTGCTGTGCCTCGACGCACTCGCTCGCCACACCCGGACCGATCACTTCGGACAGTCCGTAGATGTCGAGTGCCTTCAGCGGCAGCAGTTCCTCTATCCGCGCCCGCAGGCCCTCGCTCCACGGCTCCGCGCCGAAGATGCCGGCCCGCAGCGGAATCTCGGCCGGATCGACACCGTCATCCCGCAGCGCCTCGCCGAGGAAGACCGCGTACGACGGCGTGCAGGTGAGTATGTCCGGCCGCAGATCGCGCAGCATCGTGATCTGCCGCCTCGTGAACCCGCCCGACAGCGGCACCACCGTGGCTCCCAACGCCACCGCGCCCTGGTGAATGCCGAGCCCGCCGGTGAACAGCCCGTACCCGTACGCGTTGTGCACCACGCTCGCGCTGGTAGCCCCCGCCGCCGCCAGCGCCCGCGCGCACATCGCCGCCCACAGCGCCAGGTCGTTGCGTGTGTACGCGACCAGCGTCGGCCGCCCACCAGTCCCGCTGCTGCCATGCACGACCACGACCTGCTCGCGCGGCACCGCCAGCATCCCGAACGGGTACGTTTCCCATAAATCGGCCTTGGCCGTCGTCGGTAGCCCCGATAGGCCCGCCAGCGTCACGTCCCGCCCGTCGGTCACGCCGGCACCACGCAGCCGCCGCCCCTGCACCCCGTCCACCGCGAGCAGCCGGTCCACCAGCCCGCGCAGCCGCCCCTCCTGCACCCCCACCCGCTCGTCCCGCGACATCCCCTCAGCCACCGGCTCGAACACGCGCACCTCCCGCCACCCCGCGGCGCTACCGTACGACCCACCTCGAAACCCACCGACCCACCCCTGTACCATCGGCACGGATCAAGGGGCTGTGGCGCAGCTGGTAGCGCACCACACTGGCAGTGTGGGGGTCAGGGGTTCGA
>JBBWZH010000468.1:0-5029 GCA_039648995.1 Mycobacteriales bacterium
GGACGCCCGCCGGATCAGCTGGGAGGTCGAGCACTCGCTGCGCCGGCTGCGCACCGACCGGCTGGACCTGCTGCAGATCCACTGGCCGCCGCTGCTCGGCCCCGCGCTGGAGGTCTACTGGCAGGAGCTGGTCGACCTGCGGGACGCCGGAAAGGTGGCCGCGATCGGACTGTCCAATCACGACACCGGGCAGCTCGCGGCAGCGCACCGGATCGGCGCGGTCGACAGCCTGCAGCCGCCGCTCTCGCTGCTGCGCCGGGACGCGGCCACCGCCGAGGTGCCATGGTGCGCCGAGCACCACGTCGGCGTGATCTGCTACAGCCCGCTGGAGTCGGGGCTGCTGTCCGGCGGGTTCTCGCCGGAGCGGGCCGCCGCGCTGCCGCCGACCGACTGGCGGCACGCCGCGCCCGAGTTCACCTCGCGACTGGCGCGTAACCTCGACGTGGTGGCGGCGCTGCGGCCGGTGGCCGAGCGGCACGGCGTCGGCGTGGCCGCCGTCGCGATAGCGTGGACGCTGGCGTGGCCCGGCGTCACCGGCGCGATCGTCGGGGCCCGCCGGCCGGCCCAGGTCGACGGCTGGCTGCCGGCGGCGGCACTCGCGCTGTCGGGCGCCGACCTGGCCGAGATCGCCGCCGCCATCGAGGAGTCCGGCGCCGGCAGCGGCCCGCCGCGACCGCCCGCGCCCTGACCGCCGTACCGCCAGTTCCAAAGACCGCCGTACCGCCAGTTGTAGGGAGTTGTCCACGGTGAGCACCGACGCGGCCCTCGCGGGGTCGGCCAGCCAGGGGCGCAGCCCGTACACCGGGGAGCCGGTCGGCCCGCCGGTGCCGGACAGCACGCCGGCGGAGGTGGACCGCGCGGCCCGGGCGGCGGCCGCGGCGGCCCCGGAGCTGGCGGAGCTGCCGCTGGCCGGCCGGGCCGCGCTGCTGCGCGCGGCCGCGGCGGCGCTGGAGGCCGACCGGGAGGCGATCGTGGCGCTGGCCGACGCGGAGACCGGGCTGGGCGCCGGCCGGCTCGGCGGCGAGCTGACCCGCACCCGGGTGCAGTTGGAGATGTTCGCCGACGTGGTCGCCGACGGCACCGTACTGGAGGCGATCATCGACCCGGCGGACCCGGCCGCGCTGCCGGCGCCGCGCCCGGACCTGCGCCGGATGCTGCTGCCGATCGGCCCGGTCGCCGTGTTCGCGGCCAGCAACTTCCCGCTGGCGTTCTCGGTGGCCGGCGGCGATACGGCGAGCGCGCTGGCCGCCGGCTGCCCGGTGGTGGTGAAGGCACACCCGGGCCACCCGGGGCTGTCCGTCCACTGTGCACAGTTGGTCAGCGCGGCGCTGGCCGGGGCCGGGGCACCGGCCGGCGGCTTCGGCATCGTGCACGGGGTCGAGGCCGGCCGCGCGCTGGTCACCCACCCGGCGATCGCCGCGGCCGGCTTCACCGGGTCGCTGGCCGGCGGGCGGGCGCTGTTCGACCTGGCCTCCTCCCGGCCGGACCCGATCCCGTTCTACGGCGAGCTGGGCTCGTTGAACCCCGCCGTGGTGACCCCGGGCGCCGTCGCGGCGCGCGGGCCGGCGGTGGCGCAGGCGTTCGTCGAGTCGATGACGCTGGGCGCCGGCCAGTTCTGCACCAAGCCGGGGCTGCTGTTCCTGCCGACCGGGCACGGGCTGACCGAAACGCTGGCGCGGGCGGTGACCGCCGCCCGGTTCGGCCCGCTGCTGAACGACCGGTTGCGGCAGGGGTTCGAGCGCACCGCGGCCGAGCTGGCCGCCGTCCCCGGCGTCCACCCGGTCGTCCCGCCATCCACTGTGGACGGTGCCGGCGGCTACCGGGTGGCGCCGGCGTTGCTGCGGGTGGCCGCGGCCGACCTGGCGGCCAGGGCGGACGAGCTGCTGACCGAGTGCTTCGGCCCGGCCGCGCTGCTGGTCGAGTACGCGTCGATCACCGACCTCATCGCCGCGCTGGACGCGCTGCCGGGCACGCTCACCGCGACCGTGCACGCCGAGGCCGACAGCGAGCCGGTGCTGGCGGCCGGTCTGCTGGCGCGGCTGTCCCGGCGGGCCGGCCGGGTGATCTTCGGCGGCTGGCCGACCGGGGTCGCGGTCAGCTGGGCGCAGCAGCACGGCGGGCCGTGGCCGGCGACGACGGCGCCGCTGCACACCTCGGTCGGGATGACCGCCGTGCGCCGGTTCCAGCGCCCGGTGGCGTACCAGGGCCTGCCGGACGCGCTGCTGCCCGAACCGCTGCGGGACGCGAACCCGCTCGGCATCGCGCGCCGGGTGGACGGCCGCATCAGCACCGGCCCGGTGCCGGCTGACCGCACGACCAGCTGACCCGGCTCTGCCGGCCGCCCCGGCCGGCGCGGTTCACCCGTCCGGCGGGCTCCGCGGTACCCGACCTGCGCGGACGGTGCCGGATGGGGCATGGTTGTGGGCCGAAGCGGGGACAACCGCCGGGGGTCGGGTCGACCGGCCGGCGGGAAGCGGAGGCAGGTCGTGACCAGCCAGCACACCAGCGGACCGGGCGCCGGCACGCTGGCCCGGGGGCCGGTCACCGACCCGGCCCGGCTGGCCGCGGCGGCCGGCGCACTGGGCTGGCCCGGCATGACCCTGCCGGCCCAGCGGCTGCTCGGCACCCGGGTGGTGCCGGTGGTCACCGTCGACGCCGCCGCGCACGACCGGCGCCGGCGGGACGGCTCCGCCGGCCCGATGCTGGACGTCGACACGCTGGCGGTCTGGGAGTGGCCGCAGGCCGCGGGCACCTGCCCGCCGAGCGTGGTGCGGCTGCGCGGCGTGCTGGTGCCGGCCGGCCGGTCCTGGGCCGCGGCCGCCGCGACCGCCCGCCGCTGGGCCGGCTTCGCCGCGGCCGCGATCGTGCTGCCCACCGACGAGGCGTCGCGGCTGTGCCGGCTGGAGTGCGGCTACGCCGGCATCGCGATCGCCGCCGCCAGCCCCGAGCGGGGGGTACGGCTGATCCAGCCGGGCCGGCCCGGACGGTCGGACCGGGCCCGCCGCCGCACGCTGGACCGCTGGCTGGAGGAGCAGTTGTACGGCCGGTTGCTCAGCGCAGGCGTGCTCGTGTCCTGAGCCCCGGTTCGGCGGTCAACGCCAGCCAGGCGCCGAGGAAACCGGGCCGGGCCAGCGCCCCGGAGTCGGCGTCGACCTGGTCGTACCGGCAGTCGGCGTTGGCCAGGTGGGCCAGCCAGCTGGCCTGCCGGTCGGCCGGCGAGGCCGGGCGGCACAGCTCGTCCCGCAGGTCCAGCAGCACCTCGACCGAGTGCGTGAACGCGGCCCGCTCCCGGACCGTCCGCGCCGCCAGGGTGGCCAGCCAGTCCAGCGTGCGCTGCTTGCACGTGCCGCAGCCGCAGGTCCACATCGGGTCGTCCGGCTCGGCCTGGCTCGCGGCGGCGATCCGGTCGACGCCGACGAAGGCCAGGCACTGCTTGACGACCGCGGCGACCTCGGCCGGGCGTGGGCGGCCGGGCGCGCGCGGCATCGGGAACAGGTGCCGCAGCGACGCGGTGGTGCCGACCGCCGCCGACATCGCGCCGAAGCAGAGCGCGCCCAGCGCCGATGTGTCGCCCCGCAGCAGCAGCACCGGGATCGGCAGGGTGAGCAGTTCCAGCAGCCCGGCCAGCACGCCCTGCACGCCGAGCGGGTCCTTGCTGTGTTCGACCACGATCGCGACCGGGACGCCGGCCTGCTCGATCCGGTCCAGCAGGTAGGCCCGGCGGCCGCGCTGGCTGAGCCAGGACGGGTGCAGCGGGAGCACCGCGATCACGTCGCCGAGCAGCCGGGCCCGGTCCAGGATGCTGGTCAGCCCGAGCAGGTCGTCACCGGCCACGTAGCCGGAGTCGGTCAGCACCGGCAGCCGGAGCCGGCGCTGGGTGGCGATCCAGTCCAGCGAGAACGGGCCGCTGGCCAGCGTCCGCACCGGGCCGGCGTACCGGCCGAAGTCCAGCAGCATCGGCCACCGGTAGCCGGAGTCGCGCAGCCGCCGGATCGCCTCGGCCGCGGCCGCCCCGTTCCGGTCGGTGATCCGCCGGGTCAGCACCAGACCGGCGCCCGGCCGGTCGGCGACCGCGGCGACGGGCACGGCCTCCGCCGGCGTGCACTGCACCAGCAGCGTGCCGGTCAGCTCCGGCCGCCACCGCGGCCGGGCGCTCGCCCACCCTGTCCTGGTGCCCGGATATGCCGCCATAGTGCCCCCTTCCCGCCGCCGCTCCGCAACAGTACGTGCTCGTTCTATTACGGAACGCTGCCCCAGCGTAGGCGCCAATGTCCAAGTAGTCGACAGGGACGAACGGGGACGGAAAACGGCCGCGCCGCCCGGTCTGGCGGGCGGCGCGGCCGTGGTGAAACGACTCAGCGGGTGTCGACAGTGACCGCACCGACGCCGGAGACGAGTTGCACGTCGCACCTGACCTTGGCCGACGCCCAGCCGGGGGCGCTGAGCACGGTGCCGGCCGCGACGCCGCTGTGGGCGACCCCGTCGAGCGTGATGTTGCCGGCGCCGGTGCTCGCGGTGACCCGGGACGGCACGCCGGTCGGGGTGTGCACGGCCAGCTCGCTGGCGCCGCCGGTGAGCCGGACCGGGATCGTGCCGGTCGGCTTCGGCAGTGCCACGTCGATGTGCGTCGCGCCGGTCACGATGTCCACGGCGTCGATCGTGCCGCGCGTGAGGTCGAGCGACTCCTGGGTGGCCCCGCCGGCCATCCGGATCGACCACCGCACCTGCCGGCTGAGCTGGACGTCCACCGCGGTCGCCCCGGGCGGCCCGGCGTTGACCAGCTGCAGGTCGATCCGGCCGGCGGTGTCGATCGCCTTGGGCAGCAGGCCGGAGTCGAGCGGGGTGGCCACCCGGTAGAGGTCGTTGCCGGTATCGGCGATCCGCACGGTCACCGACGAGGCCCCGGACAGCAGCGAGAACGCGGACTGCGTGCGGCTGCCGCGCGCCGCGGAGATCGTGTGGTCGGCGGGGTTTCCGACCGCCGCCGGCCCGGACGGAGCCGACGAGTTGCCGTCGTCCAGCACGACGA
>JBBWZH010000549.1:0-5159 GCA_039648995.1 Mycobacteriales bacterium
CCGTGACCGTGCGGAACCAGTCCTGGAACGGCGCGATCGCGGTCGGTGGCTCGGTCACCGTCGGCTTCGACGTGGCGTACTCCGGTAGCTACGTCGGCCCGTCCGGCTGCCTGATCAACAACGGCGCCTGCGACGGCAGCGGCGGGGGCGGCCCGGGTCCGGACACGCAGGTACCATCGGTGCCGGCCGGCCTCGCGGTGGCCGCGGTGTCCGCCAGCAGCGTGACGCTGTCCTGGTCGGCGTCCACCGACAACGTCGGCGTCACCGGCTACGACGTGTTCCGCAACGGCAGCAAGGTCGCGACCGCCAGCGGCGCCGGCTTCACCGACGGCGGCCTGGCCGCGTCCAGCACGTTCACCTACCGGGTCGCCGCCCGGGACGCCGCCGGCAACGTGTCGGCACAGAGCACCCAGGTCAGCGCGACCACGTCGGCGGGCGGCGGCGGGACCACCGGGCCGTTCAAGAAGGTCGGCTACTTCGCGCAGTGGAGCATCTACGGCCGCAACTTCTTCCCGAAGGACGTGGAGACCACCGGGCAGGCCGCGAAGCTCACCCACATCAACTACGCGTTCGAGAACATCGGCGCCGACGGCAAATGCTTCGAGCGCACCGCGGCCGGTGCCGGCGACGCCTTCGCCGACTACCAGAAGTCCTTCGACGCGGCGACCAGCGTGGACGGCGTGGCCGACACGTTCAGCCAGCCGCTGCGCGGCAACTTCAACCAGTTCAAGAAGCTCAAGGCCCGGCACTCGAACCTGAAGGTGCTGATGTCGCTGGGCGGCTGGACGTACTCGAAGCTGTTCTCGGACGTGGCGCTGACCTCGGCGTCCCGGCAGGCGTTCGTGTCCTCCTGCATCGACCTGTTCATCAAGGGCAACCTGCCGACCGGCATCGACGGCGACCCGGCCGGCGGCGCCGGCTCGGCGGCCGGCATCTTCGACGGCATCGACATCGACTGGGAGTGGCCCGGCTCCGCGGGCAACGACGGCAACGTCATCCGCGCGGCCGACAAGCAGAACTTCACGCTGCTGCTGCAGGAGTTCCGCCGCCAGCTCGACGCGTACGGCGCCACCACCGGCAAGCACTACCTGCTCTCGGCCTTCCTGCCGGCCGACCCCGCGAAGATCGCGGCCGGCGTCGAGGTCGGCCCGGTGTTCAACGCGCTGGACTGGGGCACGATCCAGGGCTACGACTTCCACGGCGCGTGGGAGCCGACCACCAACCACCAGGGCCAGCTGTTCTCGCCGGCGGCCGACCCGGCCCCGGCGCCGAAGTTCAGCGTCGACCTCGCCATCGGCACATACCGCGCCCAGGGTGCGCCGGCCAGCAAGCTGCTGCTCGGCATCCCGTTCTACGGCCGCGGCTGGACCAACGTGCCGGCCACCAACGGCGGGCTCTACCAGCCCGGCACCGCGGCGGCGGGCACGTTCGAGGCCGGCATCGAGGACTACAAGAAGCTCAAGGCGCTGTCCGGCACGCGGACGTTCGACGCCACGAACGCCACGCTCACCCTCTACACCGGCAGCACGTTCTGGTCGTACGACGACGAGCGGGTGATCGCCCGCAAGGACGCGTACATCAAGAGCCAGAGCCTGGGCGGCGCGATGGTCTGGGAGCTTGACGGTGACGACGGCACGCTGACCAACGCGGTCGACGCCGGCCTGCGGTAGCGGCCGGCAGTAGCTGGGCCCGCGGCGGCGGGGCCCGGACCGGGTCCGGGGAGGTGGAAGCGGCAGCGGCGCCTCCCCGGACCCCTAGTCTGTTCGCTCGTGGACTGGAACCTGCGCACCTGCGCCCGCCGCGGACATATCACCTACGTGCCGGACGAGTCGCGGCTACGCCAGGTGTTGCAAGCCAGCACCCCCCTCGGCGACGCCTGGCGGTGCCTGCGCTGCGGCGACTACGTGCTCGGCGCGCCGCACGGCTCGGGCCCCGCGGAGGACGCGCCGCTCGTGCCGCGCGGCCGGGTGCTGCGGGACGCGGTGATCCTGCGGCTGCTCGCGGTCGAGCGGTTCGGCCGCGGGCTGCTGATCGCGCTCGGCGCGTACGGCGTCTGGCGGTTCCGCAGCGCCCAGGCCGGCCTGCGCGACGTGTTCGAGAAGGACCTGCCGCTGATCCGGCCGCTGACCGACCAGCTCGGCATCGACCTGGACCAGTCGACGGTGGTGCGCTGGCTGCGGGACGCGTTCACGCTCCGTTCCTCGACGCTGACCTGGGTCGCCATCGGCCTGGCCGGCTACGCGCTGCTGCAGCTGATCGAGGGCGTCGGGCTCTGGATGCTGAAGCGCTGGGGCGAGTACTTCGCCGCCGTGGCCACGTCGGTCTTCCTCCCGCTCGAGGTGTACGAGCTGACCGAGCGGATCACCTGGCTGCGCATCGGCGCGCTGATCATCAACCTCGGCGCGGTCGTCTACCTCGTCTATTCGAAGCGGCTGTTCGGCGTCCGCGGCGGCGGGAAGGCCTTCGAGGCCGAACGCCACGAGGCCTCCCTGCTCGAGGTCGAGACCTCCGCCCACCTCTCCCCGGCCGCCCCGACGGCGCCGGCCCCCCCGACCGGGCGGGGTGCCGGTGGCTAGCCGGTGAGGGTGGCGAGCAGTTCGTCGGCGGCGGTGTAGGGGTCGGACTCGCCGGCGACCACGGCCGCGGCGAGCGAGTCGAGCGCGGCGGCGCCGGGCACCTCGCCGATCCGCCCGCGCAGCTCGGCCACCGTGATCGCCTCGATCTCGGCGGCCGCGCGGGCCTGCCGACGCCGGCCCAGCTCGCCGCTCGCCGCCAGCCAGTCGGCGTGCTTGTCCAGCGCGGCCAGCACGTCCTCGATGCCCTCGCCGCGAGCCGCCACGGTCTTCACGATCGGCGGCCGCCACGCGCCGGCCTCGGCGTGCCGACCGCCGAGCGACAGCATGTACCGCAGGTCGCGGACGGTCGTATCGGCGCCGTCCCGGTCGGCCTTGTTGACCACGAAGACGTCCGCCACCTCCAGGATGCCCGCCTTCGCCGCCTGGATGCCATCACCCATGCCCGGTGCGAGCAGCACCAGCGTGGTGTCCGCGGTCGAGGCGACCTGCACCTCGGCCTGGCCGACGCCCACCGTCTCGACCAGCACGACGTCGCAGCCGGCCGCGTCCAGCACCCGGACCGCCTGCGGGGTCGCCGCGGCCAGCCCGCCGAGGTGCCCGCGGCTGGCCATCGAGCGGATGAACACGGCGCCGTCTGTGGCGTGGTCCTGCATCCGCACCCGGTCGCCGAGCAGCGCCCCGCCGGAGAACGGCGACGACGGGTCGACGGCCAGCACGCCGACCCGCTGCCCGCGCCCGCGAAGCGCCGTGACCAACACGGACGTCGTCGTCGACTTGCCGACCCCGGGCGACCCGGTGAGGCCGACGACGCGCGCCCGGCCGGCATGCGGGGCGAGCGCGGCGGCCACCTCGCGCAGCAGCGGCGAGGCGTCTTCGACCAGCGAGATCAGCCGGGCCACCGCCCGGGGTTCGCCGGCACGGGCGCGCTCGACCAGCGCCGGCACGTCCGCCCCGCGCCGAGCCGCCCGCCGCGTCACCTCAGTCACGCGATCAGCATCCCAGCCCCGGCCGACCGGCGCCGCACCTGCCCGGCCGGGTGATCACCCCCGCCGGCGAGCCGCTCGCTGGAGCGGGGCACGGCCGCGGGTCAGGCCTCGGGGTCAGCTCGCGGGGACGCGGAGGATGAGCGCGTCGCCCTGGCCACCGCCGCCGCAGAGCGCGGCCGCGCCGACACCGCCGCCGCGCCGGCGCAGCTCCAGTGCCAGGTGCAGGGCGATCCGGGCGCCGCTCATGCCGATCGGGTGGCCCAGCGCGATCGCGCCGCCGTTGACGTTCACCAACTCAGGGCCGACGCCCAGGTCACGCATCGACTGGATGCCGACCGCCGCGAACGCCTCGTTGATCTCGATCAGTTCCAGGTCGCCGATGTCGATGCCCTCCCGGCGCAGCGCCTTGCGGATCGCGTTGGACGGCTGGGACTGCAGCGAGTTGTCCGGGCCGGCGACCACGCCGTGCGCGCCGACCTCGGCCAGGATCGGGGCGCCCAACTCCTCCGCCCTGGCCCGGGACATCACCACGACCGCGCAGGCCCCGTCCGAGATCGGCGACGAGGAGCCGGCGGTGATCGTGCCGTCCTTGCTGAACGCCGGCTTCAACCGGGCCAGCGACTCGGCCGTGGTGTCCGGCCGGATGCCCTCGTCCTCGCGGCACTCGATC
This sequence comes from Mycobacteriales bacterium, assembly GCA_039648995.1. Taxonomy (GTDB): domain Bacteria; phylum Actinomycetota; class Actinomycetes; order Mycobacteriales; family CADCTP01; genus JBBWZH01. The sequence continues at coordinate 4,233 of JBBWZH010000549.1, forward strand.
GGATCGCCGCGCCGCTGCGGGATCTTGACCGGTACGATCTCCTCGTCGAACAGGCCGTTCTTCTGCGCGGCGGCGGCACGCTGGTGCGACCGGGCGGCGAACTCGTCCTGCTCCGCGCGGCCGATGTTCAGGCCCTGGTTGTGCCGCTCGGTGGACTCCCCCATCGCGACGTGGTCGAACGCGTCGGTCAGCCCGTCGTGGGCCATCGCGTCCAGCATCTCGATCGAGCCGTACTTGTAACCCTGCCGGGAGCCGGGCAGCAGGTGCGGCGCGTTGGTCATCGACTCCATCCCGCCGGCCACCACCACGTCGAACTCGCCGGCCGAGATCAGCTGGTCGGCCAGCGCGATCGCGTCCAGACCGGACAGGCAGACCTTGTTGACCAGCAGCGACGGCACCGACATCGGGATGCCCGCCTTGACCGCCGCCTGCCGGGCCGGCAGCTGCCCGGCGCCGGCCTGCAGCACCTGGCCGAGGATCACGTAGTCGACCTGGTCGCCGCTGATCCCGGCGCGCCGGACGGCCGCCTCGACCGCGACGCCGCCCAGGTCGCTGCCGGAGAAGTCCTTGAGCGAGCCGAGCAGCCGCCCCATCGGCGTCCGGGCGCCGCTGACGATGACCGAATCGGGCATGGTGACCTCCCTGGCACGTCCGCCGACTGCCCTCACCATACCGACGGGTACGCGAGCGGCCTGTGACCGTGACCACGCCGCGGCCGCGTCGACCCCGCGATACTGGCGGTCATGTTCACCCGGATCGACCATGTCGGCATCGCGGTCCCCGATCTGGACGAGGCGATCGACTTCTACGCCCGCACGTTCGACCTGCAGGCGGTGCACCAGGAGGTGAACGAGGAGCAGGGCGTCCGCGAGGCCATGCTGCAGGTCGGTACCGGCCCGGACGCCAGCATGATCCAACTGCTCGCCC
>JBBWZH010000550.1:0-7049 GCA_039648995.1 Mycobacteriales bacterium
GGAGGGGCGCCGTGCCGCTCTCGGACCACGAGCAGCGTTTGCTCGAGCAGATCGAGCGAGCGTTGTATGCCGAGGACCCGAAGTTTGCCTCGACCGTGAGCTCGACGGACCTCCGCACGCATGCTCGTCGCCGAGTCCGTCGTGCCCTCGTTCTGCTTGTTCTCGGCATGGTCGCGCTGCTGGCCGGGGTTATGGTCCCCTCCACCGCGCTCGGCGTTGCCGGTTTCTGCATCATGCTCGCGTCCGCGGGCTTCGCCGCCTCCCAGTACAAGCGGTTGGCCGGCCGCCCCGACCTGCGTGTCGCCGGCAGCGACCGGCCCGCCACCCCGCGCCGCAAGCAGCGTCGCGGCTCGTTGCTGCAGCGGATGGAAGAGCGCTTCCGCCGCCGGTTCGACGATCGCTAGTCCCTCCTGAGGCGCTCCGCCCCGCCCTGACCTAGCCTTCCGGTTTCGTCCCCTGACTTCGCTGGTTGCCCCGTGCCCCGCACCGGGCTTCGCCCGCCGATGCGACGCCGCGCTGCGGCGCCGCCGACGGCTCGCGCCACGGGCGGGTGGGCAAGCGCCGGCCCCGGGCGCCGGTTCGGCCCGGGCGGTGTCGTCGCCGCCGGCCCGGCGACGTGCAGGGGTTCGGCGCTGGACCCAGCGCGCGGGCGGGTCAGGGCTGCTGGTCGGTGGGGCGGGGGGTCAGCCGGCGGGTACGGCGCAGCGCGCGGCCGAGTTCGTCGGTGAGGCGGCCGACGGCAGCGGACACCTGGCCGTTCCGCCGGGACAGGCCGAGCATGATCGCTTGCACGGTCGACGGCGGGAACAGCGAGGCACGCAGCCGCCGCCGGCCCCGGATCAGCCCGCGCAGGCCGTGCCGGACCGCGCGTACGGCGGTCGGCAGGTCGCCCTCGACGCCGGCCTCGGGCGCGTACCGGGCCCGTTCCTCGGCCAGCGCGAGCAGTCGCAGCCCGGCCACCGCGGGTTGGCTGTCGGTGAGATCTCGGGCCAGCCGTCGGGCGGTGCCCCGGGGGGTCTCGTTCGTCGGCATCGGTAACCCGTAGTCGACCGCGGTGCTCAGGATCTCGTCCCAGCCGGCCACCGCGGCGGCCCGCGGATCCGCCCCGCCCGCGAGCCTCAGCCGGCGCCGCCGGGTCACCCGCCGGCCCAGCGCGGGCGTCACCAGCAGCATCAGGATCAGCAGCACGCCGACCGAGATCAGCGCGCCGCGCGGGGTCAGCAGCCCTGAGGAGCCGCCGCCGTCGCCACCGGGGCCGATCGGGACGCTGGTGTCCAGCTTGCCGCCGGTCGGGCCGCCGGTCGGGCCGGCGCTACCGCTGCTGCCGCTGACCGTCGGCGTCACGCTGGGCGCCGGGCCCTGGGCGTACGGCGGGTCGATCCGGTTGTTGTAGTCGCGCGGGGTCGGGTCGAACGGGGCCCAGCCGACGCCGGGGAAGTAGCCCTCGACCCAGGCGTGCGCGTCGCTGCTGGTGACGTCCCAGCTCTCGCCGCCGCTGGGGTGCAGGAACCCGATGACGACCCGGGACGGTATGCCGGCGACCCGCAGCATGATGCCCATCGCGGACGCGTACTGCTCGCAGAACCCCTGCTTGTTGCGCAGGAAGTCGACCAGCGCGCTGCCGCTGCTCCCGGGCTGCGTCTGCGTGCTGTAGCGGAACCCGTGGGTGCCGTCCCGGAAGTAGTTGTTCAGCGCCAGCGCCCGCTCGTACAAGGTGTTCTTGTCCTTGGTGATGGTCTCGACGGTCGTCTTCACCTCGTCCGGCACGCTCGTGGCGCTACCCCACCTGTCCAGCACCTCGGCCGGGATCTCGCCGCTGGACTGCAGCATCGCCGTCGGGGTCGGCACCGCGTTGTAGCCCTCGAGCGTGTACTGCTGGCTGTTCGCGCGCGATCGCGGGTTCTGCAGCACCCCACCGCGATGGTCGTAGTGCCAGTCGCCGGTCACACCGCTGATCTCGGTGGGGTAGTAGGCGGTCGGCAGCACATCGCCGTTGTACGCGCCGGACACCGCGATCGAGACGCGGTACGGCGCGGCGCTGGCGGACACGTCGGTCTCGTTGTCCGGCCGCGGCAGGAGTCCGTTGGCGGAGTCGCCGTCGTTGAGGTTGCGTCCCTCCCAACCGCGGGAGGTGAAGGTGTCCAGCGTCATCAGCCGGAGGTTGTAGAGGTCCGGCAGGTTGGAGCTGACCCGGAACAGCCGCGTCGGGGTGGGCTGCTTGAGCCGGTCGGCCAGCTGGGTGAGCGGGTTGATCGCGATCTGCCCGGTGCCGCCGCCGGTGCCGTCGCCGCCGCCGGTACGGGCCAGGTCGGACAGCGCGTGCGCGGTCAGCCCGGGCACGAACAGCGGCGCGATCACCGCGATCGCCAGCGCCACGGCGCCGATCCGCTGCCCGGTGAGCGGCAGCGGGGTCTCCTCGTCCAGCGCGCCCCGCGCGCCGGGGTTCTGCCCCGGCCGCAGGACGTCGCCGCCGACCGGCCGGCCCCAGCGGAGCAGCCGGTCCCGCCCCTCGGCCATCAGCAGCACCAGGTAGCCCAGCGCACCGATCACGAACAGCGGCCACTTCACGCCGTCCCGGGCGACCGCGGTCGGTACCGCGTACAGGCCGAGCAGCGCCAGCCCGGCCGCCGCGGGCCGGCGCAGCATCACCGCGATGATGTCGATCACGATCGTGAGCAGCCCGACCGAGCCGGCGGCCAGCAGGATCAACTCGGGCCTGGTGTCCACCGGGGCGGCCAGGTCGTGCACGTCGACGAAGGCGCCGCGGACGTTCTCGAGCAGCGTGTTCATGCTGGTCGGCGTCGGCACCAGGCCGAACAGCGCGTCGCCGCCGGCGAACACCAGCGTGATGTAGACGAGCAGGCCGAGCAGGCCGGCGACCGGGGCGAGCACCGCGGGCAGCCGGGTGCTCCGGACGGCGAGGTGCGCGGCGACCACCGCGGCGACCGCGGCCCACGTGTACCAGAGCCAGCGCCAGTTATCGAAGACGGCGCCGAGCGGGACCGAGCCGAGGGCCGCCGCCCACCCGACCGCGAACGTCATCCGGGTGCTGGTGCGCACCGCGTCACTCCATCCCCGGCGCGCTGGCCGCGCAGCCGCCTCGCACGTGCCGCCGGCTCATCGGCCGCGGGCTGACCTCGCGCCACCCCGGTAAGTAACAGTTCATCGGGTGCCGATCGGGTTGCCGGGCATCGGAGCCCAGCCGATCGGGGTGGACTGCTCGCTGGCGCCCGGCCACAGCCGCGGCAGCAGCGCGCCGTGCCGGGCCCGCAGCACCCGCCAGCCGCCGCGGGTCAGGATCTCGGCGGCCGCGTCGTACGCCGCCTCCGCCTCGGACAGGGCCCGCGGCGCCAGCGTCATCCAACTGCTCGCGTCGATGAGGATCGCCACCGAGGTGTCCGACGGCGTGCGCGCGGCCGCGAGCGCGGCGGCCTGCTCCGGGTCGAGCAGGCCGAGCACGGCGACCAGCGTGCCGATGCCCTCCCCGCCGCGCAGCGTGGAGATGGCCGGATCCAGCCCGCCGTGCCGGGAGCCGGTGACCTCGGCCAGGTAGTCGAGCAGCACACCCTCGTCGCCCAGGTCGGCGGCGGCCACGGTGGGCCCGGTGTCGGTGAGCAGGCGGACCGCGTAGCCCTGCCGGGCGGCGTGCACGCCGATGCTGGCGACCGCGCTGACCGCCCACTCGAAGCTGGAGCCGGGGCCGTCGCCGCGGTGCGCCCGGGTCCGCGTGTCCAGCAGCAGGGTGGCCCGGCTCTGCCAGGGCCGCTCCTCCCGGCGGACCATCAGCTTGCCGACCCGCGCGGTCGACCGCCAGTGCACCTTCCGCAGGTCGTCGCCGTGCCGGTACTCGCGGGTGGCCGCGTCGTCGTCGCCGCGGATGGCCACCGTGCGGCTGACGCTCTCCCCGCCGGAGTCCCACGCGCCGCCGAGCCGCACCGGGGGCAGCGGTTGCGTGGCCGGCACCACGGTCAGCCGGTCCACCGCGGTGAACGAGCGGGTCAGCTCGACCAGGCCGAACGGGTCGGCCAGGCGCAGCCGCAGCGGCCCGATGCGGTACCGGCCGCGTGCGTCCGACCGCACCGGGTAGCGAACGGTGCGATGCTGGCCGGGGCCGATCCGGTCCACGGTGAACCGCGGCCGGCCTCCCAGGGTGTACGGCACCTCGTCCTCGAGCAGCAGCAGCCCGGTCGGCAGGAACGAGACGTTGTCTAGCCGGAGGATCACCTCGGCCGGCTGCCCCGCCGGCACCCGGGCGGGCGCCAGCGACCGCGCGCAGGACAGCCGGTACCTGGTCCGGGCGACCACGGCGGCCGCGACCAGCGGCAGCGCGATCAGGAAGAACGCGACCCGGAGCAGGTCACGCTCGCCGAGGACGATCGCGCACAGCGCCGCGGCCGCCCCGGCCGCGAGCAGGCAGCGCCCGCGCGTGGTCAGGCCGGACAGCGCGTCTCGCACGCCTCAGCCCCCGGGGGAGCGCACCGGCGGGGTGTCGACCGAGCGCGGCACCGGCACCCGCCGGGTGATCTCACCGACGATCACCTCCGACGACCGCCGGGACAGCTGCGCCTCCGCGGTCGGCAGCACCCGGTGGGAGAGCACCGGCAGCACCAGCCGCTGCAGGTCGTCGGGCAGCGCGTAGTTCCGGCCGTCCAGCGCCGCGTGCGCCTTGGCCGCCCGCAGCAGCTGCAGGGCCGACCGGGGGGACGCGCCGAGGCGCAGGTCGGGCGACCGGCGGGTCGCGTTGACCAGGTCGACCGCGTACCGGCGGACCGCGTCGGAGACGTGGATGCGGTGCACCGCGTCGATCAGCATGCGCACCTCGGCCGCGGTCGAGACCGGCTGCAGCTTCTCCAGCGGGTCCCGCCCGGCGTGGTCGGCCAACATGATCATCTCGGCGGCCGGGTCGGGGTAGCCCATCGAGATCCGGGCGGTGAACCGGTCCCGCTGCGCCTCGGGCAGCGGGTAGGTGCCTTCCATCTCGATCGGGTTCTGGGTGGCGACCACCATGAACGGGGTCTCCAGCACGTACGTCACCCCGTCGACGGTGACCTGGCGCTCCTCCATGCACTCCAGCAGCGCCGACTGCGTCTTCGGCGAGGCCCGGTTGATCTCGTCGCCGACGACCAGGTTCGCGAAGACCGCGCCCGGCTTGAACTCGAAGTCCCGGGTCTCCTGGTTGTAGACGCTGACCCCGGTGACGTCCGACGGGAGCAGGTCAGGGGTGAACTGGATCCGGCGCACCGAGCAGTCGATCGACCGCGCCAACGCCTTGGCCAGCTTGGTCTTGCCCACCCCGGGCACGTCCTCGATCAGCAGGTGCCCCTCGGCGAGCAGGACAACCATGGCAAGCCGGACGATCTCCGGCTTGCCATCGATCACCCGCTCGATATTGGCCGCGATCCGCGCGCTGGCCTGGGCCACCTGCTCCAGCGGGTATGTCTCATCCGCCCGGTAGCCGCCGGGCGTGCTCCCGTTGGGATGCTCACCGCCCGGGGCAATCCCCGCGTTCGCGTCCTGCAGCGCCACCCGCTCCTCCTAGCCCACCCAGGTGCGCAGGCAGGGCGCCTGCGCGCTTCCAACGTCCGGGCGGCTGTTCGGATTCCGCCGTGGACTCCGTTCAGGGCCGCCGGCGGCGTACCCGTACCGTCCAGTCTGACAAACGAGTGCGGCACCACGTTGCGGTCGTTACCGATGTGACACCTGATGCCTGTGGGATGCCCGGCCGGCGCGTCCTGGGCGGCCCGGGACGATGTGGGAGGGCGGGGCCGATGGAAGCGGCCGAGGCGGTACGGGTGAACCGGGTCTTCCACGACCACGAGTGCGCCTACTACGACGAGCGATTCGCGATCGTGCACGACGCCCGGTCCGCCCGGCAAGCGCGGGTCGAGGTCGAAGGCCTGCTCGGCCGGCCGCTCCGGCCGGGCGACATCGTTCTCGACCCCGGCTGCGGCACCGGCTGGCAAGCCGCCGGCCTGCGCCGCGCCGCCGCTACCGGCGCCCGGCCGGCCGGGTATGCGGTGATCGGGGTGGACCTGTCCAGCGGGATGCTCGGCCGGGCCCGGGCGGCCGGGGCCTGGCCGCTGCTGCAGGCCGACGCGACCCGGCTGCCGCTCGCCGCCGGGAGCGTGGACGTGGTGGTCAGCCGGGGTGTGCTGCATCACCTTCCGGACGTGCCGGCCGCGCTGGCCGAGTGGCGCCGGGTGCTGCGGCCCGCGGGCGCGGTCGTGGTCACCTCGGAGCCCACGCCGGCCGTGGGCCGTGCGGCGACCCCGCTGGTCCGCGGCCTGCTGGCGGCACTGCGCCGGCCGCTGACCGCCGAGGAGGACTTCTGGGAGGTGGCCTCGATGGCGGCCAACCTGCACGTCTTCACCCCGGACTCGCTGGCCCGGATGGCCCGCGCCGCCGGCTTCGCCGAGGCCGCGCTCACCACCGCCGACCTGCTGTCCACGCTGGTGCTGACCGCGTCGTACGTGACCCACGGCCGGCGCCGCGAGCTGGCCCGCCGGGTGCCGTGGCGCGGCCTGGAGGCAGCCGGCCGGTGGCTGGACCGGCTGGTAGTCGACCGGATGCTGGCCGAACGGCTCCGGCACACGGTCGTCGGGGTGCTTCGGGTGTGAACCGGGCGCGGCCGGCCCGGCGGCTTGACCGATTCCGCGCCCCCCGGGATGCTGGCTTCGAGATGGCCACCGGGACGGGCGCCGGCCGCGGCGCGGCAGACCCTCACCACCTCGCCTGGAAGGACGCGGCGACCACGACGTGACCGCGCGGCGAGGGGATGGCGCGGCGGGCGCCGCGCAGGCAGTTCGGCACTCACCTGGAGGAGAACACATGTCCGCCGCTGATCGGACTGGCTCCGTCGCGCCCGCCGGCTCCGGCGGGCTCGAAGTGACCACGCGGCGCACGATCACCGCTACCGCCGAGCACGGGCAGGGCATGACCCTGGACGAACTCGCCGGCTTCCTCCGGCAGGCCATGGCCGCCGGGCTCGCCCCAGACACACCCGTCCGGGTACGCGCGAACCGGAAGGGTGCGGTCGCCGCAGTAAGCGT
>JBBWZH010000580.1:0-9819 GCA_039648995.1 Mycobacteriales bacterium
GTGGTCGGCGGCGGCCACCCGCCGCCACTGGCTGTGCGCCTTGACCATCACGTCCTGGACGAGGTCCTGGGCGAGGTCGGGCTCCCCGGTCAGCATCACCGCGTAGCGCAGTAACCCGGGCAGCTCACGGACCGCGAACTCCTCGAACTCCGGCTGGCTCACGCGGGGCCACCGGGTGGCTGTGGGTCGGCATCGTCGGGTGCTCTCACGCCCCTACAGACGCCGCCGGCCGCCGATCTGCTGTGCCGGGCACCCGACGCGTTTCGCTAGTCGGCCAGCGCGGCGGCGCGGGCCTGCAGGTAGCGCTGCTCGGGGACGCTGGTGGTGCGGCGGGCGGCGGCGCGGTAGCTGTCCCGGGCGGCGGCCTGGTCGCCGGCCAGTTCGAGCAGGTGCGCCCGGACCGCGTCCACCCGGTGGTGGCCGGCCACCCGCTCGTCCGCGTCCAGCGTGGCCAGCAGGTCCAGGCCGGCCCGCGGGCCCTTCGCCATGGCCACCGCGACCGCGTGGTTCAGCGTGACCATCGGGTTCGGGGTGAGCCGGGTGAGCAGTTCGTACAGCGCCAGGATCTGCGCCCAGTCGGTGTCCTGCGCGCGCGGCGCCTCGGCGTGTACGGCCGCGATCGCCGCCTGCAGCTGGTAGGGCCCCAGCGGGGCACCGGCCAGCGCGCCGGTGACCAGCCCGACCCCCTCGGCGACCAGCGCCTGATCCCACCGGCCGCGGTCCTGCTCGGCGAGCGGGATCAGGCTGCCATCCGGCCGCGACCGGGCCGGGCGGCGCGCCTCGGTCAGCAGCATCAGCGCGAACAGCCCGGCCACCTCGCCGCGCTCGGGGGCGCCGTCCGGCTCCAACGCGAGCACCGCCCGGGTCAGCCGGATCGCCTCACCGGTCAGCTCGTCGCGGTGCACGTCCGGCCCCGAGGTGCTGGCGTAGCCCTCGTTGAAGATCAGGTACAGCACGTGCAGGACGACCCGCAGCCGCCCGGCCCGCTCGGCGTCCGGCGGCTGCCCGAACGGGATACCGGTGGACTTGATCCGCTGCTTGGCCCGGCTGATCCGCTGCGCCATCGTCGCCTCCGGGACCAGGAAAGCCCCCGCGATCTGCGCGGTGGTCAGGCCGCCGACCGCCCGCAGCGTGAGCGCCACCTGCGAGGCCCCCGACAGCGCCGGGTGGCAGCAGAGGAACAGCAGGGTCAGCGTGTCGTCCTGCTCCGACGGCAGCTCGTCCGGCGCCGGCGCGAACTGCTCGTCCGCGGGCCGCAACGCCGCGGCGGTCTCCTCACGCCGCCGCCGCGCCACCGCGCCGCGCACCTCGTCGGTCAGCCGACGCGCGGCGACCGTGACCAACCAGCCCCGCGGGTTGTCCGGGACACCCTGCCCCGGCCACTGCAGGGCCGCGGCCAGCAGCGCCTCCTGCACCGCGTCCTCACACGCGTCGAACCGCCCGTACCGGCGGATCAGCGCCCCGAGCACCTGCGGCGCGAACTGCCGCAGCAGATCGTCCACACCCACGTCCGTTCCCACATCCCCACCCGTGCCTGGGTCGACGCGGCGACTCTAGGCGATCGGCGGGAGCGACGCGCAGAATCTCGTTCGCGCGGAGGGTCTTCAACAGATGGTCGCCGCAGCTTCCATGGGGTCTAACCGGCGGCGAGCTTGCGCCGGTGGCAGGCGTGCCCTTCGGTGTCGTAGCTGATTCAGTGCCGCTGCGGCGTCAGCGTTCGGGCGAGGCTGGTGGCAGTGGTGCCTGGCACAGCGCGGCGTATAGCCAGTTCGTCATGGTGACGGCGTCCCAGACCGGCAGGCCGGTCCGGTCCCGGACCGCTGCCGCGTACGGCGGGAGGTTCGCGCACTCGAACACGAACGCGCCGATGCTGGGGTCGCGTTCCAGTACCTGGACGCAGCGGTCGGTGATCTGCCGCCGCACCTCGGCCACGTCCAGCCCGGAGCCGTCGCCGCCGACGATGCAGGGGTAGAACGCGTTGACGTCCTCCAGGCCGGTCAGGGCTACCCGGGCCTGCCCGGCCGCGCTGATCCCGGCGGCGGCCAGGTGCCGCGCGGTCAGCCTGGTCGCGTTCGCGGTGACCACGCAGACCCGGCCCGAGCCGGGCAGCGACCGCAGCACCATCGGGATCTGCATCAGGCTGGAGGTGAGCAGCGGCACCGGCAGCGCGGCGGCCAAGTCGTCCTGCAGGATCGCGAGGAAGCCGCAGGTCGTCACCACGCCGGCGGCGCCGCGGTCGACCAGTCGGCGCCCGGCCGCGACGAACCGGTCCAGCAGCCCCGCCGGCTCACGCTCGACCACCGACTCCGCGGTGGCGCCTGGCACCATCTCGTACAGCACCCGGAAGCCGAACGTGCTGGGGTTGCCGACGTCCCCGAGCGGGCGCGGGATCTGCGCGTCAAGCATCAGCACGCCCAGGGCGATGTCTGCCATGCCTCGGCCTTCCGGGATTCAGTAGTTCAGGACGGAGTGCAGGAAGGCGCGGGTGCGGGGTGACGCCGGCGCCGAGAACACGGTTGCTGGCGGCCCTTCTTCGACCACCCGGCCGTGGTCGAGCATCACGATCCGGTCGGAGATCTCCCGGGCGAACCGCATCTCGTGGGTGACGATCAGGGTGGTGATGTCGGTGGTCGTGGTCAGGGTGCGGACCACGTCCAGCACCTCGCCGACCAGTTCCGGGTCCAGGGCCGAGGTGATCTCGTCCAGCAGCAGCACCCGTGGCCGCAGCGCGAGCGCGCGGGCGATGGCCACCCGCTGCTGCTGCCCGCCGGACAACTCCCCCGGGTACGCGCCCGCCTTGGCGCCGAGGCCGACCAGGTCGAGGTGTTCGCGGGCCAGCGCCTCGGCGTCCGGTTTGGACAGTCCGAGCACGCTGCGCGGTGCGAGAGTCAGGTTGCCCAGCACGGTCATGTGGCCGAACAGGTTGAAGTGCTGGAACACCATGCCCAGTGCCCTGGCCTGGCGGCGGGCCCGGGCCGCCGGCAGCGGCGCCCGGCTGGCCGGGTCGGCGTACACGATGCTCTCGCCGAAGACCCGGATGTCCCCGCCGGTCGGCCGGTCCAGCAGCATGGCCAGCCGCAGCACCGTGGTCTTGCCGGAGCCGCTCGGCCCGATCAGCGTGACCGTCTCGCCGGGCCGTACGGACAGGTCGAGGCCGTCCAGCACGACCGCCTCGCCATACCGCTTCGTCACGCCGTCGAACTCGACCGCCGGCACAGGCTCCGCGGCCGGCACACGCTCCGCGGCCGGTGCTGGTGCCGGGATCGTTGCCGGGTCAGAATCCGCCACGGGTCACTCTCCGTTCGATCCGCCGGATGATCCAGACCGACGGCAGGTTCAGCAGCAGGTAGAGCAGCCCGGCGAGGGTGAACGGCTCCAGGTAGCGGAACGACTCGTAGCCGGCGACCTGCGCGTTGGTCAGCAGCACCGGCACGCCGATCGCGAACAGCAGCGCGGTCTGCTTGTAGAGGATGACGATGTAGTTGGCCAGCGCGCCGACGTTCGCCCGCAGCACGGTTGGCAGCACGACCCGGCTCCAGGTGACCCGGGTGGGCAGGCCGAGGGCCGCGGCGGCGTCCCAGGCGGTGCGCGGCACGCTGGCCAGCCCGCCGCGGTACACCTCCGAGCAGTACGCGGCGTAGACGCAGCCGAGCACGGCGACGCCGGTCAGGAACGCCGAGGGCCGTAGCCCGGCGCTGGGCAGCCCGTAGAAGGCGAAAAACAGCAGGACCAGGATCGGCACGCCGCGGGTCATTTCGACCAGCAGTCGCAGCGCCACCCGTACCGCCCGCGGCCCGGTCCAGCGGGCGACCGCGATGAGCAGCCCGCCGAGCAGCGCGATGGTCCCGCTGACCGCGGTGATCAGGAACGTCTGCCCGACGCCGCGCAGCAGCGTCGGCATGATCTGCCCGGCGTACCCCCAGTTCCAACTCATGGCCGCCCCTGCCACGGCAGCAGCCGCCGCGAGGCAACCGGGCCGGGCGACCGGGACCGGCCGGCAGACGGGGACCGGCCGGGCGGCGGGGAGCGGCGGCGGGCCCGGCTGACCGGCAGCGCGTACTCGACCGCCCGGAACACCAGCGCGACCGCGCCGGACAGCGCGAGGTAGCAGGCGGCGAGCAGCAGGTACACGGGCACGGTCCGGTTGGTCGCCACCCGCACGGTGTTCCCCCAGTAGAGCAGGTCCTGGACGGAGACGAAGCTGACGACCGAGGTCCACTTCGCCAGGTCGACGGCGAGGCTGCCGAACGCCGGCACGATCTGGCCGAGCGCCTGCGGCAGCACCACCCGGGTCAGCGCCACCCGCCGCGGCAGCCCGAGCGTGTGGCAGGCATCGAGCTGTCCTCTCGGGACGGCCAACAGTCCACTTCGGACGATCTCGGCGCCGTAGGCCCCGCCGTTCAAGCTGAGCACCAACACGGCCGCGAGCGTTGCCGGCAGCCTCGGTGCGCCCTGGATCGACGGCAGCGCGTAGTACACCCAGAACAGCTGCACCAGGACGGACGTGCCACGTAGGAACTCGACCGCGCCGCAGCTGGCCGCCCGCGCCGGGGTGTTCCGGGACGCCCGCAGCACGCCGAGCAGCGCCGCGACGACCGCGGCGCCGGCGATGCTGGCGGCGGCGATCTCGCAGGTGGTCAGCAGCCCGTCCGCCAGCCGGGGCAGGTACGGCCCTAGACCATCCACAGTAGACATTCCGGCGGCCGTCAGGTGCAGGACGGTGCGATGTCGGCGCGGGTGGCGGTCCTGAGCAGGTCGCCGTTGGTGAAGCCATTCCGCGCGTACAGCGTGGCCAGTGTGCCGTCCTGGCGCAGCCGGCTGAGCACCTTGTCGAACTCGTCCCGGGCGGCCCGGTCGTCGGTCCGGAAGCCGATCCCGACCCCGGACAGCTTGGATGCGTTGTCGACCACGATGTCAATCGGCGAGTTCTTGTCCTTCTGCGCCTGCAGGGTGAACTGGCCGGCGGCGAACGCGTCTGCCCGGCCGCTGGTCACCGCGGTGATACCGGTCTGCGAGTCCGGCACCGCGACCAGCTGACTCTGCCGGACCCCCTGGCTGAGCGCGAAGCTCTGCTGGCTCGACCCGCTGAACACGGCCAGCCGCAGTGCCGGGTCGGCGGCGACCGACTTGTAGTCGGTCAGCTTTTTCGGGTTGCCGACGGGCAGGCCCAGCGCCTCGTGCTGCACGGACAGCGGCTGGGAGAACAGGATCACCTTGCACCTGGCCTCGGTGATGTTCAGCCCGCCCGGCAGCAGGTCGTACTGCCCGGCCTGCAGTGCCGGGATCATCGCGTCGTAGGTGGTGGCGGTCGCCTTCAGCTGGCCGACACCGAGCTGCTTGAGCACCTGCCCGGTCACGTCGACCAGGTAGCCGGACGGCACCCCGCCGGCCGAGATCGTGGCGAACGGCGGCGTCTGGGCCAGTGGCACCCGGGCGAACCCGGCCTTGCGCATCGACGCCAGGACGTCGCCCGAGCCGGAGTTGGCCGAGCAGGCGGTGGCCAGCAGGGCGGCCGCGGCCAGTAGTGCGGCGTATCCGATGATCCTGCGGTGAGGTGTCATGGTGTGTCTCCTGGTATCGCCGCGGAGGGGACGCGGGACAGCCGGCGGCGCAGCTCGGCCCGCTGGATCTTGCTGGTGACCGACCGCGGCAGGTCGGCGACGAACTCCACCTGCCGCGGGTAGGCGAACAGCGAGTACGTCCGCCGGACGTGGTCCTGTAGTTCGGCGACCAGTTCCGGGCCAGGCGACGCACCAGGCGCCGGAACCACGAACGCGTACACGACATGGCCGCGCTCGGCGTCCGGAGCGCCGACCACGGCCGAAGCGCTGACCGCGGGGTGGCTGTCCAGCGCGGCCTCCACTTCGTACGGGCCGATGCGGTAGCCGGCGGAGATGATCACGTCGTCGTCCCGCCCGAGGTACCAGAAGTAGCCCTCCGCGTCGACCTGCGCGAGATCACGGGTGTGCCACCACTCGCCGCCGAAGACGGCCGCGCTGGCCTCGGGCCGGCCCCAGTAGCCGAGCGGGTACTGCGGGTTCGTGCCGGCCCGCAGGCACACCTCGCCCGGCTCGCCGGGCGGCACCGGACGCTCGTCCGGGCCCAGCACCGCGACCTGCCAGCCCGGGGTCGGCGTACCCATCGACCCGGGCTTGACAGGCACGCCAGGCCGGTTGGAGACCAGCGGGAACGACTCGGTGCAGCCGTAGTAGTCCAGCAGGGTCACCCCGAACTGGCCACGGAACCAGCCGATCAGGTCGGCGGCGAGCGGCTCGCTGGAACTGCAGGCGATCCGCAGCCGCAGCGGGATCTGCGCACCCGCGTCCGGGCAGGCGTCCCGCAGCTTGCGGATCACCGTCGGGTTCAGCAACGTGTTCGTGACCCGGTGGGTGGCCAGCGCGGTGAACAGCGCGACCGGGTCGAACCGGGCGCCGCCGTGGTAGACGAACTGGGTCGCGCCCAGCCGCCACGGCCCGAACACCTTCGACAGCGACCAGGCCCAGTCGCCGGTGCCGTGGTAGACCTCGCCCGGGCGCAGGTCGTGGCACACCTCGAACTCGTTGTGGCCCAGCAGCATCCGGTGCGCGTGCACGATGCCCTTGGCCGGCCCGCTGGTGCCGGACGTGTAGTAGATCTGCGCCGGCTCGTCCGCGCCGGTCGGTACCGCCTCGACGGTCTCGGGCAGGCCGGTGAGCACGTCGCCGGTCAGTTCCACCACCGCCGCCGACGCCCCGGCCAGCGCGGCGGCGGCCCGGACCCGCGGCGCCGACGCGGGATCGGTCACCACCGCCGTCGGCGTGCAGTCGCCGATCCGGTACGCGAAGGCCTCCTGTCCCCAGAGCGGGGACATCACCACGACCACCCCGCCGGCCAGCAGCGCGCCGAGGATGATCGCGGCGGTCTCCGGCAGCGGCGGCAGCACCACCGCGACCCGGTCGCCGCGGCCGACGCCGAGCCGGCGCAGCAGGTGCACGGCCCGGCCGGTCAGCGCCGCCATCTCGGCCCAGCGGACCTCGCGCACGGCGCCCCGGTTGTCGGCCCAGACCATCGCGAGCTGGTCGGGGTCCCGCCCGCTGAGCACGTCCGCCGCCAGGTTGTACGTCGCCGGCACCGTCCACGGCGGCGGGTACGCGCTCACCGGACCGCCCCGGGGCGGCCGAGGAAGTCGCGCATGCCGGCCTGCGGTTCGCCGCTGGCGTAGGCGTCGAGGTGCCAGCCCCGCGCCGCGTCGAACGCCGCGCGCAGCCCGGGTTCGGTCAGCTCGCGCAGCCACGCCTTGGTCGCGGCGACCGCGCCCGGCGGCTGCGCGGCCAGCTCCCGGGCCAGCGCCAGCGCGGTCGGCAGCACCGCGCCGGCCGGCACCAGCCGGTGCACCAGCCCGAGCCGGTGCGCCTCGGTGCCGTCCAGCAGCCGCCCGGTCAGCACCAGCTCGGTCGTCCGGGACAGCCCGAGATGCTGCTGGATGATCCAGGTGCCGGTGATCGACGGGATGCCGTGCCGTACCTCGGGCTGCCCCAGGCCGACCCCCGGGTGGGCCACCCGCACGTCAGCGAGCAACGCCACCTGGAAGCCCGACCCGGCGGCCACCCCGTTCAGCGCCGCCACTGTGGGCTTGGCCAGCCGGCGGATCGCGTCGTACAGGTCGGCGCAGTTGTCCAGCCACGCCTCGACCCGGGCCGGGTCGCGCTGATCGAACCCTGCGGTCTCGCCGAGGTCCTGGCCGGCGCACCAGCCGGCGCCGGCACCGGTCAACACCACCGCCCGCACCTGGTCGTCCGCGGCGAGCGCGCGCAGCAGCCGGGTCAGCGCGGCCCGGTCACGTTCGGTCCAGGCATTCAGCCGACCCGGCCGGTTGAACGTGACCACCGCGACCTCCCGCTCGCGGCTGGTGAGCAGGTACGGGGCATCCTCGGCGGGGAGATCAGGCACGAGCACAAGTAGGGAGGCGAGCAGCTGGCGGCGTCCAAGACCAATATCCCCAAGGCGATTCCAGAACGGTATCGTCCGAGGTCATGGACGTACGGCACCTCCGGTACTTCGTCGCCGTCGCCGAGGAGCTGCACTTCGGGCACGCCGCGCTGCGGCTGCACATGACCCAACCACCACTGTCCAAGCGGATCGCCGACCTCGAGCGCGAACTCGGGGTCCAGCTGTTCGACCGATCCCCGCGCGGTGTCGCGCTGACCGCACACGGCACCCGACTGCTTCCGCACGCCCGCAAGGCGGTCGCCGCGTTCGACGCGGCCGCCGCCGCGATGCGCCGCCCGGCCCGGTCGGCGGCCCGCCGGCTACTGCTGGCCTTCCCGGCCGACACATCCCGGGCGGTGCTCACCGACGTCTGCCGCGGCCTGCGCGACGCCGGCCAGGACGTCGAGGTGCTGGAAGCCACCACCGGCGAGCAGCAGGCGCTGCTGGCCGACGGGCGGATCGACCTCGGCGTGCTCCGCCACCCCTACCCGGGCGCCGGCCTGTGGTCCTCCCGGCCGCTGCGCCGGGCGATCGGCGTGATCATGCCGGCCAACCACCCGCTGGCCACCCGCGCCGCGCTGCGGCTGGCCAGCCTGCGCGGCCGCACGCTGGTCATGTTTCCCCGCGAGATGGCGCCCGGCCTGTACGACGAGACGCTCGCCATCTGCCGGCAGCACGGCTACCCGCCGCCGCACATCGTGCACGCCGTCCGCCTGGTGGACGGACTGCTCGTCACCGACAACGCGATCAGCTTCAACACCGAGGCCGCCGCCAACCGCTGGCCCGGCCTGGTCTGGCGCCCGCTGGCCGACCAGCCACTGGCCTGGCGCACCTCCGCCGTCTGTCGTCTCGCCGACCGCGACAACACCATCCGCGCGGCCGTACCGCTCCTGCTCCGCGCACTACGCACCCACGACGCCTGGCAACCCATCCCACCCCGCCGCCTACCAGCCAGCTAGTACCTGGCGACTGTCAATCCCCTCGGATCGTGGAGGCGGTCTCTTAAGCGGCCTGGTCTTCCAGGTCGGTGGTGGGGACGGTGTTGATCAGGTGTTCGTAGGCGATCGGGGACAGTCGGCCGCAGGCGGAGTGTCGGCGGCGAGCGTTGTAGAAGCCGCTGATCCAGCCGCCGATCTCTGCCCGGGCGGCGGCCCTGGTGGCGAAGCGGCGGCGGTGGACGAGTTCGACCTTGATCGTGGAGTTCACCGCTTCGGCGGCGGCGTTGTCCAGCGCTGAGCCGACCCTGCCCATGGACTGGACCACGCCCAGGCGCCGGCAGGCGGCGTCGAAGGTTTCCGCGCTGTACTCGGCGAGGTCGCTGTGGAAGACCACCCCGCGGGTGGTATGGCCCTCGCCGGTGCGGGCGGTGACGGCCATCGTCAGCGCGGCCTCGGTGAGGCCGGCGTCGTGGTGGTCTCCCATGGCGTAGCCGAGCAGCCGGCGTGAGCACAGGTCCAGCACGGTCGCCAAGTACAGCCAGCCTTCGTCGGTGTCCACATAGGTCACATCGCCGCACCACAGCTGGTCGGAGCGGGCGGCGATGAACCGGCGCCCGACCAGGTCCGGTACGGCCGGCCGGCGGCCTTGGCGGGTCAGTGACCGCCGCCGCGGCGGCTTACGCCCGGCCCAGCCGTGTTCGGCCATGACCGCGGCGACGGTGTTCACCGAGACCCGCCAGCCGGCTTCGAGGAGGTCCAGCCACACCCGCGGCGAGCCGTAGATGAACCCAGAGTCCTTAAAGGACGCCCAGACCGCGTCGACCAGCTCCGCATGGCGGTCCTGTCGCGGCGTGGGTGGCCGGTCGCGCCACTTGTAGAACCACGACGGGCTGACGCCCAGCGCACGGCAGGC
>JBBWZH010000472.1:0-7066 GCA_039648995.1 Mycobacteriales bacterium
CGACCCTGGTGAAGCTCTACGTGGCCTGGGCGCGGGTGCGGCGGGCGGAGAGCGTCGACGCGTACGCGCGGGCCACGCTGGTCCGGGCGTTCCTGGACGAGGGCCGGCGGCGGTGGCGGGGCGAGCGCCCGACCGGCGAGCTGCCCGACCCGCCGGCCCCGGACCCGACCGGGACCTGGTCCGACCGCCTGGACCTGACCCGGGCGCTGGCCGCGCTGCCGCCCCGGATGCGGGCGGTGATCGTCCTGCGGTGCTGGGACGACCTGTCCGTCGCCGAGACCGCACGGGCCATGGACTGCAGCGAGGGCACCGTCAAGAGCCAGACCTCGCGGGGGCTGGCGCTGCTCCGGCAGCTGCTCGAGCTACCCGCCAGCACGGCAACCCAGACCGAGGGAGACCACTGATGAACAGCGACCTGGACATCCCGCCCAGTGTGCGGGCGGCGCTTCGCGACGGTGTCGGCGAGGAGCCGCCGCTGCGGCTGACCGTGCCCGCCGTGGTCGCCCGCGGCCGCCGGGCCCGGCACCGCCGGCAACTCCGGCAGACCGCGGGCAGCCTGGCCACCGTCTCGCTGGTCGGTGGCGTGGCCGCGGCGAGCGTGGCGGTGCTGCACGGTTCGCCGCGCCCCGACCGCGGTGACAGGTCGGTCGCCCAGCCGGGCCGGTCGGCGGCCGGCAGCCCGACCACAACATCACCCCCGTCGAGCTCCCAGCCGGCCACGCCGCCATTGGCCGACGGGACGCCGGCGGAGACGCCGGCTGGGGCGATAGCCCGGCTGGACCGGGCGCTGAACGCCACGCTCGTGCTGCCCCGGGGCGGGCACCGGGTGCGGGTCAGCGGGAGCCGGGGTAGCGGCGCCGGCGGGTTCTACGCCAGCCAGGGCGGCTACAAGTCCGACATGGACATCGTCGATCCGGCCGGCACCGGCAACCTCCTCATCGAGGTCGACGGGACGCGGCAGGCGTCCTGCCACACGGTCGGGACCCAGACCACGTGCGCGGCCGACTCGTTGCCGGCGTACCACTGCCCGGCCCCACAGCCGCACCAGACCTGCACCATCTACGCCGACGCCGTGATGGTCATCGTGCGGCGCGAGTCCGCGGCGCACGGGGTGCTCCGCTGGACGGTCAACGAGGTGCGCCCGGACGGGAACTCGGTGGTCGCGACCGTGCGGAACTACGGCGGGAACAGCGTCCCGCAGGCGAAGAACCCGCCGGATCCGGTAGCCCAGCGGGCCACCCCGCCGCTGACGGTCGCACAGCTCACCGCGCTGGTGCACGACCCGGGGCTGGCCTTCTACCCACTGCGCTGAGCTGGGCCCGGGCCGACCCGGCTGGTCAGCGTGGACCCGGCCGGGTCAAGGCGGGTCGGCCGGGTCAGGGCGGGTCGGGCCGGTCAGGCGGGTCGAGGCGGTAGAGGCGGCGGGCGGTGCCGGCGCCGATCATCGTGGCGAACCGGTCGGCGTCGGCCCCGGTGATGTCGCCGGCCTCCTGCCAGCCACCGAGGACCGCGCCGAGCGCGCGGCGGAACTGCACCGCGCCGAGGAAGAACAGCTCGGCCAGCCCGTACGCGTCGGACGAGTAGAGCAGCTTGCCGAACGGCGCCAGCTCCATGGTCTCGGCGAGCACCGCGGTCGCCCGCGCGCCGACGTGGTTCAGCGTGAGGCCGACGTCGACATGGACATGCCGGTGGACGCTGGCCAGGTAGCTCGCCTGCCGGTGGTACGGGTAGCAGTGCAGCAGCAGCAGCGGTGTGCCGGCACCGGCGGTGGCCGCACAGAAGTCGCTGAGCAGGGCGGGGTCACTGCGGTGCAGCCGCTGGTCGGGGTCGCCGAAGCCGGTGTGCAGCTGGATCGGCAGGCCCAGGTCGACGGCGGTCCACAGCAGGTGCCGGGTCAGCGTGGGGTCGTCGAGCCTCGGCCAGCCGGGCCGCCCCAGCCAGGCGCCGGCCGCCCAGGTCACCTCGGCCTGGCTGGGCCGGGTCGGGTCCAGGTCGAGACCGGTGCGGTAGGCGGCGATGGACTTGACCGCGACGGCGACCCGGGCCGCCTGCTCCAGCCGGGCGGCGAAGCCGGCCGCGAAGTCGGCGGCGCTGGCCCCGGCGGCCGCCTGCTCGGCAACCGTCTCCAGCCGCACCACCTCGTGCACCCGGACGCTACCGGCGGCCGCCAATTCCACTGTAGACAGTGAGCCGCGGGGCCGGAAGCCGGTGTCCACCAACAGATCGGTGGCGCCGGCGGCGCCGAGCAGCCGGCGGTTGACCTCGGCCGGGCCGAGCCCGGCGCGGCGGGCGACGTAGTCGGCCGGGTCGGCGTGTGGCGGCAGGCCCAGCACCGGCGCGCACCAGCGGCGGACAGCCAGCCCCAGCGGGGTGTCGAAGGTGCTGCCACCGGCAGCCGCCGGGTCGGTCGCCTCGGTCAGGTACGCCTCGAACCCGGGCCGGTCGAGCTCGCCGCCGGCGACGCTGTGGCAGTGGTGGTCGACAAGACCGAGCTCGCTCAGTACCGCCATCGGGTGGCCGCCACCACCTCGTCCGGGGTGGATCCGCCGAACAGCTCCGCCTCGGCCCGCCGTGTGTCCACAAAGGACTCATACCGCGGTTCGCCGAGGGCCGGCCGCAGCGCCTCGGACCGGCTCAGCGCCGCCAGCGCGTCCTCGACGGTCTGCGGCAGCCGGTGCACGCCGCGGCGGGCCAGCTCGGTCTCCTGCCCCGCCGGGTCGCCGGTCACCTCGTCCGGCAGCCGGGCACCGGTGCCCAACCTGGACAGCCCGGCGGCGAGCACGGCACCGACCACTAGGTACGGGTTCGCGCTCTGGTCGAAGCACTTGACCTCGGCGTTGGCGCCGCGGTCCTGCTCGCCGGTGGAGCCGGTGACCAGCCGGAGCGCCGCCTCCCGGTTCTCCCGCCCCCAGCACTGGTAGGCACCGGCCCAGTGCGACGGCACCAGCCGCAGGTAGCTGGCCACCGTCGGCGCGCCGATCGCCAGCAGCGCCGGCAGTTCGGCCAGCACGCCGGCGAGGAACGCCTCGCCGGCATCGGTCAGCCCGTACCGGCCGCCGCCGCCGGCCAGCAGGCTCACCCCGTCCCGGCGCAGGCTGACGTGCACATGCCCGCCGTTGCCGACCGTGCCGGCGGCCACCACCGGGGCGAACGACGCGCGCAGGCCGTGCCGGGCCGACACCGCCCGGATCGTCTCCCGCACCAGCACCGCGGTGTCGGCCGCTCCGACCGGGTCGTCCGGCGCGACCGACACCTCGTACTGGCCGGCGGCGTACTCCGGGTGCACCTGCAGCACCGGCACCGACTGCGCGGCCAGCGCCGTGTGCACGTCCCGGCAGTAGTCGGACAGCTCGATCAGCCGCGTCATCCCGTACGCCGGGCCGCGGCAGGCCGGGACGAACTCGTCGTCGGGCCGGCCCTCGCCCACCGCCCACTCGACCTCGAAGCCCATCCGGACGTCCAGATCCTGCCCGGCGGCGCGGGCCGCCAGCTCGGTGGCGAACAGCCGCTGGCAGACCGGGTACGGCTCGCCGTCCTGGGTGTAGCGGTCCGCCGGCGCCCAGGCCCACCCCGGCTGCGCGGCCAGCGCGGTGAGCCGGCCGATATCGGGCAGCAGCCGCAGGTCGCCGTCCGGCCGGCCGCCCGGCGCTATCGAGTCGTCCACCAGGAACGCGTCGAACGCCGGCGACATGCCGACACCCCAGGCCGCGGCCCGCTCCAGGCCGGCCAGCGGGATCGTCTTCGTCCGCGCGACCCCCGAATTGTCCACAAAGGTCAGTGCGACCGCGTCGACCTGCCGGCCGGCCAGCGCCGGCACGGCGTCCCGGGCCTGCGCGGCCCGCCGTTCCCGTTCCTCCGCGTCCAGCGTCACGGGCAGCTAGTCTGCCACGGCGGCGGGGCTCGGCGAGGGAACCGCCGCCGCGCGCCGGCCGACCGCGTAGAGCCCGACCGCGACCAGCAGCGAGATCAGCGCGATGCCGCCGACCAGGTAGAACCACGTCCCCCAGTTGATGGTCGCGCCGCCGAGGCTGACACTGCCGGAGTCGTTCGCGATCAGCGGCGTCCAGGATCCGCTCAGCGTGGAGACGATGCCGACCAGCGCGGCCAGCCCGCCGATCGCCGAGCAGGCGTAGAAGACCACCGGATGCGCCAGCCGGGCCGCCTCGAACCGGGGCAGGAACTTGCGGATGATAATCAGCACGTCGATGAACAGCACCACCATCGACAGGCACCAGATCACCGTGACCGCCGCCTGCAGCACGTCGTAGACCTTGGTCTGCGTGTTCAGCGCCGAGTCGCCGCCGCTCGCGGACGGGAACACGATGAACGCCAGCAGCGTGAAGACGACCGCGACCGCCGTCTGCACCCAGACCGCGTTGCTCGGCACCTTGTTCCGGTTCACCCGCGCCATCGCCGCCGGCAGCGCTCTGTCCAAACCGGACACGAACACCAACCGGGCGAACGAGTAGTTGTAGACGACGGTGATGAACAGGAAGAACGCGGCGAGGATGAGCGCGACCAGCTTGCCGGCGAAGCTGCCCAGCGCGCTGGACACCGCCGCGGCGAGCGCGGTCACCTGCGCCGACCGGCCGTCCGCGGGCACCGTCACCATCACCGCCCAGGTGGCCAGCAGGTAGGCGGCCATCACCGCCGCCGAGCCCCAGACCAGGTAGCGGGTGATCGCCCGGCTGTCCTTGATCTCCACGCCCATGTTCAGCGGCACCTCGACGCCGAGCAGGGCGAGGATCACCAGCCCGAAGAATGTCCAGTTCGACAGGTTCACCCCGTGTTCGGCGCCCGGCGCGTAGGTACCGAAGTCGAACGGGTCGGTGGCGGCGGGGTTCCCCTTGGCCAGGTGCACGATGCCGGCGACGAACACCAGCGCGATCGCCAGCCCGTACAGCACGAATACGACGTTCACCGCGTTCTGGGTGAGCCGGAACCGCTGCACCGCCAGCACCCCGGACAGCACGATGAACGCGATGATCACGATCCCCTGCGTCTGCACGCTCCACGAGCCGACCGAGCCGGGGAACACGAACCCCAGGTAGCTGAGGACGACGGTGCCGGTCGCGACCATCACCAGCACGCCCGGCCACCAGGCGCAGAACCCGGCGAAGAAGCCCCAGAACCGGCCGAACGCCTTGTGCGTCCAGAGGTAGATCGAGCCCTCGCCGGGGAACATCCGGCCCAGTTGCCCGGTGACGATCGCGCCCGGGATCAGGAACGCCACGAACCCGAGCACCCACCAGCCGAACGCCGCCGGCCCCGCGCTCTGCACGACCGCGGCATTGGTGATGAACAGGACGACCGCGACGAAGATCGCGACCATGTCGAATGACGTGAGCACCCGGGGCAACATGCCTCCGGCCACCCGCTCGGACAGAAGTCCCTCGTCGATGGTTGAGTCCGGAGTGGACATACCGCCTCCCGCCACGGAGGGCCAGTGCGGCCCGGTCGGTGACGCGGCCGCTGTGATCAGTGTTCGCCCGGCGGGCGGGGCCGTCAACGCCTGGGCTGACCCAGATCAGACACCCCTAGTGCGCGCGCAGGCCCCGGAACGCCAATTGCACGACGGTCTCGGTGAGATCGGCCGCGGGCAGCGGGCGGCGGCGGTCGCCGGGACTGGGCGGGCGGTACCACTCGACCAGTGAGTTGACCATGCCGAACAGCAGGCGAGCGGTGGTGGTGGGGTCGAGGTCGGGGCGGACGTCGCCGTCCCGGGCGGCCTCGGCGACCAGATCGGCGACGAAACGGTCGAAGGTGCGGCGGCGGGCCAGCGCCCAGCGTTCGGTGGCGGTGTTGCCCCGGACCCGCAGCAGCAGCGTGACGTACGGCAGTTCCTCGACCAGGATCCCCACCTCACGGCGCACCATGTACTCGAGCCGGTCGATCGCGCGGCCGCCCGCGGCGCCGGCCTCCTCGGTGACCGCGAAGAGCGGGTCCAGCGCGCGCTCCAGGGCGAGCCGGAGCAGCTCCTCCTTGCCCTCCACGTGGTGGTAGATCGACGACTTGGACAGACCGGTGGCCCGGGCCAGGTCCTCCATGCTGGTCCGGTCGTAGCCGCGTTCGGTGAAGACGCGGACGGCTACGGCGAGCAGCGAGGCCGGGTCGTACCGGGCCCGCCGCTCGCCGCCGGCCCCGGCCGGCCGCGATGACCGGGGCAGCGCGACCGGATCGGCCGGCCCGGCCGGACCGACCGGATCGGTAGCCGGCCGGGGCGCCGGGGCAGGCGCCGCTCCGGTCACGAGCCGGCCGGTGCCGCCGGTGCCGGGAGGTGCCGGCGCGACTGGATCACCCGGAACCGGCCGGCGACGAACGCGCCGTCGGTGTAGCTGGCGTTGGCCGCCGGGTTCGCGCCGGTGGCGTGGAAGTCGGAGAACGCCGCGGACTGGTTGACGAACACGCCGCCGGTCAGGTTCTCCGACAGCGCGACGCCGGCGTCCAGCGCCGCGTCCCGGACCTGGGCGAGCACGCCGGCGTCAGTGGAGTAGACGGCCGCGGTCAGCGCGCCGTGCGTGTCCACCGTGGACCGGAACGCCTCGATCGACTCGGCCGTCGAGCCGGTGCTGATCAGGAACGCCACCGGCCCGAAGCACTCCTGCCCGTAGGCCGGCACGTCGGCCACGTCCACCGCGACCACGGTCGGGGTGCGGACGGTGGCGTCCGGGAAGGTCGGGTGCTTGACCGTGCGGGACGGCACCACGACCTCGCCGCGCGACGGCGCCGCCTCCAGCCGGCGCAGCACGTCGTCGTTGACGATCGCGCCGAGCAGCTCGACCGCCTTCGCGTCCTCGCCGAGCAGCCGGTCCACCGCGGCGCCGAGGTCGGCCGCGAACTCGGCCACCGGCTTCGGGCCCTGGTCGGTGCCGATGCCGCCGGCCGGCACGAACAGGTTCTGCGGCGTCGTGCACATCTGTCCACTGTAGAGAGACAGGGAGAAGGCGAGGTTGCCGAGCAGGCCGGCGTAGTCGTCGGTGGAGTCGAGCACGATCGCGTTGACGCCGGCCTTCTCGGTGTAGACCTGAGCCTGCCGGGCGTTGTCCTCCAGCCAGTTGCCGAAGCT
>JBBWZH010000664.1:0-7276 GCA_039648995.1 Mycobacteriales bacterium
GCCGGCGGCTTCCGGCCGGCCGGCGGGCTCGGGACGGCCGGCGGCTTCCGGCCGGCCGGCGGGCTCGGGACGGCCGGCGGCTTCCGGCCGGCCGGCGGGCTCGGGACGGCCGGCGGCGGCGGACAGCGGCGGGCGGCGCGGGCACTGCATTGCCTGCATCGCCTGGGTCACCTCGTCGACGGTCAGCGCCGGCGGCAATACCGGCCGGCTCTCGACCGTGCGGCCCTCGACGGTACGCAGGCTGTCGAGCAGCAGTTCCAGGTAGCGCCGCCAGGCGTTATGGCTGACCCGGCTGGTGTAGTCGACCGCGCAGCCGATCATCTTCAGGATGATAGGGATATCGGTGGGCTGGAAGTCCGGCCGCAGCGTGCCGTCGGCCTGCGCGTTGTCGACCAGCGTGACGATCGCCGGCACCAGCCGGGCGCGCGCGGCGGCCACCCGCTTGTGCCCGTGGCTGCCGTTCAGCATGGCCTCCTGCAGCCCGCGGTCTTCGGCGTGCAGGCAGGCCGCCTGGCGCAGGAACTCGGCGAACGCCGGCCACGGCTCGCGCTCGGCGGTGGCCCGCTCGGCCAGCATGACCATCTGCTCGATGCGCTGCTCGAACAGCGTCTCGATCAGCGCTTCCTTGTTGGGGAACCGCCGGTAGACGGTGCCGACGCCGAGCCCGGCGCGGTCTGCGATGTCATCGAGCGTCGCGTCGAGCCCGCGTTCCGCGAACACCTGGCTCGCCGCGTCCAGAATCCGCTGCCGGTTACGCTCTGCGTCCTTGCGCAGGGGACGGCAGGCGTCCTCGGCCACCCATGTCCCCGCGGTGTGGTCGGACGGCATAACTTCACAGTAACAGTAAACCGGAGGCCGGTCCTCAACTTCCGTGTTAGCCTTCCCGCTCAGCGGAGGAGAGACCTCCGCTTACGCTCAGGAGCCATTCGTGTCCTCGCTGCTATCACCGCGTCCCGCGGCCGACGGTTCTGACCGCCCGCGCCTGAGCTTGGTCGGCGACTGCCGGCCGGCCGGCGCGGCGGAGTCAGGGCCATCCCGGCCCGCGGCGGGGGCCCGCACCAGGCCCACGCCGCTGCGCGAGGTCGCGCTGGTCGCGCTGCTGTTCCTGGGCTACAAGCTGGGCCGCGCCGCGGTCGCCGGGCGGGTCGGCCTCGCCGACGCGAACGCCGACCGGGTCTGGGGCTTCGAGCGGTGGCTGCGGCTGCCCTCGGAGGCCGCCGTCCAGCGCGTCCTCCTGCACTCCGAAGCCCTTGTCCGGGCCGTCAACGCGTTCTACGCCTACGTGCACTTCCCGGTGGCGGCGGCGTTCCTGGTGTGGCTCTACGTCCGCCGGCCGGCCGACTACCTGCTCGGCCGGCGGATGCTCGCCGCGGTCACCGCCGCGGCGCTGGTCGTGCACGTCTCGTTCCCGCTCGCGCCGCCCCGGCTCATCAGCGCTCTGGGGCTGGTCGACACCGCCGCCTGGCTGGGCCCGGCCGTCTACGGCACGCCGGCCACCGACAAGATCTCCAACCAGTACGCCGCGATGCCGTCGCTGCACGTCGGCTGGGCGCTGGTGGTCGCGCTCGTCCTGATGCACGGCTTCCGGAGCCGGTGGCGCTACCTGTGGCTCGCCTACCCCGCGGTCACCACGCTGGTCGTGGTCGGCAGCGCCAACCACTACTGGCTCGACGCGGTCGCCGCGGTGATCCTGGTCGCGGTCGCCTTCCGCGTCTTCAGCCGGCTGCCCAGCGCTCGGCGGACGGCCGGCACGCAGGCGGCCCTCGATCCGCGGCCGGCGGCCGGTGCGCAGCCAGTACCCGACGACCGGCATCCGGCGCTACTCATGCCCGCGCAGTGGTCCGGCCGGGCGACGCAGGGCCGGGTCGAGGCGGCCGTCCCACCCCAGGACCGCCCTGCCCGCACCGGCCCGATCCCGTCCCCCCGCACGGAAGACCGGGTCCACCCGGCCTGAGACCGGTCCCGGCCGGCCCGCCGGCCGCTATTCGGCGGAGTCGCGCTCGCCGAGCAGCCAGGCGAGGTACCGCGCCGCCGATCGGCGCACCGCGGCCTTGGCGTCCCGGTCGACGACCCGGGGCCACCAGCCGCCGTAGATCCGGTCGTACTCGTACGGCGCCAGCGCGGCCAGGATGCGGTCGATATCCCGCCGTGGCAGCGGGATGCAGTTCGGGAAGCTGCGCATGAACGACACGTACCGGGTGTCGGCGACCACGCCGACCGTGTCACCGGTCAGCAGCGCGCCCTTGCCGGCGGCGCCGGCCCGCCAGTGCAGCACCGCGCTGCCCGGGAAGTGCCCGCCGCACTGCACCAGCGTCACGCCCGGCAGCACCTCGCGGGTGCCGGCCCACGGCCGCACCGCCGGGTCGGGCCGCCGCAGCCAGCGCAGGTCGGCCTCCGGGATCAGCACCGGCGCGTTGCCGAACGCGTGGCTCCACTCGACCTGCACGCCGTAGAAATGTGGGTGGCTGGCGGACACCGCGGCCAGCCCGCCCAGCTCCCGCACCCGTTCGACGGCAGCGTCGTCGATGAACCCGGGGGTGTCCCACAGCACGTTCCCGGCGGGTGTGCGCACCAGCAGTGCCCGCTGCCCGATGGCGAACTGCGGCAGCACGCCGATGCCGTACAGGCCCGGCTCGACCTCGCGAACCTCGGTCCGGTGCCCGGCCCCGGCCAATTCGGCCAGCGTCGTCCAGCGCTGACCGCCCTCGCCCACGTACTGCCGCTCATCCAGGCAGATCGCGCACTCCTCCGGTGGCTCCGGGGTATCCGCATGCTGGTTCCCGCACGTCGCGCAGATCCACGCCGCCACATCGCCTCCGTTGCCGCCGTTCGATACCGACAGCCTAGATATGGCACCGCGGCGCCGGATCCGCCGCCGGACCGGCCGGACACGCCGCTGGTCCCAGGTCCGGCCGTCCGATGTGGACCGTCCACATGGCCACGGCTGCGCCGCCGCGCGGCCGGCGCCGGCACATGGCCGCCGCCCGGCCGGCGGCTACCGGAGGATGGAGACGGCGCCGGTGAGGGCCGGTTCGCCGCCGAGCCGTTCCGGCTGGGCGTCGACGGCCGGAATGCCCGCGGCCTCGGTGGCCAGGGGTGGCGTCGCCGGGCCGGGGGCGGGCGGGGGCGGCGCAGTCGGCGGCGACGCGGTGGTCGAGGCCGAGCCGCTGGCGTCGTCGGGGCACGGGCTGCGGGTCGCGGTGTGTTCGACGGCGACGATGGCGAGGTCGTCGGCGAGCCGGCCGTCGGAGTGCGCGTCGAGCAGGGCGGTGAGCGCGTCCAGGGCCTGACGCGGGGTGTGCGTGGCGGGGATCCCGGCCAGCGCGGCGGCGGCGTCGAAGAACGCGCCGGACCCGTCGCGGGCCTCGACGAGCCCGTCGGTGAACAGGTACAGCTGGTCGCCCGGCTGGAACGGGTGGGTCTGCAGGGCCGGGCGGACGCCGAAACCCAGCGGCAGGCTGGGCCGGTCGATCACGATCTCGGTGACGGTGCCGGCGTGCCGGAGCAGCGGCCAGGGGTGGCCGCAGCTGACCAACCCGATGTGGTCGGCGGTGAAGTCGACCAGCAGCGCGGTGACGAAGTCCTCGGTCGACAGGTCGGGCAGGATCGCGCGCTCCAGGTGGTGCGCGACCTCGACCAGGCTGACCGGGCCGGGCGCGAACTCGCGGAACGAGGCGAGCACGTCGGCGGCGAGGCCGACCGCGGCCAGGCCCTTGCCGCGGACATCGGCGATCAGCAAGCGGACGCCGTCGCCGTGCGCGACCGCCGCGTAGGCGTCCCCACCGACCAGCGCCTCCTCCGCCGCGGACCGGTAGACGGTGGCGAACGTGAGCGGGCCGAACGCGGCCGGGATCGGTCGCACGATCGTGGCCTGCGCCGCCTGCGCGACCCGGCTGATGCGCCGCAGGGTGGCTTCCCGCCGCCGGCGGTGCCGCGCGGCGGCCACGCTGATCACACCGACGAGAACCACCGTGACGAAGCCGCTGCCGTGGCCGGCGCCGCTGAACACGTGCGCGACGAGCGCGACCGCCAGCGCCCAGCCGGTGACGTAGGCCGCGACCACGGCGGTGCCGGCGGCACCCAGCCAGAGCGCCGCCACGGTCGGCGGCAATACGAACAGGCTCAGCAGCGTGACCGTGCCGGCGACGAGCACCGAGACCACGCCCAGCACCGTGGTCGAGCCGAGCAACCACCAGAACCCCGTCATGGAACGTGACCACCGCTGCATGCCCGAACCTCGAAAGTAGGTCAGCGACCATGGCTCACCGGCCATAACAAGGCCAGTGCCGGCACAGAATGACCAGTTCTCCCCGCACAGGCAAGTGGGCGGGCCGATCTGTCCCGATTGGACGCCGGGTGGGCCTACCGGCGGCCCGTCCAGGACGCCGCAGCGGCGACGCCGAGCACGGGGCCGGCGGGCCGGGAGTGGATCGGGTGGGGATGGACGGGATCGAATATCCATCGGATCACGTGGAGGCGCACAACCCGACCCGCCGGCCGGATACGTACGGTCACCACCGCCTGTCCACTGTGGACAGCACTACTGTGGACGATGAAAACCTGCCCGCGACGGCTCGGGGGGTTCGGCGGGCTGGTCGCCCGGGGTGGCGAGGACGTCGTTGATCTTGCCGAGCAGGGCGGATTCGGTGAAGGGCTTCTCGATCAGGATGACACCTGGTTCGAGGGTGCCCTGCGATGCGAGGACGGGGTGGGCGTAGCCGGACATGTAGAGGGTGCGGATGTCGGGGCGGGCGGCGCGCATGCGGTCGGCGACCTCCTTGCCGAGCATCTGCGGCATGATCACGTCGGTGATGAGCAGGTGGATGTCCCGCTCGAGGAGCGCGGCGAGTTCGAGCGCCGCGGCGCCACTGGGGGCGGTGATGACGTGGTAGCCGTTGCGGGTCAGGATGCGGCGGGTGACCTCGCGCATGGCGTCCTCGTCCTCGACGACCAGGACGGTCTCGCCACCGCGTGGGTGTTCGGTGGCGATCGGCGCATCGGGCCGGGTCGGGGTCTGGTCCGTGATCGGAAGCAGCGCGGTGAACGTGGTACCGAGCCCGGGTTCGGAGTAGATCTGGGCGTGGCCGTCCGCCTGGGTGACGATGCCGTAGATGGTGGCCAGGCCCAGGCCGGTGCCTTCGCCCTTGGGCTTGGTGGTGAAGAACGGCTCGAACACCCGGTCCAGGACGTGTCTGGGCATCCCGGTGCCGGTGTCGCTGACCCGCAGCCGGACGTGCCGACCGGCCTTGACGCCGTGCTGGCCGGCCGCGTAGTCGGCGTCGACGTCGAGGTTGGCGGTGTCGATGGTGAGCGTGCCGCCCTGCGGCATCGCGTCACGCGCGTTGACGGCGAGGTTGACCAGCACCTGTTCGAGTTGGCCGGGGTCGGCGAACACCGGCCACAGGTCATCGGCCAGCGAGGTCGTGAGTTCGATGTGCTCGCCGAGGCTGCGGCGCAGCAACTGCTCGACGTCGGTGACGATCGCGTTGAGGTCCAGCACCCGGGGTTGGACGATCTCCCGGCGGCCGAAGGCGAGCAGCTGGTGGGTGAGGTTGGTGGCGCGTTCGGCGGCCCGGCGGATCTGCTCGACGTCCTTGCATACCGGGATCCAGCTCTGCCCGCCGGGCAGGACGGCAGCGGCGGTGAGCTCCTCCTCGACGAACGCGGCGTAGTTCAGGATCGCGCCGAGCAGGTTGTTGAAGTCGTGCGCCACGCCGCCGGCGAGCTGGCCGAGGCTCTCCAGCCGCTGCGACTGGTGCAGTTGCGCCTCCAGCCGCTCCCGCTCACCCTGGGTCCTGAGCCGTTCCCGCTCGCTCTGCGCCTCGATGCGCTCGGTGACATCGCGCACGGCGGCGGAGACCAGCAGCCCGTCCTCGGTGTCCAGGGCGGACAGGCTGATCTCGGCCGGGAACTCGCTGCCGTCCTTGCGCCTGGCGGCGAGCTGCATGCCGGCGCCCATGGGTCGCTGCCGCGGGTCGGCGAAGTACCGGCCGCGGTGGCCGGGGTGCGCGGTCCGCACACCGTGCGGGACGAGCATCTCCACCGGCTGGCCTTCCAGCTCGTCCCGCCGGTACCCGAACAGCCGCTCGGCCTGCGCGTTGACCAACGCGATCCGCCCATCGCTCTGCACACCGACGATCGCGTCGGGCGCGGCCTCCAGCAGCCCGCGGAACTTCGCCTCGGCCTTCTTCCAGACCGTGACGTCCCGGATCGCGGCGGAGACCAGCACGCCCTGTTCGGTGTCCAAAGTGGACAAGCTGATCTCGGCCGGGAACTCGGAGCCGTCCCGGCGCCGGCCGGCCAGCGCCATCCCGACGCCCATCGGCCGAGGTTTCGGCTCGGTGAGGTACCCGCGCCGGTGACCCGGGTGGACGGCGCGGACGGCGTCCGGAACGAGGATGTCCACCGGCCTGCCGACCAGCTCGACCCGGCCGTAGCCGAACAGGCGCTCGGCCTGTGCGTTGACCAACGCGATCAGCCCGTCGGAGTCCACGCCGACGATGGCGTCCGGGGCGGCCTCCAGCAGCCCGCGGAAGCGCGTCTCCGCCCGCTGCAGCTCGCTGACGTCGCGGGAGACCGACGCGACGCCATCCATCCGGCCGGCCCTGTCCAGGATCGGCGAGAGGGTGAGGGAGACCGTGATCAACGTGCCGTCCTTGCGCAGCCGCTCGGTCAGGTACTGCTCCACCCGGCCCCCCGCCGCGATCCTGGCCAGCAGTCGGGCCTCCTCCCCCGCCCGGTCCGGCGGGAACAGGACCTCGGCGATGCGGCCGACCATCTCGTCCTCCCGGTAGCCGTAGAGCCGGGTCGCGCCGGGGTTCCAGCTGATGATCCGCCCCTCCAGGTCCTTGCCGATGATCGCGTCGTGCGACGACTGCACGATCGACGCGAGCCGGCTCTGCGCCTGCTCCGCCTTCCTGCGGTCGCTGACGTCCCGGATCGCCGCCGTGACCAGCAGCCCTCGCGGGGTGTCGATCGCGGAGAGCGAGATCTCGGCCGGGAACTCCACGCCGTCCCGCCGGCGCGCGGCCAACTCCATTCCGGCGCCCATCGGCCGCGGCCGCGGATCGGACAGGTAGCCGCTGCGCAGCCGCGGATGCCCGCCGCGGACCGCCTCGGGCACCAGTATCTCCATGGACGCACCGATCAACTCCGCCCGCTGGTACCCGAACAACCGCTCCGCCGCGGCGTTCACCAGCGCGATCCGGCCGTCCACGCCCACCGCCACGATCGCGTCGGGCGCCGCCTCCAACAACCCGCCGAAATCCTGCCCACC
>JBBWZH010000667.1:0-11309 GCA_039648995.1 Mycobacteriales bacterium
CGTACCGGCCCTTGAGACCGCGCAGGATGCCGATCGTGTCGTCCACACTGGGCTCGCCGACCAGCACCTGCTGGAACCGCCGCTCCAGCGCCGGGTCTTTCTCGATCCGCTGCCGGTACTCGTCCAGCGTCGTCGCGCCGACCATGCGCAGCTCGCCGCGGGCCAGCATCGGCTTGAGCATGTTGCCGGCGTCCATGGCGCCCTCGGCCGCGCCGGCACCGACCACGGTGTGCAGCTCGTCGATGAACGTGACGACCCGGCCGTCGGACTCCTTGATCTCGTTCAGGACGGCCTTGAGCCGCTCCTCGAACTCACCGCGGTACTTCGCGCCGGCCACCATCGCGCCCAGGTCGAGCGCGACCAGCCGCTTGCCGCGCAGCGACTCGGGCACGTCGCCGGCCACGATCCGCTGGGCCAACCCCTCGACCACCGCGGTCTTGCCGACCCCAGGCTCGCCGATCAGCACCGGGTTGTTCTTGGTCCGGCGGGACAGCACCTGCACCACCCGGCGGATCTCGGTGTCCCGGCCGATCACCGGGTCGAGCTTGCCCTGCTGGGCCTGGGCGGTCAGGTCGATGCCGTACTTCTCCAGCGCCTGGTACGTCGACTCCGGATCCGGGCTGGTCACCCGGGCGCTGCCGCGCACCTTGCCGAACGCCTCCAGCAGTTGCTTCGCCGACGCGCCGTGCCGGCGCAGCAGCTCGGCCACCGCGCCCTGCTCGGCCAGGCCGACCAGCAGGTGCTCGGTCGACAGGTACTCGTCGCCGAGCTGCTCGGCGTGCTTGCTGGCCGCGGACACCGCCCGCATCCCGTCCCGGCTCCACTGCGGCGCCGAGACGGTGGCCCCGGACGCGCTGGG
Source organism: Mycobacteriales bacterium (assembly GCA_039648995.1). GTDB lineage: Bacteria > Actinomycetota > Actinomycetes > Mycobacteriales > CADCTP01 > JBBWZH01. Next base: position 860 of record JBBWZH010000667.1, read on the forward strand.
CAGCCGGGCCAGCAGCGTGTCGTTCTCCGTCCGGACGTCCGCCACGTCCGCGCCGACCGCACGCAGCAGCGGGATCGCGGTGCCGTCAGGCTGGCCGAGCAGCGCGTGCAGCAGGTGCGGCGGCTCGACCGCGGGGTTGCCGTTGTCTGCCGCGAGCCGGATCGCCGCGGTCACGGCCTCCTGGCTCTTGGTGGTCAGCTTGTTCGATTCCATCTATGTGTCACGTTCCTCAGGGTCTTCTCGCGTACCGGGTCAACGCCGCCGCTGCGGCCGCCATACGACAAGCGCGGTGGACGGGCCGCGGGCCAGGATCAGCTCCTTGCGCAGCGCGTCCATCTCGGCGCGCAGCGCGTCGACCTCCGACTCCAGCTCGATGATCCGCTTGACGCCGGCGAGGTTGACGCCGTCCTCCTGGGACAGCCGCTGCACCTCGCGCAGCAGCGCCACGTCGCGGGCGCTGTAGCGGCGGCCGCCGCCGGGGGTGCGGCCGGGGTTGACCAGGCCGAGCCGGTCGTACTGGCGCAGCGTCTGCGGGTGCATGCCGGCCAGTTGCGCGGCCACCGAGATCACGAATACCGGGGCGTCCTCCGGCAACGGCATCGGACGGTCACGCATCGCCGACCACCCTCCTGGTGATATGCGGCCGCGGGTCTTCCGGCTGGGCCACCGCGTACTTCTCCAGCGCCTCCCGGGCCTCCGGGCCGAGGCTGCCGGGCACCGCGACGTCGACCGTGACCAGCAGGTCACCGGCGCCGCCGCCGCGCTTCGGCGTTCCCTTGCCGCGCACCCGGAAGGTCCGCCCGCTCGTGGTGCCGGGCGGGATCCGCACGGTCACCGCGCCGTCCAGGGTGGGCACCCGGACGCTGGCGCCGAGCGCCGCCTCCGGGAACGTCACCGGCAGGGTCAGCGTGATGTCCTCGCCCTTGCGGCCGAACAGCTCGTGCGGCTGGACGTGCACGCGCACGTACAGATCGCCGGCCTGGCCGCCACGCAGCCCGGGCGCGCCCTTGCTGGCCAGCCGGATGCGCTGCCCGTCCTTGACGCCCGGTGGGATCCGGACCGTGATCGTCCGGGTCTGCCGGGTCACCCCGGTGCCGCGGCAGTCCGGGCAGGGGTCGTCGACCACCTGACCGGTGCCCCGGCAGTCTTTGCACGGCTCGCTGAACGCGAACGCGCCCTGGTTGCGGGTGACCAGGCCGCTGCCGAGGCAGGTGGCGCAGACGTGCGGCTGGGTGCCGGGCCGCGCGCCGGTGCCGTGGCAGGTGCGGCAACTGCCCGGGCTGGCCAGCTGCAGCGGGACGGTGACGCCGGCGACCGCTTCGCTGAAGGCGAGCGTGACCTCGGTCTCGACGTCCGAGCCGCGCATCGGTGCGGACGCCGTGGGCCGGCGGCCGCTCGCACCGCGGCCGCCGAACAGCCCACCGAACAGGTCACCCAGGCCGCCACCGGAACCGCTGGCGGTGGCCCGGCCGCCGCCGAACAGGTCACCCAGGTCGAACGGCACCCCGGCGCCGCCGGCACTGGGCCGGTAGCCGCCGCCGGACCCGAACAGCGACCGGGCCTCGTCGTACTCCCGCCGGCGCTTGTCGTCCGAGAGCACGTCGTAGGCCTCGGACACCTCCTTGAACCGCGCCTCGGCCTTGCTGTCACCCGGGTTCTTGTCCGGGTGCAGCTCGCGGGCCAGCCTGCGGTACGCCTTCTTGATGTCCGCCTGGCTGGCGTCCTTGGCGACGCCCAGCGCGGAGTAGTAGTCCTTCTCCAGGAAGTCCTTGGTGCTCACCGGGCGTCTCCTCCCTCCTGCCGCTCAGTCCTGCTGCTGTTCGCCCAGCTCGCCAAACCAGGCCACCGGGGACTCGTCATCCTCGTCCGTTTCCGGCTCGCCCGGCGCGGACGCCGACGCGGACCCACCTGGGGCTGACGCCGGCGGCGTCCAGACCGCATCCGACTGCGCACCCGCCCCGCCGCTGGCCGGCTCGGCCGGCTCGCCGGCCGGCAGATCGGTCGGGGCGACCGGCTCGACCGCCGGCGGCGCGTCCTCGGCCGGGTCGGACACCGTGACCAGCGCCGGCCGGAGCAGCCGGTCGCCGTGCCTGAAGCCGCGCCGCAGCACCACCATGCAGGTGGGCACGTTGACCTCGGCGCTGCCCTGGTGGGCCACCGCCTCGTGCAGCATCGGGTCGAACGCGTCGCCGACCGCGCCGAACGGCTGCAGCCCGAGCTTCTCCAGCCCGGCCTCCAACTGGTCGGCCACCGCCTTGAACGTGCCGGTCAGGTCACCGTGCGCGCGGGCGCGCTCGATGTCGTCCAGCACCGGCAACAGGCTGGCCAGCACGGTGCCGGTGGCGCCCTCGACCACCGCCGCGCGGTCCCGGTCGACCCGCTTGCGGTAGTTCGCGTACTCGGCGGTGATCCGCTTGAGGTCCGCGGTGCGCTCGGCCGCCTCGGCCCGGGCGGCGGCCAGCTCGGCCGCCTGGTTGGCGCCGTCGGGCTCGGCGGCGGGCTCCTCGGCCTCGCCCGGGGCCGGCACGTCGGCCTCCGGCTGGCGCGCTGCCCCGGTCACCGGGTCGATCCTGCGTCGATCACGCACAACGACTTTCTGCTCCTCCGAACCCGCGGTCACGGCCGATCCGCACCCGGCTCGTCGACGATCTCGGCGTCAACCACCTCGTCGTCAGCCTGCGGGGCAGCGGTGGCGTCACCGCTGGCGGCCGCGGCGGTCGGGTCGGTGAACGCACCCGGGCCGGCGCCGGCCGCCTGCGCCTGCTGGTACAGCGCGCCACCGATCGCCTGGGACAGCTGCGAGACCTTCTCCTGCGCCGACTTGATCGCGGTCAGGTCGCTGCCGCCCAGCGCGGAACGCAGCTCGCCGAGCGCGTCGGTCAGCTCGGTCCGCTTGTCCTCGGGGATCTTGTCGCCGTTCTCGGCCAGGAACTTCTCGGTCTGGTACTGCAGCGACTCGGCCAGGTTCCGGGTCTCCGCCTCGTCGCGGCGGCGCTTGTCCTCCTCGGCGTGCGCGTCGGCGTCCCGCATCATCCGGTCGATCTCGTCCTTGGGCAGGGCCGAGCCACCGGTGATCGTCATTGCCTGCTGCTTGCCGGTGCCCAGGTCCTTCGCGGACACGTTGACGATGCCGTTCGCGTCGATGTCGAAGGTGACCTCGATCTGCGGCACGCCGCGCGGCGCCGGCGGCAGCCCGGTCAGCTCGAACATGCCGAGCTTCTTGTTGTAGGCCGCCATCTCGCGCTCGCCCTGGTAGACCTGGATCTGCACGGACGGCTGGTTGTCGTCGGCGGTGGTGTAGACCTCGGACCGCTTGGTCGGGATCGTGGTGTTCCGCTCGACCAGCTTGTGCATGATGCCGCCCTTGGTCTCGATGCCCAGGGACAGCGGCGTCACGTCCAGCAGCAGGACGTCCTTGACCTCACCCTTGAGGACACCGGCCTGCAGCGCGGCGCCGACGGCGACGACCTCGTCCGGGTTGACGCCCTTGTTCGGCTCCTGGCCGCCGGTCAGCTCGCGGACCAGCTCGGTCACCGCGGGCATCCGGGTGGAGCCGCCGACCAGCACCACGTGGTCGATCTTCGCCACGTCGATCTTGGCGTCCTTGACCACCTGCTGGAACGGGCCCTTGCAGCGGTCGAGCAGGTCCTGCGTCATCCGCTGGAACTCCGCGCGGCTGATCGTGACATCCATGTGCAGCGGGCCGTCCGAGCCGGCGGTGATGTAAGGCAGGTTGATCGACGTCGACTGCGCGCCGGACAGCTCGATCTTGGCCTTCTCCGCGGCCTCCTGCAGCCGCTGCATCGCCATCTTGTCCTTGGACAGGTCGATGCCGTTCTGCGCGTTGAACTGGCGGACCAGGTGCTGCACGACCCGCTGGTCCCAGTCGTCGCCGCCGAGGTGGTTGTCACCGGAGGTGGCCTTGACCTGGATCAGCCCCTCCTCGATCTCCAGCAGCGACACGTCGAACGTGCCACCACCGAGGTCGAAGACCAGGATCGTCTGCTCCTTGCCGTCCTTGTCGAGCCCGTACGCCAGAGCGGCCGCAGTCGGCTCGTTGATGATGCGCAGCACGTTCAGACCCGCGATCTGGCCGGCCTCCTTGGTGGCCTGGCGCTGCGAGTCGTTGAAGTACGCCGGGACGGTCACGACCGCGTCGGTGACCTCCTCGCCCAGGTACGCCTCCGCGTCCCGCTTCAGCTTCTGCAGGACGCGGGCGCTGATCTCCTGGGCGGTGTAGAACTTGCCGTCGATCTCGGTCTTCCAGTCGGTGCCCATGTGGCGCTTGACCGACCGGATCGTGCGCTCGACGTTGGTCACGGCCTGCCGCTTGGCGACCTCACCGACCAACACCTCGCCGTTCTTGGCGAACGCGACGACGGACGGGGTGGTACGGGAACCCTCGGCGTTGGCTATGACCGTCGGCTCGCCGCCTTCGAGGACGGAGACGACAGAGTTGGTGGTGCCGAGGTCGATGCCGACCGCTCGTGCCATGAATACCTCACAGATCTGAGATGATGTCTATCGGAGCAAGCGAGCTGAGCCTACTCGACTCAGCTTTGTCTAAGGCAACGCGGTGGGGTTTGTCAGTGCTCCCGGGTGAAGTATGACCTGCGCCACACGGAGCGTTGCGGCCGGTGCCTGGGCGGCACGCACTGAGCCACCGCGGCCGACGCGACGACCACCGCGACCACCCAGTGCGCCACCCAGCGAGCCGCCCGGCGCCCCGGCAGCCAGATCGACACGAGGTGCGTCTGCGACCGGCGCTGGCGCCCGGTCGGCAGCCCCGGGCAGGCGGCCCGCAGGTCCCGATGCAGCCGGTCGAGGTCGAACACGATGTCGCTGGCCCGCAGCCACCGGTACTGGCACCGGGACAGGGCGGCGATGTCCGCGGGCAGCTCGGCCTCGGCCGGCAACACCGCGCCGTCGATGAGCACCGGGATGACGCGCACACCGGCAGCGAACGCCGCCACCAGCTCGCGCCGTACCCAGTCCTGCGGGTCGTCGATCAGCCGGCCGCCGGTCGCACCTGTCGCGGTCAGCCAGGCGGGTCCGATCACCGCCAGCAGCACCTGGGTGCGGCGCACCCGCTGGACCAGCTCGACGGTGAAGTCGGAGCCGGCCGGGATCGACATGCTGTCGATGAACACCACGCCCGGCCCGAAGTACCTGACCAGGTCGACATAGAGCAGCGCTCCGTAGCTTCCGCTGTCCGCACGCCGGTAGTTGATGAAGATCTCGCTGGACACTGGCCCCCCAACCCCACCCGCCACCTGGCTACTCATCCGGGCAGAGGGTCGCCAGGAGGAGCAACAGCACGGTGGCCGTCATGACAGCGAACGCAACGGTTGCGACGCACCGATCCAGCACCGTCACCCAGGTGCGAATCAGCATCGCGGCGGCCGGAAAGCCGCTCCCGCGGATCTGCATGCCATGACCTCCTCCGGTAATCGAGCCGAACAATCCCGAGCTGCCCGACCGCCCGTCCCGGATAGTCAGTGGAATGGTTTCGAGTGTGCAACAGTAAACCCGCAGTGACCAGAGGGAAGTAGTTTCCTGAGCCGCCTGGACGGAAGTTTTGCACAGAAATGACCCGAGACGTCCAGCCCGGATGTAGAGAAAGTTTCCATTGCGGTCGGCCGCCGTATAGCCGCCCGCAGCGCATCAACGTGATTAGCGGATACGCGCCATCGGTATTCCCGAATATTTGCGGGGTGCATGCCGCGATAATGGTTCCCGGCATGCCGCCGGAACGCTTATGGCAATGCCGCTAGACGAGACCACGCGCGGTGCGGCACAGCCGCCCGCCCGTCGCCGGGTCGTTACGTGCAACCCGATTGAGGCGGGTTGATCCGCTGCCGACGGCCGTCCGGCAAGCAGACGGAAACCAGGCCGAAACCACGCCGTACTGCTCATCCGGACGGCATTCACGCCAACTGACTGTTGGCATGCCGACCGCACGCGACCGGGTACTAAGCAGCCCGCAGGCCAGCAATCCGCAGCTCGGCCCGCCGCCCCAATCGGATCGCCGCTCACCCATCCGCGAGCAGGCCTTCGACAACGTGAGCCCTCTGCACATAAGCTCCGTGCACCGCCGCGAACTGCCGCCGGCCAAGTGCCGTACGTCAGAAGAACAGCAAGGGGCCCACATGCCTGACCTGGCGCCAGTCCCAGATCCGACCATCTACCGCCGCCGCCTCCGCAGCGAGCTCCGCAAGGCCCGCGAGGCAGCCGGCTACGCGCAACGCGATGTAGCCGCAGCAATGGACTGGTCGCTATCGAAACTGCTACGGATCGAAACCGGAGCGGTAAGTATCACGACGAACGACCTCAAGGCATTGCTTGCGCACTACCACATCACCGACCCACCGCGGGTCCTGACCCTGCTCGATCTTGCACGTGCCGCGCGCGAGCGATCACCATTCAGCGCGTACAAGGAGCTCGGCTCTCCGGAATTCATTGCGCACATGGCGTACGAGTCGGCGGCATCCGTGATCCGAAGCTTCCAACCGTTGGTCGTCCCGGGTCTACTACAGACCGAGGAGTACGCCAGAGAAGTGATCGCTGAGGTGCGCGGGCCGGACAAAAAAATCATCGATCGACTCGTCGATCTCCGCATGGACCGGCAGGAACTACTGGAACGCGAGAATCCACCCAGTCTCCATTTCATGATGGACGAAGCTGTGATCAATCGGGCCGTAGGCGGGCCCGATGCGATGCGCCGTCAGCTACGTCGCATAAAAGAAGTAGGCGAACTACCGAACGTAACAGTTCGCATTCTGCCGTTCAGCGCGGGTCTGTATCCCCGGTTGCGAGTAGCCTATGTCTTGTTCGAATTTCCCGAACCCGAGAATGAAGACGTACTCTCGATCGAGAACCCGCAAGGTGATATGGTTGTCCGCGAAGCGTCACCAGGCGAGCCGGGCGATGTAAACCCGGTCAGCTACCTGGAGATCTTCTTTCAGCTCGAACAGCTCGCACCCAAGGAGCGAGCGGACGAGCTGATCGATACCGCCGTGGCACGCATCGTGGGAATGCAACAGACCAATGGCGGTTCCACGGACCATCAGCCCGCCGTCGAGGAGTCAGTCGGTAGCTGAGCTGGCTGGCAGGTCAAATTCACCGGCACGGACGCCACTTAGGAAGGCCACCCACTCGTGCGCGTTGAAGGCCAGGATCGGGCCATCTGGGTCCTTGGAATCACGCACGCGAGTCAATGAGCCCTCCCGTGTTGTTTCGACGCACCCCGCCGAGTCACTGAACGAACTTTTTTTCCAGACGGGCGAATCCGGCCCTGCGCCGCTCATTTATGAGGCCTTTCCTTGTCAGGTCGACAGTAGTGTTCAGATTCTGCGTCAGGGCACTGCTCGACTGCTCGAGGGGGGATGTCCCGGCTCAATGCCGAGGATGTCCGGGGTGTCCGAACACCTACACAACGCAACGAGAAGTGGCCGGAGCCTCCTAAGTTCCGTCTGCTTCCCACGTTGGCGCGGTCGTACCCGCGCCCCGCGCGGGAGGCTATCATCCCCATCGACTACTACCTCGCCGTCGCCAGGTTTTTGGTATAGAGCCGACAGCTAGCGGCCGCCCAGCAGGCCGCCGAGGACGCCGCCGGCGCCGCCGGATTGTTGCTGGGTGCCGGTTTGGCCGATGCCGGCGGCGTCTTCGGAGGGTTGGACGACGACGAAGCCGGGGCCTGAGAAGTTCATCTGCCACTGCTCGCCGGAGGTGCGGCCGAAGAACGCTCCCATGCCCTCCGAGCGGACCGCCTGCACGTTCAGGCCGGCTGACCAGCAGATCGCGGCGTTGGGGTCGACGAACGTGGGCTGGTTGGTCTCCAGCACCACCGGCGTGCCCTTCGAGGTGATCGCAACCCGGCCAGTGCCCTGCAGGATCGTGTTGAACAGGCCTGCGCCGGCCAACGCGCCGGCGTTCGCGATCAGGCGGATGTCGTACCGGAGCGTCGACTCGAAGGCCAGGACGTTGGAACCGTTGATGGAGAGCGCGTCCGAGCCGTCCAGGTCGATCAGGAAGATGTCGCTGGCCTTGTCGGCGAGGAACACCTCGGCCTGGCCGACGACCTTCATCAGCGGGACGCCCTCGCCGCTGATCGCGCCCTTGGCCGCGCGCATCAGCTTGTCCTTCATGGTGCCGTCGCCGCTGGTCATGCCCTGGTATTCGAACCGGGCGTTGCCTTGGTACGCGACCATCGCACCGCGGCGGGCGAAGAACTCACCGTTCACGGTGGCCTTGAGCAGCTTGGAGTTCTGCAGCACGAAGCCCGGCCCGGGCACCTGCTGCTCAACGTTGGAGAAAATCTCGCTACGCACCGCGACTCCTGTCGATCTCGATCCGGACGGCCGTCCCCGGTTGACCAGCCCAGCCGAGCGGCAGGCGGCCAGAACCAGCGCGATCTGTCTACCGTAAAGCGGCGACGAGCCCCGCGCGGCACATGGCCAAAAGTACGTACGTCTCGGGCAGTCCGTGACGTGCCGGCCGGCGCCGTGCAGGATCGTGTGATCCGGGGCGCGGCGGGCTGCCGGCACCGGTGCCGGACGGTAGCGTCGGCCAGCCAGGGGTAGCCGATGTTACTGGCGGGTACGGAGGCCGTACGCTGGCGGCCCGTCCCGGAGGAGGAGCCCGTGATCCTGCGCCTGATCATCGGTCTCGGGTTGACCGCGGTCGCGCTGGCGGTCGCCGGGCGTCGGGTGTGGTGGCTGTACCGGCTGATCAAGGTCGGCCAACCGGCGCCCGGCCGCACCGACGGCGCGGCGGCCCGGCTGCGGGTCGAGGTGGCCGAGGTGTTCGGGCAGCGCAAGCTGCTGAAGTGGTCGGTGCCGGGTGCCGCGCATTTCCTCACGTTCTGGGGCTTCGTGATCCTCGGGCTGACGATCATCGAAGCCTGGGGGGCTTTGTTTGACCGGCACTTCCATATCCCGCTGATCGGCCGCTGGCGCGTGGTCGGGTGCGCCGAGGACCTGGTCGCGGTCGGTGTGCTGATCGGCCTCGCCACGTTCGCGGTGCTGCGGTTGCGGCAGGCGCCGGCGCGGCGGCAACGGGCGTCGAGGTTCTACGGCTCCCACACCCGGGCCGCCTGGGTGATCCTCGGCATGATCACCGCGGTGATCGTGACGCTGCTGCTCTACCGCGGGGCGCAGGTCGACAGCGGCGTGTTCCCGTTCGGCCGCAGCAAGTGGGCGTTCGCCTCGTACGTGGTGTCGAAGCTCTTCTCGGGACTGTCCGGCGACGCGGTCGAAGCCGTCGAGACCGTGTTCCTGCTGGCGAATGTCGCGGTGATCCTCGGCTTTCTCGTGCTGGTCGTCTACTCCAAGCACCTGCACATCGCGCTGGCCCCGATCAACGTGGCGACCAAGCGGCTACCGAAGGCGCTCGGGCCGCTGCTGCCGATGGAGTCCGGTGCCAAGCCGATCAACTTCGAGGATCCCGGCGAGGACGACGTCTTCGGCCGCGGCAAGATCGAGGACTTCACCTGGAAGGGCATGTTGGACTTCGCGACCTGCACCGAGTGCGGTCGCTGCCAGAGCCAATGCCCGGCGTGGAACACCGGCAAGCCGCTGTCCCCCAAGCTCGTGATCATGGACCTGCGTGACCACCTGTTCGCCAAGGCGCCCTATCTCATCGGCGACCAGTCGGTACCAGACCACAGCGACGTCGACGTGCTGGCGCTGGCTGCAGGCAACGGTCACCACGTGCCCGAGTCCGGCTTCGGCCGGGTCCCCGGATCAGGTCCGGAGCAGGCCGCCCGCCCGCTGGTGGGTACTGCCGAAACCGGCGGGGTGATCGACCCGGATGTGCTGTGGTCGTGCACCACCTGCGGGGCCTGCGTCGAGCAGTGCCCGGTCGACATCGAGCACAACGACCACCTCGTCGACATGCGCCGCTACCAGGTGCTGATGGAGGCGGAGTTCCCCACCGAACTGGGCACGCTGTTTCGCAATCTGGAGAACAAGGGCAACCCGTGGGGGCATAACCAGTCGGCCCGGATGGACTGGGCGAAAGGCCTGGACTTCGAGGTCCCGCAGCTGACCGAGGAGACGCTGCCCGACGACGTGGAGTACCTGTTCTGGATAGGCTGCGCGGGCGCCTATGACGACAACGCCAGACGGACGGTGCGGGCGGTCGCCGAGCTGCTGCACCGCGCCGGCGTCAACTATGTGGTGCTCGGAGACGGCGAGACGTGCAACGGTGACCCGGCCCGGCGGTCAGGCAATGAGTTCTTGTTCCAGATGCTCGCGCAGCAGAACGTCGAGGTGCTCAACACGGTGTTCGAAGGCCGCGGGCCGGGCCGCCGCAAGATCGTGACGACCTGCCCGCACTGCTTCAACACGCTGGGCCGCGAGTACCCGCAGCTCGATGGGCACTACGAGGTGGTGCACCACACGCAGCTGCTCAACCAGCTGGTACGGGAGGGCAAGCTCAAGCCGGTGGG
>JBBWZH010000685.1:0-5588 GCA_039648995.1 Mycobacteriales bacterium
TCCGCGACGCCGGATTCCGGCCGGTGGAGCGCAACACCCGGTACCAGGTGCTGCGCGAGTACGACGGCCCGGACGGCACCCGACGGGACGAGCCGCAGCCCGTCTGGGCCTGATCCCGGCCGGTTCCCGGCCGGGGCTTGCCAAGATGGTGCAAACTGGGTCAACCATGAACGAACGCCAGCGCCCCCGGCCCCGGTGGCTGCGCGTCGTCCGCGACGACGACCACCCGCCGCCTGACGCTGCGCCGCTCCCCGCCGACCCGGTGCCGGGCGACCCGGTGCCGGCCGATCCGCTCGCCGGGGCGGCGCCGGCGCGGCCCGTCGGTCCGGCGGGCTGGCTGCCCTCGACCGGCGCACCGGCTCCGGCCGGTACCGGAGCGGCGGAAGCTGGCGGAGCGCCGGTCGGGCAGCCGCCCGCGGCGCCGGCCGCCGTGGCGCCGGCGACCCTGCCGAGCGGTTGGCACCTTCCGGCCCGCGTTCCCGAGCGACCGCCGCCGACCCCGACGGTCCGGCCCGTGCCGGACCTCATCGAGCCGGCTGGGCCCGTCCCACCGCTCCCGTCCGGAGGCGTACCCGGTACCGGTTTGCCGCCGGGTGCGCGGCCGGCGGGCTGGCCGGGCTCTGGGGCGCCTCCGGCCGCTGCCGGTCCGGCTGGGGGCGGGCGTGGTTCCGGTTTGCCGCCGGGTGCGCGGCCGGCGGGCTGGTCCGGCTCTGGGGCGCCTCCGGCCCCTGCCGGTCCGGCTGGGGGCGGGCTCGGTTCTGGGTTGCCGCCCGGTGGGCGGCCGGCGGCGGGTTGGTACGGCTCTGGGGCGCCTGCCGTCACCGGTGCGCCGGCCGAGGGCTGGCTTGATCCTGGGTCGCAGGCTGGTGCGCGGCCGGCCGAGGGCTGGCCGGGCTCGGGGGCGCCGGCCGGGTGGTCGGCGGACGGCCGTCCCCAGGCTGGGCCGGGCGGTGCGGGCCCGGTCGGCTGGTCAGGCGCACCCGGTGGCGCTGGGCCTGCCGTGGCGCCGCCGGCGGCGGGTCGCGGCGACGGGCGCTACGCGGCGCCGGGCGTTCGGCCCGGGCAGCGTCCGCCTGGCGGTGCGGGCTGGCACGGTGTGCCGGTCGGCGCGGGCGCGGCTGGGCCGGCGCCAGCCGGGGCACGGCGCCCGGGAGGCGGCGCCCCACCGGTGGCGCGGGCGGGTCGGCTGCTGGGGTGGGCGGGTCGGGAGTTGGCGGAGCTGGCCGCGGTGGTGCTGGTCGGGTCGGCGGCCGCGGTCGGGGCGGACGCGCTGGTCGGCCGGCTGGATGGCGGCCCGCCGGCGTACCTGCTGCTGGTGCTGGCGCTGCCGTTCTGGGATCTGCTGCCGCGCCGGTTGCCGTTCCGGCTGGGTGCCATGGCGCTGCTGGTGGCCGCGATCGGGGCGGTCTGGCTCGGCGTGGCGATGCTGCGCCCGGAGCCGTGGTGGCGGGCCGAGATCGCCTTCGGGGTCAGCTGCGCGCTGGTCGGTGCCGCCCACGTGGTGCTGCTCGCCGCGATCGGCCGACGCCGTACGGTGGACCAGTGAAGCCGTTCCTCGTCTACACCGCCGCGCGGGCCGGGCTGCTAGTGGCCGTGGCGTTGCTGCTGTACGCGATCGGGCTGCGCGGTTTCCCGCTGGCCGTGTTCGCGCTGATCGTGAGCCTGCCGCTGTCGTACCTGGTGCTGGCCCGGCAGCGGGTCGCGCTCGGTGTCCACCTGGAGCGGCGGATGGCCGAGCGGCGGGCCCGCTCCGCCGCCCTGCGCACCCAACTCCGCGGCGACGAGCCAGCCACGCAGCCGGCCGATCAGCCAGACCGCCCGGCCGAGCCGGCCGAGCCAGCGGGCTGACCGCCCGGCCGCGCCGACCGCCCGGCCAGCCGAGCCAGCGGGCTGACCGCCCGGCCGGGCCGACCGCCTGGCCGGCCGAGCCAGCGGGCTAACCGCCTGCCGAGCTGACCGCCCGGTCCAGCCAGGGCTGATCGCCGGCCGAGCTGACCGCCCGGTCGAGCCGGCCGGGCTGGCGGGCCGGCCGTCTGCCGGGGTCGGCCGAACCGGCCGTCTGCCGGTGCCGGCCGAACCGGCCGTCTGCCCGAGCCGGCCGAAGCGGTCGTCTGCCCGAGCCGACCGGACCGGTCGTCTACCCGGGCCGGCCGAGTCGACCGCCCGGCCGAGCCGGCGGCAGGTCGGCACCGGGCCACCTGTGGTGCCGGCGTCGGTCCGGCGGCCGGCCCGGGGCGCGTGGGTGTGGCGGGGGCGACGTAGCGTGCTGGCATGACCTCCGCACCGCGGGCCGACGCCGAACGCCGGCCGCGGGTCGGTCACATCCAGTTCCTGAACTGTCTGCCGCTGTACTGGGGCCTGGTACAGAGCAACGCGCTGCTGGACGTGGAGCTGACGAAGGACACCCCGGACCGGCTGGCCGACGCGCTGGTCGCGGGCCAGCTCGATATCGGGCCGATCAGCCTGGTCGAGTACCTGCGGCACGCCGGCGACCTGCTGCTCCTGCCGGATATCGCGGTCGGAAGCGACGGGCCGGTGCTCTCCTGCAACCTGGTCGCGCAGCGGCCGCTGGCGGGGTTGGACGGGGCCCCGGTGGCGCTCGGCTCGACGAGCCGTACGACCGTGCTGCTGGCCCAGATGTGGCTGGCCGAGGTGCACGGGGTGCGGCCGCGCTACTTCGGCTGCCCGCCGGACCTGGGCGCGATGATGCAGGAGGCCGCCGCCGCGGTGCTGATCGGCGACGCGGCGCTGCGGGCCACCTACGACGCGCCGTCGCGCGGGCTGACCGTGCACGACCTCGGCGCCGCCTGGCGCGACTGGACCGGGCTGCCGATGGTGTTCGCGGTCTGGGCTGCCCGGCGCGATTTCGCCGCCGCGCACCCGGGTCTGGTCAAGGACGTCCACAGGGCGTTCCTGAACAGCCGGGACCGGGCGCTGGCCGGCATCGACGAGGTCGCCGGGCAGGCCGCGCGCTGGGAAGTGTTCGACGCGGCGACCCTGGCCACCTACTTCCGCACCCTGGATTTCTCCCTGGGCGCCCGGCAGTTGGCCGGGCTCGGCGAGTTCGCCCGGAGGGCCGCGCGGTACGGCGGGGTGCCCGGAGGCATCACGCCGGCCTTCGCCGACGTCTGAACCTGTGGACGCGCAGCCCGTTGTGACGTAGTGCGGGCCCGGAACGGGTCGCCGGTCGGCGACGTCGGAATCCGGACCGGCCGGCGCTCCCCACGCGGGATACTGCGCTTGGCGGGCCGCGGAGAGGAGCGGTGTCGGCGTGACCGAGGGCAGCACGCGGAGCGTGACCGCCCGGCTCGGTGAGGTTGCCGCGCCGGCGCCGGGCGACCCTGTCCGCGTCGGTCGGTACCAGGTGCTCGGCCGGCTCGGCTCGGGTGGCATGGGCACGGTCTACCTGGCCCGGGCGGTGGACGACCCGACCGGCATGCCGGTGGCGATCAAGATCGTGCACCCGGACCTGGCCGCCGACGCCGAGTTCCGGGCCCGGTTCCGGGACGAGGTCGCGGCCGCGCGCCGGGTGGCCCCGTTCTGCACCGCCCGGGTGCTCGACGCCGACCCGGAGGGGGTCACCCCCTACCTGGTCACCGAGTTCGTCGACGGCCTGCCGCTGGGCCGGGTGGTGGCCGACCGGGGCGCGCTGGACGCCTCCACCGTGCACGGCCTGGCGCTGGGCGTGGCCGCCGCGCTGACCGCGATCCACCGCGCCGGGCTGGTGCACCGGGACCTGAAACCGGCGAACGTGTTGCTGTCCCTGACCGGGCCGCGGGTGATCGACTTCGGCATCGCGCACGCGCTCGACTCGACCGCGCGGCTGACGATGGTCGGCACCGTCCTCGGCACGCCGGGCTGGATGGCGCCCGAGCAGTTCCAGGGCGCCCGGGTCGGCCCGGCCAGCGACGTGTTCAGCTGGGGCAGCCTGGTCGCGTACGCCGGCACCGGGCGGCAACCGTGGGGGGACGAGGGCCCGCCGGCCGCGTTCGCGTACCGGATCATCCACGGCGAGCCCGAGCTCTGCGGCCTCACCGGCCCGGTCCGGCCGCTGGTCGAGGCCGCCCTGAACAAGGACCCGGCCCGCCGCCCGATCGCCCGCGACCTCGTCCTCGCCCTGCTCTCCGCCGGCCCCGCCGTCCCCCCGGCCGCCGCGGCCGGCATCCCCGACCAGGCAGCCGCCGCCACCGCCGCCGCGACCCGCCTCCTCGGCGCGTCCTGGGCCGGCCCGGGGCCGCGACCGTCCGCCGGCCCGCGGCCGGCGCCCAACGGTCACCTCCCCGGCACGCGGCCGGCTCCTGCGTGGCCGGTCGACGGCCGCGCCGGCGCCGGTCCGGTGCCCGACGGTCACCCGGTGGCCGGCCCGTCGGCCCGCCCCCGGCCGCGGCCGGCCGGCGGGCCGTCCGCCAGCGGGCCGCCCGCGGCGAGAATGCCGGCGGCCCGCTCGGTGCCCGGTGCGCGGGCGGGTGGGCGGCCGCCGTACGGGCCGGTGGGCGGGCCGACCGCGGCGGTGCCGCCGCCGACCAAGGTCTACGGCCGGACGCAGGCGCCGCGCCCACCGGCCTGGCGGCCGCCCCTCGCGCCGCCGACCAGGGCGTACGAGCCGGTCGTCGCCGCGCCGGCCGGGCGCGGGCGGCGGCCCGGCCGGCGGAGCCGCGGCATCGGCGCGCCGCCGCCGTGGCAGCCGTACGAGCAGCGGGTGGCGGCGGCACCGCGCCGGCGGCGCCGGCGCTGGTACCGGCGCAAGCGGCTGCTGTTGCCGATCGGCCTGCTCGTGTTGCTGGCCGCGGCCACCCGGGGCGACCGGTCCGGCGGCAACCAGTCGGGGCAGAGCGGCCCGGCCGGCGGCCACGCGCGCAGCGGCGGGCTGAACACGCCGGTACGGGACGGCCAGTTGGAGTTCGTGGTGCGGTCCTGGCGGTGCGGGGTGGACAAGCTCGACCGCGGCCCGCTGTCCCGGCGCGCCAACGGGCAGTACTGCCTGGCCGGGGTGCGGGCGCGGAACGTCGGCAACCAGCCTCGTACGCTGAGTGAGTTGTATGAGAGGTTGCGCGACACCGGCGGCCACCGGTACAACGCCGACCTGCGGGGTCGCGTGTTCTTCCCGGACCAGTCGATCTGGGGCCTGGTCACCCCGGGTGAGACCGTGGCCGGCACGCTCGCGTTCGACATCCCGGCCGACGCCCAGCCCGGCGCGCTGGAGCTGCACGACGGCCCGGTGTCCGGTGGCGCCACGGTTGTCCTCACCCCCGGGTGAGGCGGCCGGCGGCGCGGTTACCCTGAGGCGGTGACCGAGCAGCGGAACGGCGTCGAGGCGGGTGCTGACCGGGGCGTCCGGGCGATCTTGGACCATGCCGCCGACGGCGGGCGGATCACGCCGGCCGAGGCGCTGCGGCTCTACACCCAGGCCCCACTGCACGCGCTCGGCGCGGCCGCTGACACGGTGCGCCGCCGCCGCTATCCGGACAACATCGCCACGTACATCATCGACCGCAACATCAACTACACCAACGTCTGCGTGACCGCGTGCAAGTTCTGCGCGTTCTACCGGCCGCCGAAGCACGAGGAGGGCTGGACGCACCCGGTCG
>JBBWZH010000722.1:0-2933 GCA_039648995.1 Mycobacteriales bacterium
GCGCCCGCGGGGTGGCTGGGCGTGGTGCGGGAGAACACCGCGGTCCGGCGCTGCCACCGCGCCTGCTGCCGGCGGACCTGCTGACGAAGCCAGATCACGTAGCCGGCGAACAGCGCGGCTCCGGTGCCGGCGACGGGCCACAGCCAGCCGCTGACGGTCGGCGCGGCCGCGGTACCGGTGGCGGCGATGCCGACGAGGAATGCCAGCGTGCGGCGGCGCCGGCGCAGCATCCGGCGATGCGCCTCGGCGCGGAAGGCGGCCGAGCGGGGCGCGGCGACCGGCTCCGCCGGGGCGGCGACGGCGGTCGGGACGGACGTCTGGGGCCGCCGGGCCAGAACTCGTACCGCGGTGGCGATGCGCTCCCTGGGCCGCGCCTCGCTCGGATCTTCGTGCCGGCGGACGAACATCGGGACAAGGACGACAAGCCACATCACGACGAGCACGATGACCATCAAAATGGTCGAGCTCACCGTCGCGCCCCTCCCGTCACACGGTTCACACGAATGATCAGACGTTAGCCAGCCGCCGGGCAGCAGCCCGGGACCCGCGGCGGTGTGTCGACGAGAAAGGCTCGGCTAGCCGGACCGGGGCGCCGACGGCAGTCGGCGGACCAGCCCGCCGGGGACGTCCTCGACGGTCAGCGCGTAGCTGACGTGATCCCGCCAGGCGCCGTCGATGTCCAGATAGCGGACGAGGTAGCCCTCCTCGCGGAAGCCGAGCTTCGCGACGACCCGCCGGCTCGGACCGTTCTCCGGCCGGATGTCGATCTGCACCCGATGCAGGCCGACCGGCCCGAAGCAGTGATCGGCGGCGAGCGCGACCGCGGCGGTGATGATGCCGCGGCCGGCGACCGCCTCGTCCACCCAGTAGCCGATGTGCGCGGACCGCAGCGCGCCGTGCACGACGTTGTTGACAGTGAGTTGGCCGACGACCTGGTCCTCGTAGGTGACGACGAACGGCAGCATCGCGCCGGCCCGGGCGTACCGGCGCAGCGACGACAGCAGCGACGGCCATGCCGACGCCGCATGCCGCACCCGCCACGGCTCGGGCGAGCTCGGCTCCCACGGGCTGAGCCAGGTCTCGTTGCGGAGCCGGAGCGCGCTCCACACCCGCGAGTCGCGAAGTCGTGGCGGGCGCAGGCCTACCGGGCCGTGCCGCAGCCGGGCCGGCCAGCCGGGATGGCGGGGCATCGTCTGCCGTCCGCTCCGGTCAGGCCCCGGCGAGCAGCAGCGGGATCACCCTGACCTGCTCCCCCTCGGACACTTCAGTGACCTCCTCGTCGATCACGATGAGGCAGTTCGCCCGGGCCAAACTGGCCAGCAAATGCGACCCGGCTCCCCCAACCGGCTCACAGCTGTACGACCCGTCCTCTTCGCGGTGTAGCAGGCCGCGACGATACTGCCTGCGGCCGGCCGGGCTCGACACCCGCTGGCGCACGCTGGCGAGCACGGATCGCCGGTCCAGCCGGCGCTTGCCGAGCATCAGCCGGATCGCGGGCCGGACGAACACCTCGAACGAGACCAGCGCGCTGACCGGGTTGCCCGGCAGGCAGAAGATCGGCGTGCCACCCGGGCCGAGGGTGCCGAACCCCTGCGGCATGCCCGGCTGCATGGCGATCCGGACGAACTCGACCGTGCCCAGCTCCGACAGCGCCTGCTTCACCACGTCGAACGCGCCCGCACTCACCCCGCCGCTGGTCAGCAGCAGGTCGGCCCGGGGCAGCTGGCCCTCCAGCGTGTCGACCAACTGGGCGTGGTCGTCCGGCACCACCCCGACCCGGTACGCCTCGGCACCGGCATCCCGGGCCGCGGCGGCCAGCGAGTAGCTGTTCGAGTCGATGATCTCGCCGATCTCGGGACGCTCGCCGACCCCGACCAGCTCGCTGCCGGTGGAGATCACCGACACCCTCGGCCGCGGGCGGACCAGCACCCGCTCACGGCCGACGGCCGCGAGCAGGCCGACCTGCGCCGGCCCCAGCGGCGTACCGGTGCTGATCACAAGGTCGCCGGTCTGCACGTCCTCACCGATCCGCCGGACGAACGCGCCCTGCTGGGTGGGCCGGTGGATCCGGACCCGAGCCACCCCGCCGTCCGTCCACTCGACCGGCACCACCCCGTCCGCACCCGCCGGCAT
Organism: Mycobacteriales bacterium; assembly: GCA_039648995.1. Classification (GTDB taxonomy): domain Bacteria; phylum Actinomycetota; class Actinomycetes; order Mycobacteriales; family CADCTP01; genus JBBWZH01. The sequence continues at coordinate 2,134 of JBBWZH010000722.1, forward strand.
CGGCGCCCCGGTCATGATCCGGAGGCTGATACCCGGCGAGACGCCGCGGGGTGCCCGCGAGCCAGCCGGGATGTCGCCGACAACCGGTAGCACGACCGGCGCGCCATCGCTCGCTCCGACCGTGTCCGCGGCCCGGACCGCGTACCCGTCCATGGACGAGTTGTCGAACCCGGGCAGCGGCGCCACGGCGTAGACGTCCTCGGCGCAGAGCAGGCCCTGTGCGTCCAGCAGCGCCAACTCGATCGGCTCGGGTACCTGCAGATCGGCGAGCACCCTGGCGAGCTGGTCGTCTACGGACCGCAGCGTCACCCGCGGCCCGCCACGAACTCCGCCAGCCACTGCCGGAAGCCGGGACCGATGTCGGGCCGCTCGCAGGCCAGCCGGACGACCGCGCGCAGGTAGTCGGCCCGGTCGCCGGTGTCGTACCGGCGGCCGCGGAAGACCACCCCGTGCATCGGCTCGCCGCCGACCGCCAGCGACCGCAGGGCGTCGGTGAGCTGGATCTCGCCGCCGCGGCCGGGCGGGGTGTCGCGCAGCACCGCGAACACCTGCGGCGACAGCACGTACCGGCCGATGATCGCGAGGTTGCTCGGGGCGTCCGCCGGCTCCGGCTTCTCGACCAGGTCGGTGACCCGGACCACGTCGTCGGTGCCGGTGGGCTCCGCGGCCACGCAGCCGTACATCGAGACCGATTCCGGTGGGACCTCGAGCAGCGCGACGACGCAGCCCCCGCGGTCGGCCTGCACCGCGAGCATCTGCTCCAGCAGATGGTCCCGCTCGTCGATGAGGTCGTCGCCGAG
>JBBWZH010000500.1:0-7728 GCA_039648995.1 Mycobacteriales bacterium
GGTGTTCCGCTGGATCTGGCGGGACAGCCCGACCACCGACCGGTCCGCCTGGAACTGCGCGAACGACGACTCCAGCAGCGCCCGGGCGGCCTCGCGGCCGACCGTGCCGACCAGGTTGACCGCCATGTTGTAGGACGGCCGGAACGACGACCGCAGCGGGTAGGTGCGGGTCGAGGCGAGCCCGGCGACCTGGGCCGGGTCCAGCCCCGGCGCCCAGAGCACCACCGCGTGCCCCTCCACGTCGATGCCGCGGCGCCCGGCCCGGCCGGTGAGCTGCGTGTACTCCCCCGGCGTCAGGTCGGCGTGGGTCTCCCCGTTGAACTTCACCAGCCGTTCCAGTACCACCGAGCGGGCCGGCATGTTGATGCCGAGGGCCAGCGTCTCGGTCGCGAACACCGCCTTGACCAGGCCGCGGACGAACAGCTCCTCGACGGTCTCCTTGAACGCGGGGACCAGCCCGGCGTGGTGGGCGGCGACCCCGCGCTGCAGCCCGTCCAGCCACTCGTAGTAACCGAGCACGTGCAGGTCTTCCGGTGGGATCTCGGCGGTGCGTTGCTCGGCGATGCGGCGTACCTCGGCGGCGGCGTTCGCGTCGTTGAGCTGCAGGCCGGACCGGACGCACTGGTCCACCGCGGCGTTGCAGCCGGCGCGGCTGAAGATGAACGTGATGGCCGGCAGCAGGCCCTCGCGGTCCAGCCGGTCCAGCACGTCCACCCGGGTGGTCGGCCGCCACCGCTGCGGCGGTCGGCCGTGCCGGCGCAGCGGCTCCGTCCGCCGCAGCTGCTCGCGTACCTGCCTGGCCAGGTCGGGGTCGACCTCGACCGAGCCGTTCACGAACAGGTCGAACAGCTGGCGCCCGACCAGCATGTGCTGGCTGAGCGGCACCGGGCGGTGCTCGTCCACGATCACCCGGGTGTCGCCCCGGACGCTGACCAGCCAGTCGGCGAACTCCTCCGCGTTGCTGACCGTGGCCGACAGCGACACCAGCCGGACCGACTCGGGCAGGTGGATGATCACCTCTTCCCACACCGCGCCGCGGAACCGGTCGGCCAGGTAGTGCACCTCGTCCATGACCACGTAGCCGAGCCCGTCGAGCGCGGCCGAACTCGCGTAGAGCATGTTGCGCAGCACCTCGGTGGTCATCACCACCACCGGCGCGTCCCCGTTGACGGTGTTGTCGCCGGTCAGCAGGCCGACCGAGGCCTCGCCGTGGCGCGCGCACAGGTCGACGTACTTCTGGTTGGACAGCGCCTTGATCGGCGTCGTGTAGAAGCACTTGCGGCCCTCGGCCAGGGCCAGATGCACGGCGAACTCGCCGACCACGGTCTTGCCGGCACCGGTGGGCGCGCAGACCAGCACGCCGAGCCCGCTTTCCAGCGCCTGGCAGGCCTGCAGCTGGAACGGGTCGAGCGCGAAACCGTAGCCGGCGGAGAACTCGCTCAGCGCCGGATGGGTCGCCCGGTCACGTGCCGCGGCGTACCGCTGCGCCGGGCTGGTCATACCTCCAGCGTAGAGAGCAGGCCGGCGGGCGCTGCTACGGCACCACCACACGCAGCGCGGACGGGACGCAGGTGAGCGTGAGCGGCAGCGGCGCCAGCCGCTCGCCATCGGCGTAGGCGATCACGTCCGGGCACTCCAGCCGGACCGACCCGGCCCGGATCACCCGGACCGACGGGTGTTCCACGTGCCGGCCGGTACGCAGCCGCGGCTTGAGCCGGACCAGTTCGGCCCGGCGCAGCGGGCCGACGATGGTCACGTCGAACAGGCCGTCGTCCATCCGCGCGTCCGGGCAGATCCGCATCCCGCCGCCGTACTGCGGGCCGTTGCCGACGGCGACCAGGGTGATCTCGTGCTCCTGCCGCTCGCCGTCGACGGTGAGCACCAGCCGGCGCGGGCGCAGCGCGGACAGTTCCGCGAATACCGCCAGGTCGTACCGGCGCGGGCCGCGCGGCCAGCGCATCTGGTTGGCCCGCTCGTTCACGGCCGAGTCGAAGCCGGCGCAGAGCACCCCGGTCCACCAGCGGTCGGCCGAGCCGCCGGTGGCGCCGCCGGTGGTGGGGCCGCCGGCCGGGTCAGGCACCGCGAGCCCGGCGTCGAGCTCGGCGGACCTGCCGCCGGCGACCGCCGCGGCCAGGCTGCCCAGGTCACGCGGGCCGCCGAGGACGGTGGCGAAGTCGTTGCCGGTGCCGGCCGGGACGACCGCCAGCCGCACGCCGGTGCCGGCCAGCGCCTGGACCACCCAGTGCACCAGCCCGTCGCCGCCGACCGCGACGACCGCTGACACCCCGTCGGCCACCGCCGCCCGGGTCAGCGCGACCGACTCGTCCGCCGACCGGCCGACCAGCAGCAGCACGTCGAGGCCGGCCGCCTGCAACGCGGCCCGCACCGGTTCGACCAGCCGGGCGGCGCGGCCGCGCCCCGCGGTCGGGTTGGCCAGCAGGGCGGCGACGTTGGTCACGACGCGGACCGTAGCGCCCCGGGCAAGCCGGTGCTGCCCATTCCGCCCCGCGCCGTGCTCGCCGTCCGGAACCGATCAGGCCTGGCCGGCCCGGACGGCGTCGGCTAATCCAGCGACGAAGGCGTCAGGTCGAGCGGCGAGGCGTCGTCGTCGGACAGGTCGTGGAACGAGTCCTCCGCCTCCCGCCGGGCCTTACGCCGGTCGTGCACCCAGGCGATCAGGATCGCGACCTCGAACAGCAGGCACATCGGGATGGCCAGCATGCACATGCTGATCGGGTCTTGGCTGGGGGTGGCGACGGCGGCGAACACGAAGATCAGGAAGATCGCCATCCGCTGCCAGCGGATCAGGCGCTGTGCCGACAGGATCCCGACCAGGTTGAGCATCACGACGAGCAGTGGCAGCTCGAACGAGACCCCGAAGACCAGCAGCATCGTCATGACGAAGCCGATGTACCGGGTTATCTCGATCACCGCGATGGTGCCCGGGCCGGCGATGTTGACCAGCAGCGTGAGCGCCTTGCCCAGGGTGTAGTAGGACAGCACCGCGCCGCAGGCGAACAGGAGCGTGGACGTGACGACAAACAGCACCGTCCAGCGCCGCTCGTTGCGGCGCAGCCCCGGCGTGATGAACGCCCACAGCTGGTAGAGCCAGAACGGCGAGCTGAGCACCAGGCCGGCGATCCCAGCCACCTTGAACCGAAGGACGAAGCCGTCGAGCGGGCCGAAGAACGGCAGCGAGCAGCCGCCATTGGCGGTACCGAAGTTGGCCCGGTGCGAGATCGGAATCTGGCAGTACGGCTCTTTCAACAGGTTGATGATGCTCGGGTAGAGGAACCAGCCGGCGACTCCACCGAGGATCAGGAAGAAGATCGCCTTGATCAGCCGCTGGCGAAGTTCGACGAGATGCTCGCGCAGCGGCATCGAGCCGTCGGGCGAGCGGGTCCGACGGCGGGACAGCATCCGGAACACCTTGGGTGCGGTCACGGTGGGATAGCGGGCCGGCGCCGAGCGTCAGCCTGCGGTCAGAGCGACTCGGAGGTCGGCGTCGTGGTGGGCGCCTGGGTGGGCGCGGCCGGCGGCGGCACCGGGGTGCCCTCGATCGGGTTGCGGACGTGCTCGGCCTGCGCCTTGGCCTGCACGCTGTCCTCCTGCATGCCCTTGGTCTCGGCCTTGAAGATCCGCATCGAGCGGCCGACGGAGCGGGCTGCGTCGGGGAGCTTCTTGTAGCCGAACAACGCGAAGATCACGATCGCGATGACGATGATTTCCGGGGCACCAAGACCTGCCATAACTAGCGGCCTCTCAGACGTCGATATCGGCGGGAACCCCCGCCGGGTGCGGGGCCTGCCGTCATCCTACGACCTGTTCGGCCGAATGGCGGCGACCCTCGTCCGGGTGAACCCGGCTTGTCACTCCGGTGCCGGAGCGCGATGGCGGCCCTTGGACGCGGGCGGGACGAGGGCCTGGGCGCGCGGTAGCACGTCGTCGACGGCCGCCTGAACGGCCTTCCGCAGCCGGCGGATGTGCCCGGCCAGCTCGTACCCGACGACGCCGGCGACCAGCACCGCGAACCCGGCCGCGGCCAGCCAGGCGATCAGGATCAGCACGGCCGGCACCTTACCCGGCCGCGGCCGGCAGGCCGGCGAGTGTTCATTCCGCGTACGCGGCGAGGGCGTCCCGAGCCTCGGTGCGGACCTGTTCGGCCAGCCACTCCGGGGCCAGCACCTCGGCCGCCTCGCCGAAGCCGAGCACCAGCCGGCGCACCCAGGTCGGGTCGGCCACCCGCAGCGTGACCACCACGCCGCCGTCCGGGAGGTCGCTGACCGAGTCGCACGGGTAGTAGTCCGACACCCACCGGCCGGCCGGGCCGAGCCGCAGGCTGATCAGCGGGTGCTCGGCGGCCGGCTGGTACACCCCGCCGGACAGGTCGCGCGGCCGGGCGGTGGCCGGCGGCCGGGACGGCTCGTCCAGCACCTGCAGCACGTCGATGCGGTCCAGCCGGAACAGCCGCATCCCCTCCGCCCGCCGGCACCAGGCCTCCAGGTACCAGCGGCCCTCCACCGAGCGCAGCTGCACCGGGTCGACGTCCCGCTCGGTGGTCTCGTCGCGGGCCGCCACGTAGTAGCTCAGGTGCAGCGCGCGGCCCTGGTCCAGGGCGCGCCGGGCCTCGGCCAGCCGCCGGTCCGAGCGCTCCACCCGGACCGCCACCGCGCCGGCCGCCTCGACCGCGCCGCCGGCCGCCGACTCGACCTTCGCCAGCGCCCGCTCGACGGCGTCCCGCTCCTGCAGGCCCGGGACGTCGGCCAGGGTGCGCAGCGCGACGACGATGGCCAGCGCCTCGTCCGCCGACAGCCGCAGCGGCCGGGACATCCCGGCGTCGTAGGTGACGGTGACCGTCTCGCCCTCGAACGACAGGTCGATCAGGTCGCCGGGGCCGTGCCCGGGCAGCCCGCAGACCCAGAGAAGTTGCAGGTCCCGGCGCAGTTGCGCCTCGGTGACGCCGAAGTCGGCGGCGGCCTCGGCGACCGGGATGCCCGGCCGGCCGAGCAGGTAGGGCACCAGCGCCAGCAGCCGCGGCAACCGGTCCGCCGACGTCGTCACCGGCCCTCCCCGGCCGCCGGCCGGACCCGGCCCGGCTCGCCGGCCAGGGCGCGCAGCCGGCGGATGACCGCGTCGCGGACCTCGGGGGGCTCGAGCACGACGACGGCCGAGCCGTGGCCGGCGATCCGGTCGGCGATCCACTCGGGGTCGATGTACCAGGTCTCCAGCAGGTCGGTGTCCTCGCCGGTGTCCTCGCCGCGCTCGACCACCCGGGAGATCCGGCGCAGGCCGGTGGCGGCACCGCGGCGGGCCCGCATCCGGGTCAGCTTGCGCTGATCGCCCGGGTCGTACGCGGCGACGTAGCCGACCAGGTCGATGCCGGTGGGCACCTTGACCGCCCGGTCCGGCCCGATCGGGCGGACCGCGCCGCTGACCCGGGACAGCCGGAAGCAGCGCGGCGCCTCCCGGCCCCGGTCATGCCCGACCAGATACCACCGGCCGCGCCAGGAGACGACGCCCCACGGTTCGACCTCGCGGCGCTCGCTGGCCCCGTCCGGCTTCTGGTAGACGAACGCGACGGCCCGGCCGGACTGCACCGCGTCCAGGCAGGGGTGCAGCGCGTCCTCGGTGGCGTCCAGCCGGGGCTCCACGTCGAGCTCGCCGACCGGGTCCACCTCGATGCCGGCCGCGCGGAGCTTCAGCAGCGCGCCCCGGGCCGCCTCGGCCAGCCCCGCCGACTGCCAGAGCCGGGCGGCCAGCCCGACCGCGGCGGCCTCCTCCGGGGCGAGCGAGATGTCCGGTAGCTCGTAGTCGCGGCGGGCGATCCGGTAGCCGTCCTCGGTGTCGAACGCGCTGTTCCGGCCGATCTCCAGCGGCACGCCGAGCTCGCGCAGCTCCGCCTTGTCGCGTTCGAACATGCGCTTGAACGCGTCGTCGGCCTTCTCATTGCCGTCATCCGGTTCGTAACCGGGCACCGCGGCCCGGATCCGTTCCGCAGTCAGGTACTGCCTGGTGGACAGCAGGCAGAGCACGAGGTTGACCAGCCGCTCAGCTCGGCGGGAGGACATGCCACGACCCTAGGCCATCGATGTTGCGGCCGGGTGCAGGTGGGCCGCCAGGGTGGGGTGTGCCGCGGGTGGCCGGCGTCGGCCACCCGCGGCGTTCCACCACCCCCTAGCGGTGTGTCATGTGACCTTGTAGCAGCGTGGATGTCGGTGTCGCGACCGCGCCGAGGACCAGCGGGTGGCCGATCGGGCTGGCCGCGGTGACCGTCATCGTGCCCCGGGTGTCGAAAGAGATCGACGAGGTGAACCCGTTGGGCGTGTTCGGACAGTAGAACGGGAAGAACCCGACCTTGGCCTGAGCGTGGATCATCTCCTGCTCGGTCAGGTCGTAGTCGGCCGCCGACGTCATCGACATGTTGATGCCGTCGACGACGACCAGGTCGGTGAGCAGCCGCTGCAGCGTGCCGGTCGGGCCGAACACGGTGTTCCAGTTCGGCACGCCCGGCCACATCCGCTCGTCGCGGATCGCGTACGCGGCGGCGAGCGCGGCCAGGTTGTCCCAGCTGGCCGGGGTGGCGGCGTAGCAGAGCACGTGGTCGAACGAGAGCGAGACGACCACCTGGCCGGCCGCGGCCTTCTCCTGGATGGCGGCCCACGCGCCGGTGGCGCCGGCCTCGAAGAAGTTCCAGATGCCGCCGACGGCGTCCTTGGCCCAGGTGTTGGAGGTGTCCGCGTTCTGCGTCGCGCTGTTGAACGCGAACGAGCGGGACGGCGCGTGCACCAGCCCGTCCCGCAGCTCCTGCAGCGTGGCGCCGAAGTTCGGTACCCCGTGCACGAACCCGAACTGGTAGTTCAGCGACTGCTGCGCCATCGAGATCGGGTCGCCGGGGTGGCTGATCAGGCTGCTGACGACGGCCCGGTACTCGTCGTAGAACCGGTGCAGGCCGTTGAGCTGCATGTTGCTGACCAGGGAGTGCGGCGGGATCGTGTTGAAGTACGTCCAGAGCTGCTCGATGCTGCCGTTCAGCGGCGTGCTCGGCTGCAGTAACTGGAAGGTGCTTGCGTCGAGGCGGAGCCCGTCGACCACAGCGTTGTACCACTGGTGATAGAGGGTCGTCATGGCCCGGTCGGTGGTGTCTTCGACGGTTGCCACGCCGTGGTAGAGGGCGGTCATGCATGCACCTCCTGGTTGTGCGGCGGGGAACGCCGGCTGGCGCGGGACGGGCCGGTGCGTGCCGCAGGTGCTACGTAGAGTGGTGATTAGTAACACACGGTACTCACAGGGGTGGGGCTGTCAACGGGTCCACGGAAACGGCCGGGGACGAAACCGGATACCCTGCCACGCCGTGACCCAGGCCGAGCCCGACCGCCCGCCGCCCGACCCCGCCGAGCCACCACCGGCCGTCGCGCCGGCCGAGCCGGGCCCGCCGGATCTCACGGCGGTGCTGGCCGGCCGGGCCGGCCACTACCGGGGCCGCGGGATCGACCAGGACGGCAGCGGGTTCGACGGCACGCTGACCGTGCTGGCCCTCGCCGGGGGCGCCGCGGTCGCGCTGGACATCGGCGTCGACCAGCCCGGTGAGCCGGCCTACCAGGAGCACGGCGTGCTGGCCCCGGGCGAGGACGGCACCGCCCAGTACGTCTCGGTCTCGGTGAACGCTCCGTTCCACCGGACGTTCCGGCTGCGCCGGACCGAGCAGGTGGACGGCGCCGCCCGGGCCGT
>JBBWZH010000780.1:0-3073 GCA_039648995.1 Mycobacteriales bacterium
CGGCGCCGACTCCTACGGCCGCGGCGACAACCCGACCTGGCGCCGGTACGAGGCGGCGCTGGGCGAGTTGGAAGGCGGCAGCGCGGTCGCGTTCAGCTCCGGGATGGCCGCGGTCAGCGCGGTCCTGCTGGGCCTGACCAGCCCCGGGCAGGCGGTCGTACTGCCGGCGGACGGCTACTACGCGGCCCGCGCGCTGGCCCGCGACTACCTGGCCGGCCGCGGCGTGACGCTCCGCGAGCTGCCCACCGGCCGGCCACTGTCCGACGTGGACGTCGCCGGCGCCGCGCTGGTACTGCTGGAAACCCCGAGCAACCCGGGCCTGGACGTGTCCGACATCGCCCAGGCGGTCGATATCGCACACCGACATGGCGTCCCGGTGGCGGTGGACAACACGACCGCGACACCACTCGGCCAGCGCCCACTGGAGTTCGGCGCCGACTACTCGATCTCGTCCGACACCAAGGCGCTGACCGGGCACAGCGACCTGCTGCTCGGCCACGTCGCGGTCCGCGACCCGGGCCGACTGGCGGCGCTGCGCGCCTGGCGACTGTCCACAGGGGCCATTCCCGGCCCGTTCGAGACCTGGCTGGCACACCGGTCATTGGCCACTTTGGACATCCGGCTGGCGCGGCAGGCGGAGAACGCCGCGGCCATGGCCGGGCTGCTCAGTGGGCGCCCGGAGGTGGCCGGCCTGCGCTACCCCGGCCTGCCCACCGACCCGGCCCACCGGCTGGCCCGCAGGCAGATGCACCGGTTCGGCGGTGTCCTGTCGTTCCGTCTCGCCTCCGCCGGCGCCGTCGACGCGTTCCTCGCGAACGCCCGGCTGGTGCTGGCCGCGACCAGCTTCGGCGGCCTGCACACCACCGCCGACCGCCGGGCGCAATGGGGTGGTGACGTCGTCCCCGGCGGCTTCGTCCGGCTGTCCGCCGGCTGCGAGGACGCTGCCGATCTGGTCGACGATGTCGCCCGCGCGCTGGCCGGGCTGCCGGCCCCGTGAGCTGAGCGGACAGACCGTCCCGATCGGGCAGGTAGGGTGACCGCCATGTCCGGGCGGAGAGTAAGGGTCGCCGTCGTCTTCGGCGGCCGCAGCACAGAGCACGCGATCTCCTGCGTGTCGGCCGGTAGCGTGCTCGCCGCGCTCGACCGGGAGCGGTATGAGGTGATCCCGGTCGGTATCACGCCGAAGGGGGCGTGGGTGCTGCCGGGCGCCGATCCGGAAGCCCTGCGGATCAGCGGCCGCGTGCTGCCGCATGTCGACTCCGGTACCGCCGTCGTGCTGCCCGGTGACCCCACCACCGGCGGCCTGGTCGTGACGGAACCCGGCGAGGGCGCCAGGGTGCTCGACTCGGTGGACGTGGTCTTCCCGCTGCTGCACGGCGCCTACGGCGAGGACGGCACGATCCAGGGCCTGCTGGAGATGGCCGGCGTGCCCTACGTCGGCTCCGGCGTGCTGGCCAGCGCCGCCGCCATGGACAAGGAGTTCGCGAAGAAGCTGCTGCGCGCCGAGGGCCTGCCGGTCGGCGACTACGCGGTGCTCCGGCCCGGCCAGGCACTGTCCGAATCGGATCTGAGCCGGCTGGGCATGCCGGTGTTCGTCAAGCCGGCCCGGGCCGGTTCCAGCATCGGCATCACCAAGGTGTCCAGCCGGGACGGCCTGGGCCCGGCGATCGCGGGCGCGCGCAACGTCGACCCGAAGGTGCTCGTCGAGGCGGCCGTGGCCGGCCGGGAGATCGAGTGCGGGGTGCTGGAGGGCACCGACGGCGGGCCGCCGGAGGTCAGCGTGCTGGCCGAGATCCGGCTGGTCCGCGGCCACGACTGGTACGACTTCGAGGCCAAGTACCTCGACGACGCCTGCGAGTTCGACGTCCCGGCGAACGTGCCGGACGAGCTGAGCGACCGGATCCGCGAGCTGGCCCGCCGGACGTTCACCGCGCTGGACTGCGCCGGCCTCGCCCGGGTCGACTTCTTCCTCACCGAGGCCGGCGAGCCGGTCGTCAACGAGGTGAACACGATGCCGGGGTTCACCCCGATCTCGATGTTCCCGCGGGTGTGGGCGGCGTCCGGTGTGGACTATCCGAGCCTGCTGGATCGGCTCATCCGCACCGCCATCGGCCGCGGCGCCGGCCTGCGCTGACGCGCTAGCGGCCCGGCCGCACCGGCACCGCCCGCAGCGACGCCTTCACCGCGTCCGAGATCGGCGGGACCGGCGCGCTGGCGTACTGCGCCGGCAGCCGCACCTCGATGTAGACCTCGCGGTCCACGACTGTCCACACGAGACTCTTCCGGTCCGGTTGGGGCTGGGCGAACCAGGTCACCCCGTTCACGCCGAACACGTTCGCCCCTCCGACCACGAACCCGGCCGGCCGGCCGACCCCGCAGCGCAGTACGACCGGCGGCTCGCCCCAGGCCAGCACCCAGCTGGACCCCGACCGCACCGGCCGGCCGACCAGGTCGCCGAGCTGGGCCGGCAGCGCCCTGATCAGGGCCGGGCAGGCGCGGGCGCCGGCGGCGGACGCGGCCGGCGGCGGCACGACCACCGGCGGCAGCGCGGACAGCCGCGCCACGGTCGGCGCCGGCGCGGGAGGTCGGTCGCCGCGCAGCTCGCCCCGGCTCAGCAGCAGTGCCAGCAGCACCGCGACCGGCACGGCGACGGACGTCGCGACGACCGCCGCGCGGCGCCGGACCGGATCGGCTACCAGGGTCTGCGGCATCCGTTACAGGTGCACCACGGGGCAGGTGAGGGTGCGGGTGATCCCGTCCACCGATTGCACCTTCGCCACCACGAGTTTGCCGAGCTCGTCGACGTTGCGTGCCTCGGCCCGGACGATCACGTCGTACGGGCCGGTGACGTCCTCGGCCTGGGTGACACCCTTGATGCCCGCGATGGCCTGCGCGACCACGGCGGCCTTGCCTACCTCTGTTTGGATGAGGATGTATGCCTGGACCACGGCGTGCCCTCTCGTCGTCGGGGCAGGGTTGCGGGGTAGAACGTACAGCAGCGGCATCTGCCGCTGTCGATCACCGAGAGGATGCGCGTCATTACCGTTGCCGAGGCCGGTGAATTCGGTCTGGT